>NZ_JBLFJW010000026.1:0-86065 GCF_047713085.1 Pantoea sp. sgz302252
AATAAATATCCTCCGGCATAGCCGGAGGTTTTTCATATGCGCCTATAAGGCTCTGTCACCAGCAGCGCCCTAACAGGCGCATCACGATCTGACATTTGCATCTATGGATTACTTACGGCCCGTAAACGGGCTACCCGGATAGGGGATCGACAACTGCTCACCCATTTTATCCTCTTCCAGTTGGTGCTTTATGTATTCCTGTATCCTGGTCGTATTTTTTCCAACCGTATCAACGTAATACCCTCGGCACCAAAACTCCCTGTTACGGTATTTGAACTTCAAATCCCCAAATTGCTCATAAAGCATCAGGCTACTCTTGCCCTTCAGGTACCCCATAAAAGCCGATACACTCATTTTCGGCGGGATCTCCAGAAGCATGTGGATGTGATCCACACAACATTCCGCTTCAAGAATATTCACGTTTTTCCATTCGCACAGCTTTCTTAAGATACTGCCTATCGCTTTGCGTTTTTCACCGTAGAACACCTGTCTTCGGTACTTCGGCGCAAAAACTATGTGATATTTACAGTTCCATCGGGTGTGCGCTAAGCTCTTTTCGTCCCTCATTGGGACCCCCTTTTGATTTCTTGTTGAATGTTTGCAGTTGCCAGACCGCAACCTGTTTTAACAAATCAAAAGGGGTTTTTAGAACCGACTCAAAGCTGAAAGCTTTACTGAACCCCCAGCCTAGCTGGGGGTTTTCTGTGCACAAAAAAGCCCGCAGGGCTTACGCCGTGCGGGCTTTCAGGACTTCGTCTCAGGTTCTGGTGACCATCAACCAAGAATTTTGGTGGGCTGGCGGAGTCTGAATTGGTCATGCAATCTATTGATTTTAAAAAGAGTAGTATCAGTTCAGTTTTTCTTTGGTGCCTAAAGAGGTGCCTAAAAATTTTACCACTCTAATTTTCTCTCCCTACGACCAAAGCCGGGAGATTAATTAGTTCTTGATGGTAGCGCCTCTGGGTAGTGTTTCGCAATTATGTCATTAATCTTGCCAACCAGATCTGGACGCTTGAAAGTAATGTGCCCGCTTCCCTTCTGGAAGTAGCGTATCGAAACGTACTCGTCTTCGAAAACGGAGGAATGTTGTTTGCTGATATGGGAATCCAGTCTTACTGCAAGATCGTTGCGATTCTCTGGAACAGGTTTACCATCCAGTAGATTCAACATCCTATCCAGATCAGATAACTGCTCACGTCTGCGGCCATGACGGAAATGAAATCCCCAGCGGTCATACTGAACCAGCCCTTCGACGATGATCTTCTTTCCGAACTTACAGGGGCTGTTGCTCTTGTAATCCCAGCTTAAGCCTTTAAACACGTTGATGATCCCACGCTCAAATACCTCTGCTTTGCTCATATGTAGTTGCTCAAAGGTGCTGAGGATATTCTCTTCACTGATGGCAGGGATGTCGTCTTTCTCCAGGCTGTTGTACCACTGGTCACGCGCTTGTGCGTCCATCAATGAAATCATGCCGGATTTCTTCATCAAATCACGCCAGATACCGCGATCGATATTGCGGGTAATGACTTTCATCGCCGTTTCTGATTTTTCCATCAGCCAGCAACCGCAGCGAAAATCCTGCTTCATAGCCCAGTCCAGGGCGGTTTTGCCACCGATACTCAGGGTTAGCGTCGAGATATCTGCAAGCTGATGAATGAGGATTTCTATCAGACTCAAGGCAGCATTACGCCCGGTGACGATGCGCTCAATGCTGGTGGAGCTAATGATTCCAGTATGCTCAGTCAAAACTTCGGGTTCGTGGTGAGGTTGTATGTCAGACATTTGTTTTTCCTTTATACAGGTCGCATAAAAGCAAAACGCCAACCGGTGAGGGCTGGCGCTTATGCGGTTGAGGTGTTGGTGGTGGAGATCACTGCGTGCCGGATTTGTGCAGCAGCTGGAGGTGACGCAGATCCCTTACATCGTGGAGAGCCTGTTCCACGCAAGGCAGTAAATCAGCGGATTGGGTTTGGTCTTTGTCGCTATCGAAAATCAGGCTGGTTTCACAGTCGATATTGTCCTGTAGCCAGTCGATAAGGATCTGCAGCCCTTGCTCAGTGGTTAGCGTCATGGTGTTACCGTGGAGAAATTGGGTAGATGGAGTTCACCAGTCGAAAGTGACGAAGCCTGGCAGGATCTCTGCGAAGGCATCAAGGTGAATGCAGGTGAGCCCGTAACGGCGTATCAACGTGACAACCAGCTTCCGACAGGGTTTTGAAAGCCCACGGCGCTTCAGTTGCAGCACCGGAAAGGCCCACGCATCCAGACGGATCAGATAGCCAGAGCCGGTGTAGTGGATCCATTCCGCGTCGTCATACGGCTGGTGCGGTTGTGAAAGCGTGCGTAGCAGCATGTTGTCTTCTTCGGTGATATGGGCGGTGCTGCACTGAATACCGTTGAATCTCGCTGCTGCAGGTAATGGATCTGCAATGACGATTTCACCCGGTTCATCAGCAATCGCCAGCGAGTAGCCATTTTCATTGGCGATATCGATAAGTTTCTCTATTTCAACGCCATCGACTTCAACTGCAATTTTTCCCATATTGAGCGCGAGAACGTTGATACCGTCAGCCTCAACATTGATTGATATTTTCATTGTTGTCCCTTAGTGGTTGTTTCCCTAACTGCGAAGACCGGCGGTAACGCTGGTCACGGCTTTATAGCTGCTGCGCTTCATCAGACCGGTTGCCCTGCGGGCGCGAAGAATGTCGATACTGCTGATAAACGGTGACTGCTCCATGACAGTGAATCCACTGCGGTCAGTGCGTACCAGGTCGTATTCTTCAACCAGAGAATTGACGGCATCGCAAAGTGATATCCCGGCTTCAATCTGGTCCAGAATGACGTTTTCATCGCTTAACGGCGTGTCGTTGAGGGTAAGGCCATAATGCTGCTCCAGCAGATGGGTCAGGAGTAACTGCCAGATTTCGACAGGCGACGGGCAGGGGTAATCCGCCCGTGAGGGTGATAAGAGTGATTGCATAGGCTGGTTTCTCTCTGAGAGTAAATTTGATACCCAGGGTTCAGGCTACAGCGATGATGGTTTGCCGGGATAAATCGCGAGATAAACATACCCACAGGAGCCGAGTGTATCGGCTTCACAGGTTAGCCCGTTGTGGTAGAGCGTGACGCAGTGCGAGTGGTGAGGGTTAAGCTCCTCGCTGGTTAGCATCAGCTCAAGTTGCTTCATCATGAGCGGAAATGCCTGGTCGAGGCGTATTGCATCATCGTCGGTGAACGCCCCGCTGAATCCCGCGCGGTCAGCCAAATAATGCAGACGGTTATCTTCCTGCACCAGACGAGCACCAAAGCAGGGCGTTATATTGCGTTTTAATCCCCATTGCATACAAGGGATGTCCTCCGGTGGTTTACCGGATAAATGTTGCGATTGCATTGTGTATTCCTTAACTAGATGAAGAGATTATTAATTGAGCGTGACGCTACGCAGTACCACATACGGACCATTGCGGTCCTGACGGCGTTCAGCAAAGACGGCCAGTACACCAGTAATGTCCTGTACCTCACGACCGGCGTAATGGCAGATACTGCCGCTCCATTTGTATTTGCCAGTGCAGTAGCGAAAGAGGCGGGAGCCCGGATATTTGCGGTAAATAGTCATCGCCTGGCGTTTACTGATGATTTTCACGATGGCAGTACCTCCGGGTAGTCACCTCTGACGAGGACATCAATGATATCGTTCCAGCACCACTCTTCATCATCAGGGACGGGAAGTGTGAGTTGCCAGAGCGGTACGTTCAGAATGCCTGCCAGTCTTTCGCCGGTTTCTGCAACGGATTTATCCCCGCTGGCATAATCCGAACAAAGCAGGCATTTACCAAAGACATAAACAGCATCATCGCCGTTATCCAGCAGAATGAGGGTTATACTGCGCTCAAATGTTGCCTGATGGTCCTGAGCCACTGTCATAACCAGCCCCGTTCTGCGAAGGACACAATGTCGTGACTGCCGGTCACGAAATGGTCCAGTACCCGCACATCAACCAGCGCGAGAGCCTGTTGCAGTTTCTCCGTCATTCTGCGGTCCGACTGACTGGGTTCAGCCAGTCCGCTGGGATGGTTATGTGCCAGTGCGACGGCGGCAGCATTATGCTTCAGGGCAGATTTCACCACTTCGCGGGGATGGACTCCAACACTGTTGATAGTCCCGGAGAACAGGGTTTCATGGGTAATCAGGCGATGCTGGTTATCGAGATACAGGACCATAAACACCTCCCGCTCCATCCCGGACAGTTGCAGACGCAGCCAGTCACGGGCAGCAGTACTGGAGTTGAAGGTCACACCCGGCTGGCGCAGATAGTTATCCAGCAGGCGGATTGCACGTTTAATGGTGCGTTGTGCGGTAAGCGAAATGGTCGGAAACGTGCTGGTGGGCGAGGAGAAAGGAAACATGTCGAGCTGAACGGGTTTGGCATAAGTACGCATCGCGCCTCCGCTCAGTCGATGATGTGCATAATGGCACTGCACTCTGCGTGACTGAGCGCATAATCACGTAGACGGTAGTAGTGCTCCGTCATCGCATCACATTCGGTGCGCATCGCGTGATGGCTGTATTCTATCAGACAGGCTGCGATACCTGCCGCTTCCGCACTTAGCTCTGTCCTGTTGCCATTCATGCTGTTAAACAACGTCCATTTCTCATCATCGTCAGACTCTGGGGCCATAAATGCGCCTCCGTTGCTGAGCGTATAGAAACGCCAGATGCCACCGTGATAATCGGCACACAGGCGGTCCATCCAGGCGAAGATGCGTGGCTCCAGTATCAGCCACTGTGGGATGTCGCCAAAGTGCTGCGGCCAGAACATGATGCGGTTTTCATCGGCAACTGGTGTTGCTGTAATACGATTCGGATCTGCAATCGAAACAGATGCGTCTGGAGTAAAGAGCGACTGGGTACTATTAGTCATAACAAATTTCCTGAAAAATAAGGGGATTAATCGGTGATTGATGTGAGATGAGGACTGACTGCAGAAGCGATAATTGAATTGCGTGTTTTCAGGCGGCTCTGGCACCCCGAAAGAGTTCCAGCATGTTCTCGGTCATCACCCACAGCGCCCGGTTGAGCTTCACATCACCGTCGATACCAGTGACGGCTCGGGTACGGCTACTGCGCCCTTTGGCATTGCGTCCTGACAATCCGCCTTTTATTAAATTCTCTTGTACCCGTTGATAAACCGTCCACAGGTCATCGCTGTAATCTTCCCGGCGACGTGGGGTCAGCAACTGCGATACTGTTACTGGCTGGTGGTCCTGACCGAAGCGGTACTCAAGCGCTGCATTTGCCAGTGCATACTGTGCAGGTGGTGGCAGTGCCAGCGACTGCATCGCATCACGCTTTTCTTCAACGCGGTCAAACACGCCCAGGACTTCGTAAGCGCCTTCAATCACGTTCTCCACCACATTGCCCCTGTGTGGAACACGCACTTCGCCAAACGACTGCCCGCAGACGAGCCCATTGGTGCAGACACCACGAAAGAGCCCCGGCAGCATCTGATAGCTTGATGAACCGTCATGAGAGTTAAGAAGTATGATTTCAGGCACCTGCTGACCCGCAATCTGACCGGTGCGACGTAAACGCAGCATATGCTTGGTGTGCTCGCGCTTGCTATGGTCACGCACGCGGGTCTGACAGGCGAAGAAGGGCTGAAATCCTTCGCGTTGCAGATTCTCAAGAACGGTAATCGTCGGTATGTGGGTGTATCGCTCTGAGCGCGATTCGTGTTTGTCGCTACCGAAGACGCTGGGGACGACGTTCATCAGTTCATCATGAGTTAAAGGGCGGTCACGACGTATCTGGTTAATGCGGCCAAAACGAGAGGCTAAACGCATGGGATACTCCTTTCGATTGATATAAAACAAAAAGGCCACGCTCCCGGAGGAACGCAGCCTGTTTATGTGAAGGTGATTGTTACTGGTGGTTTACTAAGCGTTGGTGTTCGATAGATCGCGAGGACGACCATCGCTGGCGATAAACTTATTCAGCCAGTAGCCTGCGTTTGATTCAAAATTCCATGCTCTCCAGACCATCATTCCTTCATCGTTGCGGATAACTAAACGAAAATGAGTTGATTGGTCGTCTTCGATGGTGACGTTGGTATAAACCTCTGCAACAGCAGTTGCCTGTTCACGAGTAAAAGGACCTGAAGGTAAAGGTCCTGTGATGGGGATATTCATGTCGTTATTTCTCCGATAACTACTCAAAGTTGATATTGAGTTAAATAGTGGTTATTTATTCATCGGGGTGATATAGATTTGAGATAGTCTATAAATTAATGCATCTATATTATGTGGAAATAACTTTCGCCCAAATTTAATTAAGATGTTAAGTGATGTGTTGATTCGATATATTGATGTTATCTGGCTTTGTGGCCATGCGGTCAAGTCTCAGGCAGTATTAAATAGTATTGGATAGGTAATATTTGTTTTATAAGTAATAACAATGCTCATATCTGTTATACACTAAGATACATCAATGTTAAATAAAACCAATAACAACTATTCATGGATTGATTTATTACATGTCAGTGAAAGTGAAACTTATGGATAAAATTATAACGCATAATAAAGGTGATGCCTGATGAACTACTCGTATCTAACTGAGGAAAAATTAAATCATATGACGGCTAAGTGGGGAGAGCTTCATGCAGAATATATTCTTAGGGCTGAGGAAACTATTAACAAGGCTAGGAGGGAATATTCCAGATTACTAGCAATACGAATTGATCTTAGATTCCCATTAAAGAGTGCTGATGCTATTAAAATGGATCGAGAAGTTATCACTCGCACGATAAAATCACTAAACAAGAAAATATGTGCTGATAGTAAGCGTAAGAAGAAAAGAGGTTTGCAGGTTTATCCTTGCAGGGTTCGTTTTATCTGGGTCAGAGAGTTTAAACAGAGTGACAATAGCAAAAAACATTATCATGTATTACTTTTGCTGAATAAAGATGCCTACTATCACCCTGGAGACTTTAGCAAGAAGAATACTCTTTCGTACATGATTAAATCAGCATGGGCTAGTGCAATTGGAATTTCTTATGAGGATGCTGAAGGATTAGTTGAATTTCCTGCTAATGGTTGTTACTGGATCAAGCGCAATGGTGAAGATGAACTTAAGACATTTGATGCTGTGATGTTTCGTACATCTTATTTCGCTAAGATGGCAACTAAAGTCTATGGAGATGGTGAACGTAATTTTGGTTGTAGTCAGGGTTAGAATTATTTACTGATGCCGGGAAAGGAGAGGGAGTAATCATGAATAATAAATCGGCCAATATAAAGCCCTCTGAGCAATTTAATGATTCAGATGAGCAATCTACCGAACCGAGAAAGAAAGTCGCTTACAGAGCGTTACAGTTCGTTTTAGACTGGGTTTTTATGATATTCCCCTAACGTATGCTTTAATTAAGGAGTAATTGTTGTTTTCATTATTATAGAGGTTGTTATTTAGCAGAGAATCCAGGTGTTAATATGATTTTTAAATAAATATATTTCTGAGTTTATATTTATTAACTTAATGGAGTAATGTGTCTCGAAGGCATTATAAGCGTTGCTATCATTTATTCGATGAATCTATCGACTGTTTCGATTAAATCGCACAGGGAGCTTTACAGCGTGTTTTAGAGCGCATTTAAATAGTGTTCTTATAAAACAGGAATGGGATTGCATTTATTTCTGAAATAAAACATTAAATATTCGAGATTAATAATGATTAAACACAGTGCTGGGTTAATTAGCTCAGCAGGAGTAGTCAGTGTCAAAGAAAAGGTAAAACAAGTCGTGACTGAAGCTTTTTCTGAGCATGACGATATCATAATGGTCAAAGTCATACTGAATTTTCCGGACAAACGTGTTTACTTTAAAGGAGGCGATGATGCTATTGACCGTTTTATTAGGATCGCTAAAGAACGGATCCCTGCATATGTCAGTACTCGAAAAACTGAAGGATGTAGCATTAGTGATACGACAATTCATTATCTCTGGAAAAAGAAGAGTGATAGCGGTCATACCAGCTACACTGTATTGCTATTGCTTAACTATGACACGCTGAGTTATCCGGGAGCATTTACGCTTGATGAAGGTAGGTTTCTGTTGATGCTTACCCATTGTTGGCGTTCAGCCCTTGGAATGGATGGGGCGCATCATAATTTCCTGGCGCACCTGACCCCGATGATGACATCTCTACTTGAAAGCACAGTTTGCGAGAATGAGCAGGTGGAGCTGCTGCGGCAGATTTTGCTATCGAAACCCAGCGTTGATGGTAGTAACCCATACGAACAGGATTGTCAAAGCACAGGCGTATTTGGCTGGGGCTGCGCTTAGTTGTGCCTCTCATTTTCTGGAATGAAGTTGCTGAACAAAAGCTGTCCCCAGGATAATGGAGAGTACTGAGGGTTGTTATCTGAAATTATATCTGTCCTATGCAGGTTAATTTAGTCTGATGGGACTTAAAAAATTTACAGAAGAATGAAACAACGCTAGGGTGGTTAAACAATGAGTCGAGTTAGACTATCTGAATTCAACATTATCGGCGAGTAGGAAATAAAAAAAAACTGGGGGATCTTGAGCGTGAATTACCACTTAGGATACCCTTCTTTGTATTTCAGAAATGTGAGGTGGTATTCCTTAACATTGTAGGTAGAAAGAAAGTTAATGCAACGCATTTTTTTGAAATGTGTGGTTAAGAATGGCGTAAACAATGATTGATGAAAGTAATTTGTAATTAATCTCTCTGGGTAGGGGGGTAAGATCACGTTGTTAAGTGGCTTTCATCTCAATTTGTTGATTGTTTTTTGAACGGTTAAAAATATTTTTTGTCCGACTCAATTCGATTGGACTATATCGGATTTTAGCCCTGTTTACAGATTGGTTTTATATATTTAGCCTCGGTTGCTAAGACTATGTGACGGAGCGATTTCGTTATGAGTCGATAACTAACCGAGGATTTGTCATGTTTAATGAAATTGCGTTACCTGAATACCCTATTGAACACTTTCCTATTTTTGTTCGCCAAACAATTGAAGAGTTACAGAAAAGCTCACAAGCTCCTGTAGAAATGGTAGCTGACGTAGTGCTTGGCGCTATATCACTGGCTTGTCAAAGCTTAGCTATGATCGAGCATCGTGATGGTCGTATCAGTCCATTATCACTTTTTCTGTGTATAATTGCATTATCGGGCGAACGTAAAAGTGGTGTTTACAACGAAGTTATCCGACCATTTCTTTTGTTTGAAAAGAAAGTAAAGGAGGAATACATATTACAACGTGAAGCCTATGAGGCGGAACTTGCAGCATGGAAGGCTATTGAAAAAGCAATATTAAAAAAGATCGGAAAATTCACAGAGAAAAAGCTTGATACGACTGAGCTCAAAGAAACACTTAAATTTCATTATACGCAAAAGTCTGTCGCACCAAGATTACCGAAACTAATTTATACCGATGCTACACCAGATGCCGTTCTAAAAGGGCTATCAGTAAACATTGCTACTGCGGGACTCATGCTTGACGAAGGTGGTATCTTCTTTAAAGGGCATGGGCATAGAAATTTGCCGGTATACAATCAGGCATGGGATGGAGTATCACTGGAAGTTGATCGTAAAGATCACACTTTGGTCATTGATAATTGCCGTTTTACAATGTTATTGATGATCCAGCCAGATGAACTGAAAGCTTACCTGAAACGCTATGGTAATCATGCTTTTGGCAGTGGCTTCTTCCCTCGATTCCTCATTACTGGCGTTAACTCAATGCAAGGGAAGCGAGATAACACTCAGCCCAAGAATGTTAACCGTGAAATCATTGATAAGTTTTATCACCGTATCACCGAACAGCTTGAGCAGATGCTTAAAAATGATAAGCCAAGAGGACTGACATTATCTCGTGATGCACAGGAATACCTTGCTGGTTTTCAGAACCGTCTGGAATCGCGGATGGTAACTGATACTAACTTGCATACTGCCTTACCCAGCATACTTTCTAAAGCACCTGAGAATGTGGTGAGGATTGCTGGTTTGTTTCATCAGTTCAGCGGTTATGAGAGCAATGAGGTCGATGTTAGCCTTATCAAAAGTGCTATACAAATTGTGTCTTATCACTATCAGCAGGTTATAAATCTGCTTGTCTGTGGTTGCGGGTCGTCAGATGATGATGCTGAGGTTTTATATGGATGGCTGATATCGGGGCCTTTCCATAACAGCATACAAGTCGCTCGTCCTATGATCCGTCGTTATGCACCGTCACATCTCAGAGATCGCTACCGATTGTATAAGGCATTAGCTGTGCTTGAAGAAGATGGGCGAGTGCGAATTTATGATCATAAAAACTCAAATGGTACAACCACTGTAATGGTTCAAATTTTCCGCTAATAAATTTTAACGCATATCACTCCCTGCTATTTCTACTCTGCGTAGCAGAAATAGCAGGGTTCTCCTATCCTCAAAAACTGTCATTCCTCCGAACTTACAGCATCAATCCTGGGTTTTGCTCAAAATGCCACGTCAACGCTTACCTGTGAGTGCATAGCTTGAAAACGTGCCTTCTTTACCTCGTTGTTTAAACGCTTCAGTGATGTTTTGTCGCTGTTCTGGTGTGAGTGCATCGAATAAGTTGCCCCACCACTTACGCTGGTCTTCAGAGCTAACAGCTTTCTCTTCTAAACCAGTGAGCAGCCATGACAAAGATCTTCCAGAGTAGCGTGAAATCCTCAACAACTTTTCACCGCCAGGCGTAGTTTTCCCCGTCAGGTATTTCATGAGAAGTGATGCACCCATGCCGCAATTCTTAGCAAAGGAACTTTTGCTTTCGTTGCCTATTGCGATTATCAATCTTTGATGGAAGTTTTCAACTCCAACGGGTACTTGGGGATCAGTGGTGTTGTCAAAAATAGCCATCTTGAAAATCCTTGAGGTAAAATTTACACAGTAAACAGTGTACTATTTTCAATCAAAAACTTTTCAAATAAAACTATTTTCATTGTTTGAATTTTGTTCTTTTAAAATATCCTTTTATTTCAATTGATTATGCTTTGTTGATTTTGTGGATTTGTTTGTTATGCACTAAAGTGTGTTGTTTGATTTATTTTGTGAAAATAGTGTTTTTTTGAATGTCGATTTTTACAATGCCTGAGGGACGTAACCGTGCTCTAAGTTTTGTTACGAAGCCGATGATGCCGCTACAAGTAAGGAGAGTGGCGGCAACTGAATAACGCATCCCTGTCAATACGGCTCTCGCTGTACGCTTACCGGATAAATGCCGTCAATGAGGAAATCTATTGCGGCCTTCACCTCAGTGCGGTATTGCGAAGCATCGCAGAATACCGCCTCCAGGCAGGGAAACTTGCCAGTTCGTGGGCCATGACCGTGTATTCCTGGCAGTCAGTCAGTCAGTCAGTCAGTCTGAAGACAGGGACGAGGCGATCCGGCTGAGGAGAAACTTCGGACCTATCGTTGCTAGCAAAGCCATCTCGAACGAGCGCAATGGCCCTCACGCGAGGGTTATCGGAAATACTGGAGTTGCCGGTCGAGGGTGGAGATGAAAAGCAGCAACCCAAGAGATCGCCCATTATTGTGAGAGCACTTATTTTTGCTGAATTTTTCAGAACCGAATTGGTGTCAATCTATACATGAAATGCGTCGCGAAGCGTGACAACCGTCTAAGCTGAGATAGTAGATCATTTTCAGGCCGAGCGAAGCAAATTCTCAACCCACAAAACATCTCGGCGGCCGGCCACAATTCTTCGAGCAAAAGCCGACAACTCCGCACCCTCGGAAATATAATCCGCAAGAGCACGCACATGTTCTGAAAACGAATTATCGATATCCACATTTCCAGATTCTGTTTGAGGAAATAACCTATCGGCAGCATCAATCTTTCGCGTTATTGAAACAGCAAGCGTCTTGCGTTTGTCAACAAGATCAGCGTGGTCCAAGTGGTAAAGCCTGATTGATTCAGCTGCTCGCCTATTGCGGCCGGCATGTTTCTCCTCAGAATATGTCGGTATAGGTCTTCCAGTCTCGTCAAAATCTACAAGGCCGGGTTCGTCTGGCTTGCACGGGTCCAAAAGAATTGGACCTTCATTTGTCTCATCTGCACAGCAAGTTGCACGCTTAGTCTCATCGAGGAGGGGAAAATGTTCGCCTTTCCCCCCTGTCTTCTCGCTTTCTTTATCCGCCCGCACACTGTTGCAGAATGTACATGCAAATCTATAATTGGAAGGGCTAAAAGCCGACCATGGATATTTGCTCTTTGGACGGAAGTGATCTACTGCTCCATCAGACCGTTCCTGCACAATCTCGCAATAATAACATTTGTTATGCGAAAGCTTCATTAATGGTCGTTTTAGATCGCGCCAAACATCTGAGTGATCTTTAATTTTTCCAGGCTCATCTGCAATAGCGGCGTCTGCGCGCACCTGCCAGCCATCTGGTAACTCCAACTGGTCCAGATTAATATAGCGCACGTCTCAATTCCCCCCCTTTTTCAAGGCATTCTGAACTAAACGGCGAGCTTTCTCAGCCTCGCCAGGCAGCTCCTCCCTTTCACTTACTGGTATCGCCTCCTGATCCAGCCTTCGCAATGCCTCTTTAAGTTCGGGATCGCGCACCTCATAGCGGAACCCGTAGGTTTGGAGCTCTTCGTTGATTTCCTTCAGCGTTTTTCTGTCATCTTCACTTAGCACATCCTGTCCGCTGAGATGGCGCTTCCTCGCAAGCAGATCTTGGGTATGAGTGTCTAGGGCCGCACTCAATCCAAACATTTCACTGGTCATCACCCCCGCATAGCCCATTCCACGCGGGTGCGTATCCGGCTCCGCAGCCGAGATCGTCTGCGTATCCTTATCACGCGTAAGAATCTGAACTTGTTCCTTCTCAAGCTCAGCTACGGCAACTGGATTGTGCGTCGCCAGAAGAACGTGACTATTCTGCTTTTCTGAACCATTCACATTCAGAAAATTGCGTATATGTTGAAGATACTCGACGCTCCATCTTGGGTTAAGGTGTGTATCGGGCTCGTCGAGCAGAAACAGGCTTTCTTCTTCCGCAGTGAAACGAAGTAATCCGAGCACAGTTAGGAGCTGCTGTTCGCCTTCACTCAATTCACGGAATGTAACAGACCCATCATTTTTCCGCAGCTTGATCCTGATTCGTACCTCGTCGATTAACTCAGAAACATAGGTACTTTCCAAATCTTGAAAGAACTGGGCGGTGCTCTTTCCTCCAGCCAGCTTGCGCAGTGCACAAAGGTCTTTCACAAAAAGATACAAGAACTCCAGTTTTCGCCAGTTCCACAGGCTGACCTTTTCCTTGCGGGTGATCCGCAATGGCGCAAGAGATATATCGTAAAGTGTCGCCAAGAAATCGGATACGACGCCACGTGCATTCCAGAAGCGTGGATCGCCGTCATTGGATGTCCATGATGGCTGTCTAAGAACAAAGAGAACGGATTCGATTCCCCCCTCTTCAAGGCCGAGCTGTTCCTGCAAAAACTTGTCAGTCAACTCGGCGTTATTCACTATGAAAGACAGCAAAACAAAATTGCTATGAACTGGAAGTGCATAGAACAGACGCTTCAAGCCAGGATTTTTTCCACCCCGCAGGTCTCTATCGTACCGTTCGAGATATTTGAGGAAAACCTTTTCCATCCTTTCACTTTGGCCTGAATAATAGCCAAATACAAACCTCGGCAGATAGCCGTCATCTGGATCTCGCAGCTTGGAAAGAGCCAAGGCTTCGCCGGGGGATTCATCAAAGCTGAGGGCAGAAGGCGGAGATTTAGCATCGGGATTATAGGTCGCGAGCTTAATGCGATATGCTTCCTTACCCGCTGGATCTGCATCGATGCGAACCCATTTGTCCTTGATCTGATAGCAAATTCGATAAGCAAAGGACGGTTTGTTTTTGTTCCCCTTCCCATCCTCACCCATGATCAGGTCCCGGAAAAGAACTGTAGCTGCCTCCAGAACATTCGACTTGCCAGTCCCGTTTCTGCCGATCAATACGGTAATCAGATGCCCCTGAGCGAAGTCAATCGTCAGGTTTTTCAGGTTTTTATATTCGCCAATCCATAGCCAATCGATACGCATGATCACTCCTCACTGATCGGCATCAGCCTCAACCAGTCTTCATTTCCCCGACGCTCGACCTCAAGGTCACCATTTTGCAGGTGTATCCGCAGCTCGTTGTAAAACTCCTCAACAGCATCAGATGCCGCGCCATCGCCAATGCCCAACGCTTGCGCTGCGTGACTAGCGGAAACCCAACCTTCTTTGGATTTCATAACCTCAATCAAATTCGCCATCTTCGCCCCTTTCTTAACTGGCTTGTTGGGACGCGCTGCCGCCCGTCCTGAGCTTGTTTTTTTCTTTATTGCCGCGCTTTCTGTCTTTATCCTCTCGATCAGGATTGAGGCGGGCTCATCATTCAGATTTTGTGGAACAAGCTTTCCCCTGAATGCTGTTTGAAGAATAGACGTGTCAAGTCTAGGAAGCTGATTTGATGCTGCAGTGTATTCGTCAGATACACGGTCGAGCCAAGCAAAAGCGGTTTCAATCCGACGGACAATTTCTGCCTGTTGCTCTTTTGGTGGCAATGGCAACGGCGTGCTGTTGAGCTCTTTTTTATTGATTTTTGGTAGTACAGTACGTCCTTCACGCAAGGCAGAGAACTGCGCGAAATCCTCGCTAACAAGCCAATAAAGCAAAAATTTTGCTTCTAATTGCGAATCAACATTTATTGGGTACATGTCTGCGCTGCAAGCGCCGTCAAAGTCGACAAGCACCGCTTTTCGGAGATAAGGTCGAATTTTTGAATATAAAATCTGCCCCGGATAAAATCGTTGTTTGGCACTTGTGACGCCGTCCTCTCCAATCGTCTGATACGACAGAAGCTTCGCCGTGCCGCTTTGGATATTGTTAGGTGCAATATGCGGCAAAGCAAGAATGCTATCCGGGCGAACCAAACTCGCAGCAACAGTAGCAACCTCCTCAAATCTTACCCAGCGCCAGTCTGCTGGTAAGTTCCAGCATCGGCTTTCGGGTAAGGTCGTTTCGCTCTCCATCTTTCCGATCAATCCGCCGTTAAAAGAGAGAGCCAAAACACGCGCCCTGAATTTTTCAATCAATGCTGGGATATGATCGAGTGCATCGCGAGCGGAAGCCGTTCGAGAATTCAACTCATCAAGCTTAGCAACTATCCTCTTTTGCTCCGCGAGGGGGGGAATAGAGACCTTTGCGTCTAAAATGTGCGTTTCCGATACCGCAGGATAAAGCGTTCCACTTTGAGATTTTGAAATAGATGCGATAAAGCGTTCAGAACGAACCCAATTGAACAGATATTTTGGTGTTATCGCGTTATTGGCACGAAGTGGTACAATTCCAGTGGTCGTTAATTCGCCATCTAAATCCTCCGTTACTAGGGCGATGTTTTTCAGATATGTTCTTACCGTTGCGAATAGAACATCGTCAGTTTTGATCACCCTACGTGCACGAGAGGGGGCCTCCCGCCCGAGGAATTCCTTTGGCTCTGTTATCTTCTGTATCCGATTATCAATGGAGCCGATATCGACATATTGAAATTGCCTCTCAGGTTGTCGCCTAGGATCAATACTCTCATATGGCTCGACAACCATTTTCAGTGGTGTAGACGCCCACCCCTTTGGTAAATCACTCATGCCCACCACCCATGTTGCGGCACGGACATGTTGCCAGCCGTAGCTGCGCTGTTTTGAATCCTTTAATCTCCAGGACGTCTGCTCCAACTACCAAAACCAACTGGATTTTTTGCGTAAATTTTTCCCTCATCGTCATTCGTTAACCTCAGAAGGTTCAATGAGCTCTCCGACGACGGCTTCAATTTCATTCATTGCCGATTGAAGATGAGAGAGGATCAGAGCGGCAATCTCCTCTGGAGTTTCCGCAGCATCCTCGTCATCGCCGCTTTCATCGCGCAGCCAAGAAATAGCCAAACTATCATCTCGATCAGCAATTTCCCGTCGTGAAAAGCAACGGAATCGGCCTGTTTCTCCTTGATCTACGCGCTTTGACTTACCTTGCGGATCATTTCCGAAACATTTCTCAAATTCAGAGAAGTGCGTATCGAGCAATGGCGTAGTTTTCCCGAATACGGGCATGCTTGAACGCAAGTCATAAAGCCAAACAGACTCCGTATTATTATCCTTCTTATTGTTATTGCCACGGCTAAAAAACAGAACATTTGTCTTGACGCCCGCGCTTGCGAAAATTCCCGTTGGGAGCCGCAGAATTGTGTGTAGATCGCACTTATCCATTAGATCGCACCGCACTATTCTGCCGACGCCATCATCTGACAGCACATTGTCCGGCAAAACGACCGCAGCGCGTCCACCCGGTTTCAAGCCAAGATATATGTGCTGAAGGAAGGCCAATTGTTTGTTGGAGTTGTTGTGTGGGAGATCGGTGCGAAGCGATCGTCTGCTCCCGGCCTTGCTCCCAAATGGCGGGTTCGCAAGAATAAGATCGGCGGGCTTGAGCCCATTTGCGTCATCCGTCAGCGCATCGCCGTATATGACCTCGGCATCGAGGCCATTAAGCAATGTATTCATCAAACAAATTCGGCGTGTATTTTTTTCAATTTCAACGCCTTGATATTTCGGGGGCGTTTTCTCATATGCCTGTTTCGTATTCCCAGAACGAACGAACCGGTCGGCTGCAATTAGAAATCCGCCACTTCCAACCGCTGGGTCCTGAATTATCTCACCCAATTTTGGTTTCATGGCTCGCACCATGGAATTAACCAATGCCCTTGGAGTGAAATATTGACCTGCTCCAGAACGCACATCCTGCGAGCTCTTTTCGATAAGCCCCTCGTAGATGTGTCCAAATCTATCACCCGAGAGATCATTCCAATCAATTTTGGCGATGCCATGTACTACGGCGTGAAGGTTCTCGTCGTGCGAAAAAACCGTAGTGGGAAAGGCGTATATTGCCTGGATCGTTTCACTTTCTGCGCTAGTACCAAGGTGGGTCAGCGTCTCCTGATAGAAACCCAACAAGCCATCTTTAGGATGACTCAGGAGGTCTTTCCAGCGGCTGCCAGATGGCAGAAGACGTTCAACACCATTCTCTTCCGCCATTTTGAGGAAAAGGAGATACGTTAATTCAGACACGTATTGGTGATAGCTGATCCCATCACCACGAAGGATGTGGCAAAGGTTCCAAATTTTCTGAACTATATTCTCGTTTTTCATATATTTTGCTTCTTTCACTCTAAACGCTTGAATGAATGCAAACGTAAGCTTGTCCGCCAAGAACGGCTTTCTCTACGGCATTCATTCTTGACCTTCTGGAGCAACTGGCCTGCCGCTGGCATTCTCGGTCTGACCAGCATACTTTGATTTCTTCGCCGCTATGTATTCCCGCATGAACTCCCGAATGACCTGCGCGGCGGGGCGATCCTGCTCACGGCATATCTTGAGAAATTCATCGCGAAGCTCCCGCTCGACACGGATTCGCATTCCGGCATCTTTTTCCTTCATGGCTCCAAGTGTAGCCTTTGGATACACATCAAGCCAAGTCGAAAGTCCGCAAGGAGCCGAAATTATCCGGAATTTCGCTAGCGGGCGATTTGTGGCGACAGCGCAGAAGCAACGCCGCTTTCATCGTGATACCGCCAAAGATATCGAATGGCTTTTGAAACAGGGGCGCACGTTAGGGCTGAAAGCCAATTTGCCCGGAAAACTTGAATACCTGTGGCAATCAAGTACCGGTGACCTGTCTGAACAGAACGATCTCTTTCGACTGAAGTTCGCAATGGAAACCGCGCAGAATATGGAGTGGACCTATAATGTGCTCAGTGACCGCGAATGGTCTGGCCGTTACGCTGTGAAAATGAATCCGCTGACCAATGCGATATTGTTGTCTGAGTCGTCGCTCGAAGCGGCATTTGGTGGAAATTGCAATCAGCAACTACAGCCTCTGCTTGCTAAAATAACCGGTAACGTTACGGGTATGCAGCAGCTGCTCACTCGTTGTGGATGGTGTGCTGAAAGTATTCATGGCGAGGAAACACAGCATTTGTTCCACCTGAAAACTATTTAATGTCGCTTAAATGGAGTTAAGGGCGGGAATAATGTTTTTCAGTGATATGTTTGCAGGGGACATTTATTTTGTGAATCAAACCTCTACCAGTCGTATATTAAAAATCATTTAAGAGTGATTATTTTATTTTAAAATAAACTCCGCAAGCCCAGCCTTCACGGGTATTATCCCACTGATACCACCCAGCATTTACATTTCGTATCATTTATTCGGATTACTCCTGTTTTCTGCTGATCTATTTTTGACCCGTTACTGAATAAACCTCAACCAGAACAGGGACATTGTTCATTGCCTTCTTCCAGTGATACCACCGCGACTGATCCGATACGTTTGATTGATGACCTGCTGCAGGACACCTTTCTGTTTGTTATGGAAGTGAACCATGACAAAGGGCTGGTGCGCGATGAGGCATTCTATCGCCGGGGTTGTGCGCTGGTCGAAGACGTTAAGTCGCGCCTAGATGCAATGAGGGAAAGCGACGACTTTATTCAGCAGCTGCAGTACGCCCAGTGTGGATTGCTTGACCACTCGGTAATGAACAGTGTCCCGGATGCCGATAATCGCGTCTGGCGACGGGCTCCACTTGAAGGTGCTTATCTCGGGACGCTGCGGGCAGGTGAACGGGTTCCTGAGGCTTTGCGTAAGCTTCTGCGTCAGACTGACCCCGATATGC
Source organism: Pantoea sp. sgz302252 (assembly GCF_047713085.1). Classification (NCBI taxonomy): domain Bacteria; kingdom Pseudomonadati; phylum Pseudomonadota; class Gammaproteobacteria; order Enterobacterales; family Erwiniaceae; genus Pantoea; species Pantoea sp. sgz302252. The sequence continues at coordinate 18,763 of NZ_JBLFJW010000026.1, forward strand.
GCCTGCTGGTACTTTACCAGCGAATTTATGCCTTTGGGTTTGGTCGCTTTCTTACCGGTTATGAAGACGAACACCGCCAGGCAATGGAATCCCTCGATGCACTGGTGCCAGCCTCTGAACTGCCACAATCCTCCCCGTTAATCGTTGAACACCGTCCGGGTGTGCGCCGTGGGCTGCTGCGCTCGCGGCTGTTTCATACGGTGGTGCTGGCGGCTTTAGTTGTCGCGCTGTACTGCGGCCTTGATTACGTCCTGCACAATGACCTGCTGAGTGCTTTGTCTGGCTGAGTGAACGCTTTCACACAATGCCCGGCAACTGATGGTGTGGTGTACCGGGTTAAAGAATCTGACCTGATGCGCCTGGGTGTACGGCGAAGGGCGGTAGCATTCCGTCTGCTCAGGTCTTCAGCTTATACAGGGACTCTCCGCCATGACCTCACTGCCACCCGTGCTCAACGCTGACACTCTCAACCGCTATCACCTGCAGATTAAAGGCTGCGATATCCCGCTGGATGTGGAATCGTTTGATGCCCGCGAAGCGCTGAGCGAGTGTTACCGCTACGATATCGTGCTTACCAGTTCAAATCAGGATATCGACCCGTCACTGATGCTGATGAAGGATGTCACCTTTATCATGCAGAGCCTGCCGCAAACTGCATTGCGTATCACGACACAACCGGAAGTGCAGCGCTCGGTACACGGCGTTATCACCCATTTCTCCCGTCTGTCCTCCTCCCGTGACGAAGCCACGTATTCCCTGACCTTCCGTCCGCGCCTCGAACTTCTCGGTAAATCCCGCCGTACTGCTATCTATCAGAATCAGTCTGTGCCGGATGTGGTTGAGCAAATTCTGAGAAAAAACCACAACTGGCCGGGCTGGCTGTTTGAGTTTCGCTTAAGCGGCAGCTATCCAAAACGTGAACTGATCACCCAGTTTATGCAGACGGACCTGGAGTTTATCGAATGCCTGCTCTCGGAAGTGGGCATCGGCTACCGCTTTGAGATGGACCCGGAGATAAAGCACGAGGTGCTGACCTTCACCGACAGTGGTCGCGACTGGCAGCATGGTGTAAAAATCCCCGCAGTGAATCCCTCTGGCACCAACGACAGCCGACAGGAATCGCTCTGGCACCTCAAGGCCCATCATCAGGTTGTGGAGCGCTCGGCATCCCATAAAGACTATAACTATCGCAGCGCCGGTGAACCACTGACCACCCAGGCTGACCTGACCCATGATGATGACAAAACTACTTACGGAGATAACCATCAGTATGCCGAAGGGTATCTTTCATCCGGGGAACGTTATCAGGGGCAGAAGACCACGCCTGAAACCGGTGAGTTTTACTCCCGGCTTCATCATGAGCGGGCGCTGAACAGCCAGCATCTGCTGAGCCTCGACAGTAACGCCACCATTATTGCCCCCGGTCAGGTACTGGAGCCACAGGGCAGCCACGTTCCTTCAGCCTTTGCTGAAGGGATACTGATTACCGCCATCACCAGCTCGGCTTCACGCAGCTCACACTATCAGCTGCACGCGGAGGGGATGGCCTGGAGTGACCAGCTCAACTGGCGACCGCCACTTAAAGCCCGACCGCGCATTACTGTGCCGTTACCGGCGCGTGTCACCAGCCTTACCGCCAACGATATCTACAGCCATATAGACAAACAGGGTCGCTACCGTGTGCGCTTCGACTTCGACCAGGCAGACTGGAAAGCCGGATACGAAAGCCCGTGGCTGCGTCTGGCGCGTAGTTATGCCGGTGACACCTACGGCCTGCACCTGCCACTGCTGGACGGAACGGAAGTCTCAGTGATGTTCGACGGCGGTCATCCGGACAAGCCGTTTATCGCCTTTGCTCTGCATGATTCTCAGCATCCTGACCACGTTACGATTGAGAACTATAAGCGCAATATTCTGCGTACTCCGGCGGCAAACGAACTACGTCTGCAGGATGAACGCCAGAAAGAACATGTTCACCTCTCAACCCCGCATGTAAACAGTGAGCTGAACCTTGGTTATAACGTGCTGGAGGACAACCCGAAGGAGCTGCGTGGCGAAGGGGCGGAACTGCGTACTGACGGTCACGGTGTCATGCGTGCGGCGAAAGGGGTGTTCATCACTGCCGATGCTCAGCCACAGGCGCAGGGCAAACTGCTGGAGATGGAACCTGCGCTCAGGGAACTGGAAGCTGCGATGCAGGAAGCCGCCAGTCTGCGTACTGCAGCAGTACAGGCAAAAGCTGAACTGGCAGATGTGCAGAAACAAACCGAACTGCTCAACAACACCCTGAAAGACCTGCAACAGCAGGCATTACTGCTTTCAGCGCCATCAGGTATCGCACAGGTCACCCCGGCAAGCATCCAGCTTGCTGCCGGTCAGAATCTGATTGCCACCACCGGGCAGGATGCAGATTTCAGCATCGCAAAAGCCTTCAGAATGGCCGTGGGCAGCACACTGAGTCTGTTCGCCAAAATGGCCGGTATCAAGCTCTATGCAGCCGCCGGGAAGGTGGACATTCAGGCGCAAAGTGATGCCCTGGATTTGCTCGCTCAGAAGGACCTGCAGATAACCAGTCAGGACGGCAAGGTCACCATTTCGGCCAAAACCGAACTGTTGCTGGAGTGTGGTGGGGCATGGATACAGCTGAAAGACGGCAATATCGTCGAGGGCGGTTCAGGTAACGTGAGTATCAAATGCGGGACGCTGGAGAAACTCGGTCCCGCCTCTCAGACCAGCAGCATTACCCTGCCTGAGCACTGCCCGTCTATCGTTCTCAAAGCGGCGGGCAACAAAAACGCCAGCGTACCACTGTGACAGAGGGAACGATAATGACGGATTATGATTATAGTGATGGCGCACGTCAGCGCAGCGCGGAACAGCTGCATACCGCGATAACAAAAGCCGTGAAAGACAGTGGTGAAAACCTGTATCTGCTGGTGGACCCTGTTTCTCTGCCTGCCGATATTGAACATTCGTTTGTTCGGGTTCTGGTAGCAGAACACCCCGTTCCGGTGGTGCTACCACATGAATCTCTGACCCGTGACAGCGACCCGTGGCTTATCAGCATTGAGATGGATAACCCACAGCAGGCAACGCTGCTCAATAGCAGTATAGATTTTGCGGTGACGGAACTGCATCCTGACCATCTGAGTCAGGGGAACGGTCGTGCAGTCTGTGGCTGGTTGCTGAGCCCGTTTGATGCCGAAACGGTTGCCCGACAACTGGGCAATACCGCTATTCAATCCCTGAGTGACCATTCACAGATATTGCTGCGTTACTACGACCCGGCTGTTCACAGTGTGCTCTGGTCACACTTCAGTTCCCTGCAACATCAGCGCTGGTTGGGTGTGCTCAGCCACTGGATTTATCCGGACGGTGACGCTCAGATAGTAATCCGTGAACATACTCCGTCTTCATCACCGTTTTTGTCATTCTCGCTGGCACTGTCGCTGGAAGATGAAGCAATGATTGAGGTGACAGGGAAAGTTAACCGGACTCTTGAGCGTTATCGCAGCCTGCACATTCATCACCAACGCCACGATGAGGAGGCGGCTACTGTCATTGTCTGTCACGCACTTGAACGGGCTGCATCACAACATGGTTTTACTAACGAACGTGACCAGCAGTTACTCGCGCTGGATTGCCTGCACTGGCATCCACAATTCGATACCCATCCGGATGTGCGGATCTTGCTCTCCCCGAGAGAGCGTGACCTGAAAGCCAGCTATATCGCTTGCCTCACAGTACTGACCGAAGCCCGTTATCCGCAGTTGTGCGATGAACTGAATGAAAGGAATCAGTAATGGCCGAATTTATCCCTGATATGAATAACTGCCCGATGTGCATGGTGAAAGGACCTGCGCTCATTCCTGCCCGCTATGCTGTCGTCACCGACAATATCACAGGCGGTATTCCTGCCTGGGCGACACCGGCAAATGCTGAACCCTACAAACCGGTTCCTGGATACAGCTATGCACTACGCGCCATGCGGCAGGGCTTTATCTATGTGTTCTATGAATTCAGCCAGCACTGGGATGCTTGGGCGATTTGTGAAGATGGCAGTCTGTGGAAACAGCCCTCAGGCGCATATGCCCAGCCCAAGAAAACCCCGGACTGTAGCTCACCGAAACATCAGGCTACCAATCTGGAAATGATGATCCTCGATGAAATGGCGCTGGAAGGAAACACCTGGCTTGCATTCTCACCGTCCAAATGGATGTCGGAAACGCTGGAGAGATACGCCAGTGATGCTGATTTGCGTCAAAAGCGTATGCAGTGTCTGGAATCATGGCAGTGGACAACGCCAGCCAATTCGCTTGGGGTTACTGCTGCCTCTCCGGGCAGTCTGGAAAGCATTCTGGACTATAAAGACAGCGGGATGACCCATCCGTCGCGACAGCTACCGTATAACCCGACGATCCGCCGTATCAGTCAGACCGAACCGAAAGCCCCCTGGTACAACTTTGAAGAACACGACGTCAAACCCCAGGGAACCATTTATCCGTGGAGCCAGAGCCGTATCGGCGGAGCTCCCCGTACCATGCAGGCGCTGAAGAATAGGCATGAGGGCAAGAATAAATACGGCAAGGACACCACTCCGCTAGTGATGGCAATTGAAGATCCTGTGGGTATTGCTCATGAGCTTGCAGGATTTGGGGATGATTTTGCCGGGTTGCACAAAGCATGGATGGACGATCTGTCGATTGAGTTTGCCTCTGATTATTGGTTAAACGGTGTAAAAAACCAGCTGAGAGAACTCAATCGGGCTCAGGCGCTGCATGATGTTGATTACAACATGGGCATCATTGCAGGTATGACGCAGGGCCACAATAGTGATGAAGATATTGCTCAACTGCGAAGCAAAGCCCATATCAATGCGATCAAATCAGGTGAAACGGAATTTGCTCATGACTGGGAGAAATATAACGGGCGTCTGAACCAGGAGAAAAGAGAGGCATTTCATAAGTGTCATGCGTCTTTTTGCGAACAACTGGCGAAGCAACTGGAAACGCTGGCAGCATTGCGCGTGCAGTGGCTGAAAGACTCGCATTTCATCCTTTGCAGTCAGGATTTTTATTCCACTCGTGTTGAGGATAATCTGAGCTATCAGGAAATCGTGGATTATGCGATGGCTTCGCTGAATCTAACGGATACGGGTACAGAGTATCTGGATGGACAGATTGATGCCTATGCAGCGACGGATGCCAACAATATTGTCTGGCGCTCATGGATGCTGAACAATCCTGAAGTCATTGAAGAAACACAGCCGTTTATGAACGTGTTAAGCCAGTCCAGGGGGAACCCTGCAAAAGCGAATAAAGAAGCTTATCTGGCAGCTATTTCTACGCTGAGCAATAAATTCGTAAAGGCGTATGCAAAAGCCAATGATATTGTGGCGGGAAATCCATCGCCCACATCCTCTTGGTCCCGCGCCATGCTCCATACCGATCGCAAGCTGACCACGATGGGCGATCGATTCTTTAGCTATACCCGTCTGGGAAACGGCCTTGACAGTATGACAGAAATGTTGCACAAGTCGCTGATAACAGTTGCGTCGGGTGTACCGTTTAATAACGCCGTAGCACTTTCAGTTTCACAGCTTGAGTTTGGCGATGTTTATCGGCAGGAAGTGCTGAGTAACGTTAGCAACGACGTTTCTCAGAATCGGGTGAACAATCTGAATAAATATAAAGTGAATTTTGACAAGTTTGCTCAATCTGCTGAGGGTGAAAAAGTTCTCAAGAAAGCAAGGATCAAACTTCTTGTTCTACTTTTCAACATTCTAGAATATAAAAATCAGGCAAAAAAACAAGCGGACAATCCTACAGATGCTAAAGAACTGAGTAAATACCTCTCGGCGTTAGCTAGTACAATCAATACAACTACATCTGTTGTGATGCCCGCAATCGAACATGGAATCAAAAATCAGACCTTAACTAGCAGTATTAAGTGGACTGGTGCAGGGGCTGGTTCAGTTGCCTCAATATTAACACTATCTGTTGATGTTTCTGCTGGAGTCTCAGAGATAATGGGTGAGCAACGGTGGGGGTATATTACGCTCTCTGCTGTTAAGGTTGGTGTTGACATGAAAATTGCAGCAAATGCGCTTAATGAACTTCTGGTATTGCTTATAGAACGGGAATTGATAGCAAGTGGAGGCATTCTCACTACAAGAATAATGGCATTTGCAACAATGGAATCTATTGCATGGATTGCGGGATGGGAGGTTATGATTGGATTATATCTAATAGATCAGTTGTTAATTCTTTATTATGGAAATGAATTGCAAATCTGGTGTGAGAAGTCAGTCTTTGGGGTGAAGGCGGAAAAGGAGCTACTTTCGACAGAGTACATTGGGCTTAATGAACAACGCAAGAATAAAATTGAAAAACAAAAAGAAACTTTACTCAGTGCATTAAAGGTGATCCAATGAGCACTCTTCGCCATATCAAAGATGCTATAGACTTCAATGCATTAGAAAGCAGAAAAAGTACCCTGGAAACTAGTATTGAAGTTGATATGCAGTGGAAACAAGATTATCCTGACTCTGCTTTGGATGTTGATGAGAAAATAAAAAATGCCAAAGCTGAATTGTATGAACTAAATAAAACCCTAGGAAATAAACCTCCGTTGCCAGTGTTGCCACCAAAACAAGGGTTGATAAAGTTAAGTGGTATATTAGAAGAAATCGAAATTTTGTATGTTCGTGGTTATTTTACCGACAGGGAATATGAGCCTGAAGAATTTTCTCGTCAAGAATCTCGCCGCCAATGGGGGAGCGTTTTATTGGCGATGATCGGGGAGTCAGCAGCTGCTTCCGTTAACTCTCAAGAGCAAACTCGTATGAGTGATGGCTACGATTTTGTTAAAGGAAAGATTAATGGAATTTCATTTCACGGCTGGCTAGGAAGGGTCGTCGCACAGAAAGGCGATTACGTTGAGCTTGTAGCGACTAAACAAAATGGACACTACGAAGTCTACGCACTGGCTATCCCTGATTTGAATGTCATTTCTGTCTTGCCACGGTGTTATCAAGGTGTTCGTGCAAGAGCTACTTCTGAAGCTTGGGGGTGTTTTATTTTGCCTATAATTATCATTGGATTATTTACTGTAGGTGGAGTTTTTGCAGATGGTTTTCATTTTAGTTATCAATATATTCAAGGTCTTTGGCGTGTATGTGTAGTCGCTTTAGCTTTAGGTGCAATAAGCTGTCCATTTATTTATAGTAAAATGTTAAAAAAACCTAAGCCAACGAATATCATGGCTCAACGAATATTCACAGCATTAGGTTTGGAAAATGCTGAGAAAATAAACCTAAAAAAACTCACAAAGAAAATGTTAAAAAGTGGACCGCCGAAGCAAGCAGATCGCATTATGCCCGATAAAAGCAGCTGGTTAAGCTATTACTATTACTACTGAGAAGGATCTCCAATGTCTAAAGGCATCATCCGCAAAGGCGACAAACTCACCAGTGGTGGTGAAGTGATCTCGGCAACTTCAACGATCAAGGTTGAAGGGATTATTGCATCCCGTATTGGCGATCTGGTCAGCTGCCCAAAGCAGGGGCATGGCATCAACCGTATTACAGGTAGTACGCCGCAATGGCGCTCTGACAGTGGTGAGCTGGCATTTGATCAGTACTACTGTGAGTGTGGCTGCCAGGTCATCAGCAGTACTCCCAATACTGTATTTTCAGGCTAAGGATCGCTAATGGAATGGAAGATCCCGCAACCTGATCCCGTCCCTGATGTAAAACCGGCTAACTGGTCATTATGGTGGCGGCTCTGTTCGGTTGCGTGTCTGCTGATTGTTCTGTTTGGGGTTGGCGGATGGTTTCTGCTTAAAGACAGTCGAATCTGGCTATATACCTTTGGTAGCGTGATTGCCTGGGGGCTGGTTTGTGCGCTTCTGGCTGGTTGGATGCTGTTTCGTTCCGGTGTCGATGGTGAGCATGCCGAAGGTATTGCGGAGTATAACCGTCTGCTGGAGCATGACTGGCGGCGCTGGGCACAGGAAGGTGTTTCGGTGTTGGCAATCAATGCACTGTTCCCGCGTGAACTTCCCGCCGTTTCACTCAAACCGCAACCCGTAGCGGTTGATAACGCGTTTAGCCTCGGGAACTATCCGGGGCATACTGCTTTGCTGACCGAGTTGCTTGTACCAATGCTACCGGAAATCCGTACTTTTCTTCGCACATACAAACTCCTGGTTCTTTTGCCTGAAACTATCAGCAGCCGCGACTTCCACCAGGTTCGTGACGCGCTGGGGCTGCCGTTGAATGCATTTTCTGCCGTTGAAAGCGGAAAAAGTACGCTCAGCAATGTTTATCAGCACACAGCAGAAGCGGGATACAAAACCGGAACGCTGGTGGTGCATGCAGACTGGCAGGAAGAGGCGTTTACTCAGGGCGCAACTGCCTGGTTACTGGAACCCTCTCAGGGAGAGTCGGTATTACCGGTACGCTGTACCCTGCATCGTCCGATGACTGCAACTGGCGGATTTAACGACGCGGCACGGCAATTTCTGCACTACCAGCCGCTGGCACTACAGGCCGCTGATTTGTGGGTCAATGAGATCGCAATGGTAAACGCCCCTTCATTCATGATTGCGCGGGCGGCGTGTCTGCGTGACGCGAATCCCGATGTACTAACCCCCGAATTATCACAACAGTATCTTCCTCACTGGTTGGGTAAAACCGGTGAGGGGGAATTATTTTTTGCGATTTCCCTGATGATGCAGATGGCGCAATACCGAAAGGGAACGCAGGTTTTATTACACGAAGGACAGCATACACGGACGTTCTGCAGCGTCAGTGCAGGAGCATTTGTTAATGAGTAATCCCACATCCCGTATTTCTGGCAGTCTGATTGTGATAGCGGTGACCGGTCTGGTCAGCGCGGGTTTGCTTTGGTGGCTTGGTCCCCGCTGGCATCTGAGTCTGCAGCAGCAGGCAATTTGCTGGCTGGTGGTGGTGGCTGTGACAGCCGGTATTGTTGCACTCTGGCGAACTTACCGTCAGCGACAGCCCAAATCCCCCGGAGCGGCAGAAGAAAACAAAAAAATAAAAACAGACGCAGAACCGGCTTTTGTGCAGGAGATAAGGGATTACCTGAAGCATCGTTACGGGCGTTACTGGAAACGCAGTGTGCGCTTTGTGGTGATTACCGGTACACCACACCAGGCAGGACTCATTGTTCCGGGGATTACCGAAGCACAATGGCTTGAAGCTAACGGTGTGGTGGCTGTCTGGGGCGGTAACCTGACCTCCGGGGCTGAAAGTGTCCGCCTGACCGCATTGAGAAAACTTAAGCGCTGCGCGGTCAGTGCCATTGTGCTGGCCTATGATGCAGGTTTACGCCAGGCCATGCAGACTGACAGCATTGCCCGTCAGCTGACGGAGCGTTACAAAAAACTCGGCTGGAAGGTGCCGTTGTATCTGTGGGAAGTGCAGAGCTATGCCTGGGCTCAGGAGGGACGTGTCACTCAGCCTGTGGGTACGCTGTTGCCAGCCCACAGTACACCTGATGAACTGGTGGCCTCGCTGGAGGATTTACCGGCGCATCTGGTAGAGCCCGGTATCCAGCAGGGCGTGACCGACACGCGTTTTGCTTTTCTGCTGCAGATGGCCGCACAACTTCGTGAAGGGGCGGCGAAACAATTCTATCGTCTGAGTCTGCCCTTGCTCACAGGGCCGTATGCGGTGCCACTGCGTGGGGTGATGTTTGCGCCTCCTGTGGCAGCACAGGAAGCTGATACCCAGCGATGGCTGCCAGATAATAGCTGGAAAGCCATTCTCGACGATTTGCCTTCCCTGCATATCGCCCGCGCCGGATTCAGCCCGGAGCGTATTCTTTATCGCCTGGCGCTGGCTGTCCTGCTGGTGGTGGGTTGCGGTCTGCTGTTCTCAGCGTTTATTAATCATCGCGCCATCAGTGAATCTCAGCAACTGGTGCAGGCCGCGCAGAACCCGAAACTCTCTGGCGATAACCGGATGATTGCGGTCAGTCAGTTACAGCACAAAATCGACCAGCTCGATTACCGTCAGCAGCACGGAGTGCCGTGGTACAGCCGAATGGGGCTCAGTCAGAACGAGGCACAGCTCAATGCCCTGTGGCCGCAGTATGCACGTATCGCACTGCCGTCACTGCGTGATGGTGCTGCACAGCAACTGGCGAAAACACTGAGCGACTGGAACAGTCTGCCGGTGAATGACCCGCAGCGCAGCGCGAAAAGTAAGGATGCTTATAACTGGCTCAAAGCGTACCTGATGCTGACTCGTCCGCAGAAGATGGATGCAGATTTCTTTGCCAGAACCACTCTCGGTATCTGGCCGCGTCGTGAGGGTATCAGCCCCGGTTTATGGCAATTTGAAGGTAATCAGCAACTGACTTTCCTGGCGCAGCATATGCCGGAGCACCCTGAATGGGCGATGAAGCCCGATATGGCGCTGGTTTCCGCCAGCCGCAGCGCATTGCTACGTACCATCGGTATGCGTAATGGCGAAGCTGCGTTGTATCAGAAAGTTTTGTCACAGGTCGCCAATAATTACGCCGACCTCAGCCTGACCGATATGACCCGTGATACCGATGCCTCCCGGCTGTTCACCACCGATGAAGTGGTGCCGGGGATGTTTACCCGCAAGGCCTGGGAAGATGCGATTAAACCGGCGATAGAGAAAGTCGCAAACGCCCGCCGCGAGGAAATCGACTGGGTACTTAGCGATAACAAACATCCGGTCAGTCAGGACTATTCCCCGCAAACCCTCCAGGCGCATCTGACACAGCGCTATTTCACCGACTATGCTGGAGCCTGGCTCGACTTTCTCAACAGCCTGCGCTGGCAGAAGGCCGCCACGCTCTCCGATGCGATTGACCAGTTGACGTTGCTGGCCGATGTGCGTCAGTCACCGCTGGTGGCACTGATGAACACCCTCAACATTCAGGGGCGGACCGGCCAGCAGCAGGAAGCGCTCAGCGACTCACTGGTGAAATCGGCCAAAAACCTCCTCAACAGCGACCAGCAGAAAAGCATCGACCAGAACAGCGGTCCGCATGGCCCGATGGATGACACTTTCATGCCGGTGCTGAACCTGATGAGCAGCAAAGGTGACAGCAACAACAGCCTGAGCCTGCAGACCTTCCTCACCCGCGTGACCCGGGTCCGTCTGAAACTACAGCAAGTAACCGGAGCCGCTGACCCGCAAGCAATGATGCAGGCACTGGCGGAAACGGTATTCCAGGGCAAATCCGTCGATATCACCGACACCCGCGATTACGGTAGCCTGGTGGCCGCGAGTCTGGGGCAGGAGTGGAGCGGCTTCGGACAAACGGTATTTGTCCAGCCGATGACGCAGGCCTGGCAGCAGGTGCTTTCCCCGACCGCTTCCAGCATTAACAACCAGTGGCAGCAGACCATTGTTGGAGACTGGGAGCATGACTTTAACGACCGCTGGCCGTTCTCACCGAACAAACAGAGTGATGCTTCTCTGCCTTTGCTGTCGCAGTACCTGCGAGGCGATACTGGACGTATCACGCAGTTTGTGAAGCAGAACCTCAGTGGTGTGTTGCGTAAACAGGGCCGAACCTGGGTGCCGGATGCTATCGCTGCTCAGGGGCTGCACTTCAACCCGGCGTTCCTTAATGCCCTGAACCAGTTGAGTACTCTGGCCGATGTTGCGTTCACTGGTGGTGATGCCAGCATCCACTTTGCGCTGATGGGTAAACCTGGCCGTGACGTGATGCAGACCACGCTGTTACTCGACCAGCAAAAGCTCGATTACCACAATCAGCAGGAGCAGTGGCAGAATTTCAGTTGGCCCGACAGCCAGTGGAAGCCACGCACCACACTGACCTGGGTGACCACCTCAACCGGTGAACGTATTTATGCCGATTACTCAGGAAGCTGGGGCCTGATCCGCCTGCTGGATAATGCCAGTGTCACCGCCGTCGATAACAGCACGTACCGGGTGAGCTGGAGAACCAAAGACGGCTACAGCCTGAACTACATGATGCGTACCGAATCGGGTTCAGGGCCACTGGCACTGTTGGCGTTGAAAGGATTCCGGTTGCCGCAGCAGGTGTTTACCGAATGACGGCTGTTGACGTGATATCACCGTGGTCTGGCGTTGCCGGTACTCTGGTGACCGAACTAACGAAGGACTGACAATGATTACCAACAAAAATATCGCATTCATTAAATGCGGCTGGTCTGAACGGTACAAAGGGGATCAGGTTCTGGGCCGACACGGTTACATTCAGGATCGTGAAGCTCACGAGAAGTATAATTTCTTCCAGCATCCTGATGATGGTAATTATCAAGTGTATATCCCTCCAGTACGGAAGAATGCTCCTCGTCCGATTGAACATGACGACTGGCTACTGATTCTGGTTGCTGCAGAAGAAGGCTGTAAGCCCTTAAAAATTGTGGGCTGGTATAAAGATGCAGAGTTCGTGCAGAAGTATAAAGAGCGAACCATTTTCCCAGGCGATGGAACAGGGATCGCTCCAACAGATGGTGGAGATAACTTCCTTTACTGCATCACAGCGCCGAAGGCAGTATGGGTTCCCCCTGAATTAAGGTCAACGACGACCGTGAGTCTTGGCAAACGGCTGGGAAGTACACCGATTGCTTACATTCAGGGAAATGGTAAGACAAGGGAAATGCATCCATGGCGGGAAAACTTTTATCAGGCGGCAATGAGGTTCATCAATGCCTATGAACGGCACAATCCGTCTGAGTAAGTGCCTCCTTCTTGTGTAACTTTCCTTTATGAAACAGTGACTATGACTTTAGATACATTTAACAACCTGACCACAGTCATGAGCAACATCGCAACTACATTGGGCGCTGGCGGTGGCCTGTTCCTTGCTTGCCGCTGGCTACACCGTCGTAACATGGAGCGAGCACATGATGCGGCTAATACCTTCTTTGATGACCTGCACCACATAGTACCTAAGGTACTGGACTTTACGTTCTCTGTATCGCAGATAATGGCGAAGATGGCAGCCATAGAAAACGAAGATTCCTTTTCCCGCCATACTGCTGAGATAACCAGTGACTCACTGCGTATGATGAATCAGGCTAACCAATTGAAGCTGTTGTTCTTTGCCCGCTACGCACTGGTGGAGCGTCGTGGCGTGACTATTAAACCTAAGGCACATCAATCCTTTGAAATCGCACTTATTACATTCTTCAATGCGGCATCAGAGGCATTGCAACACACTGTTGTCAGGATTATCCCTGTCACGAAATTTACCGATTATCTGGAAATAGTGCACGATTTCAAAAATGCCTTCATTCAAGTAAAGCGGTTCTCTGATGAGTTGAACGTGGCATTCGGTGAAGTCATCAACATCGATTATCAGGATTATTTCAACTTTCCGAAGACGATTCTCTGACGGGGGTTACCATGGAAGATTTAACCCTCCGCTACTTCGATGCCGAGATGCGCTACCTGCGTGATGCTGCGCGGGAGTTCGCAAAACTGCATCCGGATCGTGCACGGGAAATGGGACTTGCAACACCCGGCACCGCTGATGAATCCGTCGAGCAACTGTTCCAGGGCTTCGCCTTCCTGATGGGGCGGATGCGCGCGAAACTGGATGATGACTTTCCCGAGCTGACCGAAGGGCTGATAAGCCGCCTGTGGCCGCATGCGCTGCGTCCTTTACCGTCTGTCTGCGTGGTGGAGATTGCCCCCGACGCTGACGAACTCAAACTCCCCGAGGTGCTGGATAAGCACAGCGAGGTCGTGTCTCAGCCGGTGGGCGATCATCATATTCGCTGCCGCTATCGCACCAGTCGTGAACTGGTGCTCAACCCGCTTGAGCTACAGAGTGCCGGGCTATTCACCGAACCAGACGGTCAGCATGTCCTACGGATGCGCTTTAGCTGTGGAGCCAACGCTGACTGGCGACAGGTGGGTTTAAGTCGCCTGCCGGTCTATCTGCATGGCGATACACCGCTGGCTTCGCTGTTGCATCTGTACCTGACCCGCCGTGTGGCCAGGAGTTATGTCCGTCTGCCGGGGAATATCGACCGCCAGCCATTTGACGGGCGCTTCCGGGCTACCGGTTTTGAGAAAGACTCAACGGTCTGGCCGGTGGAAGAAACTCAGAACCCGGAGCATCTGCGACTGCTGGAGTATTTCACTTTCCGCGAGAAGTTTATGTTCGTCGACCTGTGCGGGCTGGAAACCATCGCCTGGCCGGAAGAGCCACAGTGGTTTGAGCTGGAGTTTGTGCTCAGCGAGTTCTGGCCGTCAGATTTCAGTCTCAGCGAAGAGAACCTGCGTCTGCACTGTGTTCCGGTGGTGAATCTGTTCCGTCTGGATGCACGACCGCTGTCGATTAATGCTTACCAGACCGAATACCCGCTGCGTCCGTTACGTGACAGTGACCCGCATACCGAGATTTTCGGCGTGGAGCAAGTGGCAACCTCCTTTTCGGAAGATGCTGCCGTCTATACCCCGTTCCGTCAGTTTCAGCATAAAGGCGGAATGCTGCGCCGTGAACGTCCGGCGCGTTACTACCACACCCGCATAAAACGCGGCCCGTCAGGGCGCAATGAAACCACCCTGACCCTCGGCGGGGATGAATTTGAACGTGAACGCCAGAACCCCGAAGAACCACTTGCGCTGAGTCTCACCGGCACCAATGGCGTGTTGCCGCGCAAGGTCCTGCAGAGTGTGTTGCTTGATACGCTGGAGAGTGCCACTCAGACCCCCGTCCGGGTGATGAACCTCAGCACCCCGACGCTCGCTGCCTACCCACCACAACGCGACCGCTTCCACTGGCAGATGCTGAGCCAGTGCGGCAGTAGTTTCCTGTGGATGATGGATAATGCTGAAGTACTGCGCAACACCCTGGCACTTCACTGCTGGTCTGATGATGAACAGAGTCGGTGCAAGCTGGCAGGAATCACCCACGTTAAACACTGGCGACTGCAGAAGTGGAAGCGCTACCTGATGCGTGGCGTGGATATTGAAGTGACCCTCAACACCGACCATTTCAGCGGTGAAGGGGATGTATGGCTGTTTGGCTCCCTGCTGAACCGCTTCCTGGCACAGTATGCTGATATGCACCTGTATAACCGTCTGACACTGATACTGGAGCCGTCAGGAAAATGCCTGCGATGGAAAGAGAATCACAACTGACCTTCACCGAACTGGAGGAGAAGTTTGGTAAGCAGCTGCCCTACACCAACTTCTACCGGTTTATGCAGTGGCTGGAGCAGCGACATCCTGAACTGCCGCCCATTGGCACGACCTCACAGATAAAGAACGACCCGGTACGTATGCGGCCCCATCCGGGAATGGGCTTTCCGGCCAGTGAGTTTAAGGGCATTGAAGTTAATCCTGATGATGACCCGGAATCACCCCCCACCGTCAGAACCACCTTTATGGGGCTGTACGGTATCGACTCACCGCTGCCAACGGCCTACATTGACGATATCACCCAGCGACGCGAAGGCCATGACACGGTTGAGCATTTTCTCGATATCTTCAACCACCGCATTCTGACGCAGTTCTACCGTATCTGGAAGAAGTACAACTACCCGGCAACCTTTGAGCCTGGCGGCACAGACCGTATCTCGCAGAGTTTGCTGGGCATTGGCGGATTGGGTATTCCCGGCACTGAAAATAACTTCGATGTACCGCTGTCACGCTTCCTCGGCATTCTCGACATGCTGCATCAACCCGGTAAAACCGCTGACGGGCTGAAACAACTGGTACGGATGGTCACCCCGGATACGGAAGCGACAATCGTGCCAAACTACCGACGCAAAGTGAGAGTGCCTGAGCCCCGGCTCGACGGGACGTTTTTCCTCGATGACCGCCCGATACTCGGCGGCATTGCAACCGATATCAACAGCGCGGTAGAAATCCGGCTCTACACCGAGAGCAAAGCGGATGCGCGTGGCTGGATGCCCCCGCATCAGCTGTTGTTCCAGGACCTGCTGTCACTGCTGCGGGTGTATCTCGGCTGGCGATACGATGCCCACATCACTCTGACCATGCCGCGAAGACTGTTCCCGGCTCCGCGTCTCAGCGTGAAACACAACGGTGAAGATGCTGCTTACATGGGCTACTCGTTCCTGCTGGGCCAGGACGATGACGGCGATAAGCCTGACCCGGATATGCCTGCCCGACTGACCGTTAAACTCGGCTGGTACGAAGGGCTGCAACTGAATCCCCACCAACGTAACGTCACGGAGATTGACGACGAAATATGATGATAAAGCGTAAATCACACACATTACCGCTACTGCTGACGCTGCTGTTTACCACATTTCTGACGGGTTGCGGACTGACCCAGGGCGTCACCGATGGCAGTAAAAGTGTTGCCAAAGCGGTGTTCTACAAGAAGGTTAAGGTTGTTCATCTGCAGTTCCGTGCCCGTGCTGAACTGAATCCCGATGAAGACAGTATGGCGCTTGCAACCCGCGTACAGGTCTGGCAACTGAAAGACCGCAAAGCGTTCGACAAAGCCGATTACAACGCGCTGGTGGACAACGCCGAGGCGACACTCAGCGATGACCTGGTGGCAAAGAAAGAAATCCAGGTTCGTCCGGAACAGACTCTCACTTTCACCATGCCGATGGATGAACAGGCGCAGTATGTTGCAGTGGTTGCTCAGTACCGTACCCCGGATGTGCGCAAGAACGACTGGCGGCTGGTGCTGAGTCGTGATGATCTTGACCCTGATGATGCCCGGGTGATTGAAATGGCGAAGTATTCGCTGGTTTTACAGGCGAAAAAATAGGCTCGGAGGAAAAATGAAACGTGACTGGGATTTGTTACGCAAAATGTTGGTGGATGTTGAAGAAGAAAATGATTTCTTTGCCGCTCTGCCCGCAGAGCCACAAAGTGATGCGTATTCGCATGTTGAACTGTACCTCAGCGAATATGAGCGCTGGGAGGCTGCGTGTAATTATTTTTATGGTCACACAGAACTGCTACTGGATAGCGAACTTATTACCGGTATCCAGATATTAAGCGGTGGGAATGGCTACCATGGCTTTAAGCTTACATCAGGTCTCAGACTGACCTCAAAAGGTCACGACCTACTGGATACCATGCGAACACCTGTGCTGTGGGAAAGTATTAAGTCCACCGCGAAGAAAAAGGGTGTGGAGTTGTCTTTTGATGCCGTCAAAGTACTGGGTGTGGCGGCGCTGAAACATCTGGTGGGATAACGATGAAACATGATGTCCAGGAAGACTGGCTGATTCGTTTACCTGTCCACCTACAGGCAGATGCACTGTCGCTGATTGACTGTCTGGCGAAGATACCTTCGATGAAGCCCGAAAAATGTCCCTGGTGCATGAGTTTACGGATCAAACAATATCCTTCAGATCTCAGGACATTCGACTGTCAGGCGTGTCATCGTCGTTTTACGCCCTGGACCGGAACACCGTTTGCGAACTGTCGTCATCAGGATAAATGGAGCCTTTATGCCCGTGCCCGGTTGTCAGGGCTCCGTATACATCAGGCGGGTCAGATATCGAAGTTGTCGCACGGTGCGTGTGATTATCGGGAAGGTGTGATTGAAGCGATGATCGCGGAGCGCTGGCCGTCATTGATGCCCTGGTGGCTCGGCCAAATGAGTTACGATCGGGATAATCCAGCACCTCTGCGAACCACACCATTTACGAGCAAAGAAGAGGCATGGGCACATCACAATCATGAGTATGTCCAGTGCCTGGAGTGTGGGAAAATTTACTCCTCCCTGAACATTCATCTGCAGCACGCTCACAGTATGTCTGCAATGGAGTACCGGGAGAAGTGGCAGATAATGAAACAAATCCCGTTGGCTGGATTTGCGAACCGGCGAAGCCATTCGGACTCAATCAATGAAAAAATCCGTAACGGAGAGGTGGATCCACTGGCGCTGGCAGCTGCAATGCAGGAAGCCTGCAGGCTAAATGGCCGGAAGAAACCCTTCGGGACTACCTATATCGGTGAGATGCACGGTCAGCGACTAAAAGCGCAAAAGCTGTGGGAACAATCCCCGGCGATCAAAACGGTGGATGATGCCGTACGTGAACAGGCCATTACCAGAATGCAGCAACGTCACCAGACGGGTGAAAAGGTGAAAGACATCGCGCGTGATATCGGAGTTGTTAAGCAGACGCTTTATGCGTGGTTAAAGCGTAGCTCTGAGTCTTAGTTAGTCCGTGATTGAGATGTCGAAATATCCTTTGATGTTGAAATGAACGAAATACATATGAAGGTATGAAACGGCTGCCTTTCGAAATATATGTGGGGAAGTCTCAATCTTACGTTTTAGTTCAGAGTCATTAATCAATGAAGGGGGTAGTATGAAATTATCAGCATTGTTGATTTCCAATTTTAAAGGTATCAAGGGTGAAATTAAAATATTAATTGATAACATCGTCGTTTTAGTTGGCCCCAATAACAGTTGTAAATCAACAATTCTAGATGCATATGAGGCTTATGTATCGATGGGAAGTGCGTTAACTCAAGATCATTTCCATGGCAGGGATACTAATATTCCGGTGATCATTACTGGGGTGTTTAATGATGTAACACAAGAAGACGTTGATACATTAGGGCAAGAATGGCTTTTAAAAGGTGATCCCGAGTTCGGGGATTGTGCCAAATTTCAAATACGTTGGGGTTCTCCAGACGAAAATGGTGTCAAATACAGTTATAGTAATAAATTAAAGGACTGGAAAAAAGGTGGGGCTGGTGGATGGAACACGTTACTTCAAAGTAGACTACCCGTACCTGTCAGATTAAATCCAAATGATGGCTATGATTCGCTGGAAAAGATAGTGAAGGATTTGGCATCCAAAAATGCAGCACAGAAACTGAAAGATGATAAAAGTAAAGTAGCAGGGATCGTTGCTGAAATAGAAAAGCTAGCTAAAGAAGTGGATAAAGAACTGGCAGGCAGTATTGGGATGTTAAGTAACAAAATAGAATTTGAACTCAATAAATTATTCCAAGGCGCTACCGTTAATTTTGAAACTGGTGTGGGGAAATTTAAAGCAGAAGATGCGATAAAAGATGGTAGCAAATTCTTCGTTAAAACAAGTAACCACCCTTCATCTCTGGAACACCAGGGTACAGGTTTAAAAAGAGCTTTTTTATGGTCAGCCATAAACGCTCTGTGCAGCGAAGGGATGTATAAAAAAGGAACCAAAGTAATACCGAATGAAACACCAAAAGTGTTATTAATTGATGAGCCAGAAATAAACCTTCATCCATCAATAATCAGAGCAGCTAGGAAAGCCATTTATGCTTTGGCTGATTTAGCTGGATGGCAGGTTATATGCACAACTCATTCCCCCGTATTTATTGATCTCACTCAAGATCATACCACCCTAATTAAGGTTTCGAATAACCAACAAGGCGTTTTTTACTTCCAGACGGATAAGACCCATTTTACTCCCAATGAAAAAGATAACTTAAAAATGCTAAATCGCTGCTGTCCAACCGTTAATGAATTTTTTCTTTTACCCTAATGCAATTTTAGTTGAAGGGGATACAGAATATTTAGCTTATCAATATATCATTGAAAAAAGTGGTCTTGAGGGAAGTTATTGTGTTATCAATTGCAGAGGCAAGGCTAATATCCCAACGTTTATAAAAATATTTGATCAGTTCAATGCCAATGCGATCGCTATTCATGACTTGGATACAAAACTACGGAAGGATGGTGCAGCAAACGGAATGTGGAAAATCAACTTAAACATTAGATCATTAGCAGATACAACTAATGGGAGAGTTAAAACAGTTGTTCACACTCCTGATTTTGAAGGGTTCTATTTTAATGAATCACCATCTAAAGATAAACCTTACAGTCTATTTTCTCACCTTACAGCTACTGATTTCGAAACAAACGGAAAATACGATTTATTAAGGGGCTCTCTTACTTCAATTATTAATGGGACGCACAAAGGATTATATACAACAGAAGCGGAACTTGATGCAATGACAACGAAGTAACATAGAGCGGTTGTTAAGTGTTGGTAAAAAATAAATACATAATGAGCATACCCTATTAATTGATAGGGTATGTTATTTTTAGGTGCTGATATCAGCTCAATTATTTTTATTCAAACTAAATGTGAAATTACCATTATTTGTTTTGACCTCAACCTCTGACCACATACACCGTCCAAATCGATCGTTGGCTTCAACCCAATTCCATCCTGCATTAGCGTACGCAACCTGATTACTGATAGCCAAATAGAAATCATACCGTTTGCCGTAGGTTAATGTTGTGGGTTTGATATTCCATATATAGCAGCTACCGCGATCAATGCTCATGCCAGTTATAGTAATATTATCAACCAAGCTATAAATATAAACATGCCTGTAGATTTTGTGTTCGGCGCTGGATTTTCCTCTGTAATCGTACGGGATATCTTTGACCTGAACTTTTACTGGGATTTGTGGTGGTGATTGAGTGTCACTTTGTTGTACAGAGCCGGTGGGAGTAGAATCAGTTTCACCCCCATTGGGAATATCTTTCATCAGTGTAGGATCCCCAAGATGGCTTTCCCAAACATCGCTGCAGTTCAGACTTGAAACCCACTTACCATATTTATAGATCCCAACGTCCCCGCTAACCTTACCTTCCTTATTCAAATAGCCCACATTGTAGGCATATTTCCCGTTAGGTATATTGAGTTCGTATAGCGTAAAGCCTTCGGAGCGATTGCTCTCCCAATTTTTTGTCAATTGGTTAGCTGATTTTTTTATGGTGATCTCAGGAATAACACCACCTTCACCGCTCGGATCTTGCTTTCCGTACATGTAGGTGATGGTGTCACCGCTTCGAAGAACAACCACTTCCTTTGGTTCTTTCTGGTTGTTGAAGAAACAACCAAATAAGACGTCATCGTCGTAAGGCGAAGCGACAGCATAAAAACTGGTCAACGCCAGCAATAATAATATTAGTGCTTTCATGGATCGTATCTCTTTGAATTAAAATATACTGTAATGGCAACATAACAATTATTGAAGAGCCTTATTGCAGCGCTCGCCATTTTTATAGATATGGCACTCAGTATCATTGATTGCCTTCTGTGCAAGTGCATTAGCCAGCGTGAAATGATCCCGATAAATATCATCGCGGATCGCATCGACTGCACGACCACTCCAGTAAATACTTTGGGCTTTTCCATCAGAAAACTTGTATTCGTATCTCATTGATAATAATGTCACAGGCTGTTCACTTCCGGGAACAATACTCCAGACATAAACATTTTTGACATCACTTATTTTAGTGTGAACAATCTTTCTTACTTCTTCAATCGACTGTTCAATTTTGGGTATTTGCATTCCTGCAATCCATGAAGGTGTGCAGTCCCTGTCAGGGTACTGCTGCTTACATTTTTGTGTGTAAACATCAGCACGATATTTTTCATCTTTAAGACTTAATTCATGGGAATTAATATAGTGCTCCATATGCTGAGTCCAGACCTGTTCCGATTCGTCACTCTTCATGGAACATGTATATATAACTGTTTGTCGTCCCTTATCATCGATATTGTCCTTCCAGTCTACAGATGTACACCGTTGTCGATTGTCTAGCGCTGTCCCTAACGTTCTGGTTGAATCAATGCTTTCGTAAACCTGACTTTTAAGTATTTTCTGGTTGTCCGATTCACTGTGGCAGGCGGATAGAATAAGTACTGATGAAAGTAAAATCGTATTGCGCATAAATAAACCCTGAATTTATAGTGTAAGTAAATCCGCATTGAGATAATCTTTTATCTGAATGCGGATGTTTTTATTAATTACCAGAAAAAGTAATCCCAGATCTTTTTCGCTGATTCGACGACGAATTCTTTGCCCTTTCTGATAAGTGATTTAGCACTATCGGGGACAGGTAAAATATCGATAGCGGTATCAACCAGTTCACCAATAACGTTGCCGAACCCACCTTTGGCATCTGACTTTACTTCGTCGGTTTTGAGGTCGTCGTTCAGCTGCGAGGCAGCGCCACTCTTTGCCCGATCAGGTAATGCCCGGATCATGGTTTCGACCAGCTCGACGATGTTGTACTTTTCATCTGCAGAAACAGGCACAACAGGGTGGTGAGGGAACTCAAAGCATTCAGCAATATAATCTTTCTTACGTTGTATATTGGTTGCTTGCGTGAGGGAAGGGCGACGATGCTCTTGATCCCACTCTCTGAAAGGCTCAATTTTATCGACCTGATTCAGAACAAAGACCACTTTCTCACGGCCACCGGCGGGTAACAGAACCTCTTTATAGAAATGTTCATCAGCCGAAAAAGCACGGTCATCAGCTTTGATAACCCAAAGAACGAGATCCAACTCAGGTAACAGCTCGCTATATAATTCCTCGTATTCTTCATCACGCTCAGCACTTTCACCTACGCCGGGGATATCAACAATCTCCAGTGTGCGATGACCAAACTGAATTTTTAGTCGCTGAACTTCACGTGTACAAGCCTCAACATCACTGACGGCACAGACTTCACCCTTAAAGATGGCGTTACACAGGCTCGATTTCCCTGCGCCACTTTTCCCCATCACACCAATCGACGGCTCGTAGTCGATGCTTTCCTTTATCTTCTCAAACAAACTCCTTCTGACCGTTTCGGGAAAGATATCCAGCATATTCCTGATTAGTTTATCCCCTTTGCTTGCGGTGGTTCGCTTGCTGTCTGGTGGATTTTTCAACATAGCACTCCTTTTTCAACGTGGTAGTAAACAGCTATCGCCAGAGGTATAGCCGGGTTTTGATGACATACGCTCTCCCGTAAGTCCTTGTGGAACCTGTGGTATGTGGTCACTGATCGTACTGTTATTCGGTGATAGGTTTTATGAAAGTTATCGATCGGTTCGATCGACAAAATCGATCATGAATCAATTTTATTTATCGTCATGAGCAGGATATTTTCTTCTATAGTGCTGGATTTGTTTGATTCGTCTTGTTGTAATTTGAACAAAGGCTGATGGTGGCGTAGTAAACCGAAAAAGCCCTTCTGCGCGTACAGAAGAGCTTTGGAGAAAGACTAGTCAGGGTAAGAAGTCGAGAATATCTTGATTATGTTTGTTATAGAATGGTGGGGGTTGCTTTACGTGGGCGAGCTTTTAGCCATTCTTCGATCTCATGCAGATACCAACGGACTGAATTGCCTCCTTCACTAAGACGAACCTGTTTTGGAAATGTTACGTCATAGCGTGGTGAAGTTGGATTCAGCCAATCAAAGATAGTTGAGCGACTGATTCCGACCTTCTTTGCGACTTCTTTTACAGTTAACATTTGGACTGATTGCGAAGACATCTTTTTTTCCTTCTAGTGATTGGTTACTGCGTTATCGATGTCTCGTATGGTAGGAAATAGGATGAAGCGCTACTGAAGGCCTAGTAAAAAAAACATATATTTTTCACCATAGTGATTGCATTTTGAGAGGGTTTATGCTTGAGCAACAAGGAGTCTTTGAATTGTTCTGTGAGAAATTTACAGCATTGTGTGATGATATAAGAGCTATTGACGATTACTCACGTGAAAAGGTATTTACAGCGCTGAATTCTGCTGCGGAAACGGATATTCTCAGTCGATGCCAAGAAAAAGCCAACTGGTTTATTGAAGAGCTGGAGTTTTTACCTCCCGAAGGCAAAATAAAATATGTAACGGATCCCAGTGACCCCTTTAAACCAAGATACGACTGGTTTAAAGAATGTTTTGAAGGTTATATATCTCATGAAATTGAGTTTGCTTATTTAAGCAGTTTTTTAAATTCTAATGAAAGAAGTGATAATGGTGTTAAGTTGATTCCAAAATCTGTATCTGATTACTACCTCCTTTTCTCATTTTATTATTATGAGTTTGGCAGGCGAGTTTTTTATTACAAGTGCGATGATGCTTATAATTATATATCCGAAGCGCTGAGGTATATAAAAATATACATATCAGAAAATTCATCTTGCAGGAGGGATGATATTGATAAAGATGAATTGAAGGCCTTTAAACATATGATTCATTCATCCAAAGGTGGGCGTGCGAAATCAAAAAACGAATCACTGGTTATTGCCGAGGTTATTCGGTTAGCGGATGACTTTCATTCTGCCCATAGAAGAGTTATTTTTTATGATGTGCTTAAGTCAATATCTGAGGATTTGAGGGCATACATTGATAAAATGGGGATTAATTTGGGAGTGAATGCTGATTTATTCGATAAGATCCAGGTTTGGTATAAGCGCCCTGAAGTGAAAAATGCTATTGATACAGCTCTTAAAAGAACCAAAAAACGTTAATGTGTTAGCTCGGTACATGTATTTTTTGTCATAACTGGTGGTCGAGCAGGTCTCAGGCTGATACTAACTGAAATACTAAAGAGCTGCGTCTAATGCCATTTTATCTACTATTTTTAGGGCCTAGTAGATGAATGAAATTAGAGCACAGCAGATCTGATTAAATTGACGGTAGTAGAAGATTAGATTCCAACCACTAACGTTATAAAGGCTGACAAAGGTGGAGTGTTATTTTCGCAAATATTTAGTTTTGGATTAACCTGCAAGTTTTACTTTGCTATTTCTTTTATCAATCATACTTCCAAAATCTGCAGCCATCACGAAATCAGCCCACCACTGCATCATCGGTCGCCGCTGCTCAAGATAATCACTGCGATTATACGCGCGACGTACCTCATTTTTATCCACATGAGCCAATGCTGCTTCAATAACATCAGGTGGGAAGCCTTGTTCATTAAGGGCTGTACTGGCAATAGATCGCAGCCCGTGTGAAACGAGCACTCCACCGAAACCTGCACGTTTTAGTGATGCGTTAACGGTCTGGCTATTCATTGGCTGATTAGGCTTGATGCGGCTGGGAAATATAAACTCTCGATTGCCGCTTAACGGTTTCATCATCTCCAGAACAGCTATTGCTTCATCTGACAATGGGACAGTATGGTCACGGTTCATTTTCATACGTGATGCGGGGATTTTCCATTCTCGCATTTCCAGATCAATTTCATCCCAGCGAGCCTCAGCTGCTTCGGCTGGGCGGGTGATAGTAAGGAGTTGCCACATGAACAAGCAGCGTGTTGAGAGGCTAATGCTGGCTGTTCGCATCGTTTGCATCAACTGAGGTAACTGATCCGGGCGAATACTTGGCATATTCTTCTTCTGCGGCTTCTCGAAGGCTTTACCGATATTAACGCTGGGAACAGCATCAATCAGTCCTGTGTTTTGAGCATAGATCATAACTTCATTGATGCGCTGGCAAAGGCGACGAACGGTTTCCAGTGCTCCTCTGGTCTGAACTGGTTGGACGGCCTGAACCAGTGTGTGAGCTTTAATATCTGTAACGCTAACGTCACCAATTGCAGGAAATACATCTCTTTCAAGAGAGCGCCAGATATCGTCGGCGTAGTCCTCTGTCACGCTGGCTTTCTTCACATTCCACCATCGTTCAGCCACGAGTTGGAAAGTATTGGTTTTAGCTTCAAGCGAACTGCGAAGTTGTTCTTGCTGATGTTCCTGTGGATCGATTTGTTTCGCAAGGAGAGAGCGAGAGTCTGCTCGATAGTTTCTGGCATCGGCAAGCGTAACTGACGGATAGGGGCCAATGCTCTTCTTTGCACGTTTCTTGGTGACAGGGCGAATGTAGCGAAACTGCCAGATTTTACTCCCGCTGGATTTAATGAGTAGCTCAAGGCCGTCGCCATCATAGAGAACGTAGTCCGCTTCCTTGGGTTTGGCTGATTCGATTTCTTTAACAGATAGAGGTTTGGTTTGTCTTGCCATTGCCGGGGTTCCATAGTTTTAGGCACCTCAAAAACAATATAGCCTTACGAGGTGCCTAACAAGGTGCCTAAAAGTTTCGGATTTAATTAATTGGCATCAGACTTCGCGGGACAAATTGAGGGCACAAAAAAGCCCACAGGGCTTGCGCCGTGCGGGCTCTTAGGACTTCATCGGATGACTCTGGTAATCACCGATGGAGAATTTTGGTGGAGCTGGCGGGAGTTGAACCCGCGTCCGAAATTCCTACATCCTCGGTACTACATGCTTAGTCAGTCTTTACATTCGCCTGGCACCTGCGGATTGACACGCCACTACCAGACTAGCCTGATTAGTTTTAACACTTCAGCCCCAGGCAGGACATCCATGCGATCTCTTTTGGGTTTGACCTCTCTTTGATCCCCGTCTTAAGAGCGGAAGCTAGGGAGAGAGGGCTCAGAGCAGGTTATTAAGCTGCTAAAGCGTAGTTTTCGTCGTTTGCGACTATTTTTTTGCGGCTTTTTACGAGGCAAACCGCCCCTCGGCATGCACCTTGGGTTTCGCGAATCCCGTCGAATCCAGAATCAGCCCCAATGTGTCCGGTCAGTATAACAGACCTGTTACCCCGAATACCACCGCTAACAGGCCCGGAAACGCTCACTTAACGCTCACGTAGCGCTTCTTTTGCGCGATTGAACGGTTTGATCAGGTAATCCATGATGGTTTTTTCGCCGGTTTTGATGTCGACGCTGGCCACCATCCCCGGGGATATCGAGAATTTATGCCCCTTTTTGTTGACCAGATAGTCCTGATGGGTGCGGATAAACACCCGATAGTAAACGATTTCTGGCTTCACTTTGTCCTGTATGGTGTCCGGCGATATGGTTTCCACTTCGCCTTCCAGGCCGCCATAAATGGCGTAATCGTAAGCGGTGATTTTCACCAGCGCGCGCTGGCCTGGGTGGATAAACGCGATGTCTCGCGGTGAAAGGCGTGCCTCAATCAGCAGGTGATCGTCCAGCGGCACAATCTCCATTAAATCGCCGTTCGGCGGGATAACGCCGCCGATGGTGGTGACCTGAATGTTTTTGACGATGCCGCGCATCGGCGAGCGCACGGTCAGGCGGTTCACCGAGTCTTCACGCCCTTTAAGAATGGAAGAGAGCATGTCGACTTCGGCATTAGCCTTGGACAGTTCTTCACGCGCCTGCACGTAATATTGCGAGCGTAAATCGGTGATTTTCAGCCCGAGGTCGCTCTTTTCCCTTTGCAGTCGCAGCACTTCTACGTGGCTTGCCGCTCCGCTTTTTTCCAGCCTTTGGGTGATGGCGAGTTCTTTGTTCACTGAATCGATGGCGTCCTGAATTTCGCGTTGGGAGTCGGTTAATTGCGCGCGACGGGTTTTGTAGAGCCGGGTCTCAGAGGCCAGTAAATCCGGCCACGCTTTCAGGGAGTCCGGGAATTTGAGCGGCAGGTCGTTCACTTCTGCGTACAAACGCGCGCTTGAGGCGAGCGAGGCACGGTACTTCGCGGCGCTTTCGCCCACGTTGGATTCCGAACGAGTGGGGTCGAGTCTGGCAACGACTTCCCCGGCCTGAACTTTGTCGCCTTCATGCACCATCAGTTCAGTGAGCACGCCGCCGTCGAGCGACTGCAACACCTGTTCGCGGGAGCTTGGCACAACTTTCCCTGTGCCGGTAGACACTTCATCCAGCGAGCCAAAATACGCCCATACGCCCAGCAATAAAAAGAGCAGGGCGGAAAGGCCGATGATTTTGCTGGCCCCGGAAAACTCATGTTCCCGACGGATATCCAGGTCATCCATCGCAATATCATGCCGATTGGTTTTCATTGTTCCACCCCCGCCCGCTGGCCGTTGTCGGTGCGCGATTGCCGTTCATCGCCTGTG
This sequence comes from Pantoea sp. sgz302252, assembly GCF_047713085.1. Lineage (NCBI taxonomy): Bacteria > Pseudomonadati > Pseudomonadota > Gammaproteobacteria > Enterobacterales > Erwiniaceae > Pantoea > Pantoea sp. sgz302252. Next base: position 46,409 of record NZ_JBLFJW010000026.1, read on the forward strand.
CTTTCGGGGCATCCATCACCAGCTGGCCATCCTTCAGCACCACGATGCGTTCCACCAGTTCCAGCATGGGCACGCGGTGTGTGGCGACAACCAGCGTGCGGTTGCCGAGCCAGTTACCGAGCCGCTGAATGAATTCACGTTCGGTGTGTTCATCCAGCGAGGCGCTTGGTTCATCCAGCAGCACAATATTGGGTGAGCGCAGCAGCATGCGGGACAGCAAAATGGCCTGGCGTTGCCCGCCCGATAAGCCGTTGCCGCCTTCCATAATTGGATGGTCGAGTCCTTTTGGCAGGCGTTTTACAAAGCTGTCGGCTCCACAGATTTCCAGTACTTCGAAGATGGCTTCGTCGGTGGCGTGCGGTGCGCCAAGGGTCAGGTTTTCGCGCAGGGTGCCGAAGAACAGCCGCGCGTTTTGGCTGAGAAAACCGATATTGCGGCGCAGGTCGGCCATGTCGATTTGCGGCATGCTGAGGTTATCGAGGCGTAAGTCGCCGTTCACCATGTCCACGCCGCCCGCCAGCGCTTGCAGCAGGGTGGATTTCCCGGCGCCGTTTCGGCCTAACAGCGCGACGCGTTCGCCGGGCAGAATTTCAAGGCGTGAGATGCGCAGCGGCACACGCTGATCTTCCGGGTGATAGCGGAAGTGGGCGTTCTCAAACACGTAATGCCCGTGAAAGATTTCCTGATGCACCAGCGTTTCGTCGCGCTGGGTTTCGGTCGGCAATTGCATGATGCTGTCGAGCCCCATTTTTGCCGCTTTCACCTGTTGCCAGCGAGCCAGCACGCCGCACAGACCGGCCATTGGGGCAATCATCCGTGAACCGAGCATCGACGCAGCGACCACGGAACCGGTGGTTAAATCCCCTTCGATAACCAGTGGTGCACCAAACAAAATCACCGCCGCATACACCAGACTTTGCACCGACATGCCCCAGCCAATCAGGCCTTGCGTCAGTTTGCGGGTGCGCAGGCCAGACTCACCGGTGATGCGGATATAGCTGTTCCACTGTTGCAGGAAGCGGTTTTCGGCCTGCATCAGCTTGATGTCTTCCAGCCCTTGCACGCTCTCGACCAGCACCGCGTTACGCAAAGTGGATTCATGTGCGGCCTGGTTCGCAAGAATGGCGAGTTTTTTCTGCAACAGCAGGCCTGGCAGCACCATCATCACAGCGGCAACAGGCGCGATCCACGCCAGCTGCGGGGCGATGATCGCCATGACGATAATAAACAGGAAGAAGAAGGGCAGATCCACCACCGTCGACAGCGTGGACGAGGTGATCATTTCACGGATTTGCTCCAGTTCGCGCAGCTGAGAAATGAAGCTGCCGGTGGAGCGGGGCACCGCGCTGTTACGCAGGCGCAGCGCGTGGCTGAAGACGCGATCCGAGATGCGCATATCCGCGCGTTTGCCCAGAACGTCCATGATATGGGTGCGCGCTTCACGCAGTACAAAGCCGAAGATCACCGAGATCAGCACACCTGTCGCCAGCACATACAGCGTCGGGTAAGACTGCGCGGGGATCACCCGGTCGTAAACCTGCATCGAAAAGACGATCCCGGCCAGCGATAAGACGTTGACCAGGAACGCGGCGATCATCACCGGGATGTACGGTTTGACGTCCTGAAGCACCAGCTCTTTCATCCAGTCCGGGCTGAAGCGTGAGATATAGCTGTCGACGCGGCTGTCTTTTAGCGCGGAAAGGGGGCGCAAGGCGGCGACGTATTTCACCGATGAGAGCAGTTCGCTGGCCGCCACCCGGTTGCTTTCCCCGTCGCCATCGATCAGGAACACATCCACCGAATCGTCGCCGTTGAAATGCTCGATGACCGCCAGTTGCCCGTCTTCAAGTTCAGCCACCACCGGCAGCCGCCACTGGCTAAAAGCGTGCTCGGTAATGGTCAATTGATGAAACGACAGCCCGGCCTGACGGCTGAGCTGCGTTAGCGCCGGGGTGTGCGTTTTGCCCTTAAACCACGGGGCGTTGGCCTGAATACTGCCCGGCGAACACACCACGCGATAGTGAGCGGCAACATGCCCAATGGCCAGCGCCCAGTTGCCCAGCGCGTGGTCGCTAATCAATTCTTCAACAGGAGGAGCGGCACGGGTCATGGCTGGATCTCCACGGACTGGATGCTGCGATTATTTAAGCCAAAAGCCTGGCGCAAGGTGCCGGTGTTATACAGGCAGTCGAGCTGGAGCTGATGGAGTTGGCTTTGCGTCGAAAGTTCTGAGAAGCGCGCCTGATACACTTCCTGTTCGGCGTTAAGGACATCCAGTAACGGGCGTGAGCCCAGGTCGAGATACTGCTGCTGATACAGTTCGCGGGTGCGTTCGCTGAGCTGTTGCTGGCGGCGCAAAATCTGCAATGAACTGGCAAGGTTCATCGACTGGCTGCGAGCTTCCAGCAACTTCTGGCGAACATCCAGCCTTGTGCGCTGAATGGTGGATTGGGCCGATTCCACCGCATGACTGGCGGCGTCGCGTTTGGCGGTTAACCCGCCGCCCTGATAAATCGGCATTTCCACTTTCACCCAGGTGGAGTACTGGGTTTTATCCAGCACTTCATGGCTGGGATAATTGTTATTGAGATAGTGCTGAACGGAGGGTTCCAGCGAGATAGTCGGCGTCATTTGCGCATTGGCATATTCAAGATTCGCCTGCGCCGCATTGGCCTGCGCCCAGGCGGCCAGCACCGACGGCACCAGACGATCGTCCGGTTTCGCCATCATGCAGCTTTGTTCCAGTTTGGCCGGGAACTCGGTGCTGACGCCGTTAAGCGAATTCCAGCCGAGCAGGGTCATCAGAGTCGCCTGCGCGCTGTCCAGACTGGCCTGATACTGCACCAGCTGTGAACGAGCCGATTCGATACGCGCATCGGTTTGCACCACGTCCGATAACGACGTGGCCCCTTCATCGTTACGTTGCTGAGTCAGTTTGCCGATGCCGTTCAGGGCATTTAACTGATCCGTTGCGGCATCCACCATCTGCTGCCAGGACTGCACCTGGACCATCGCCACGGCGGTGTCGCGGGCGACGGTATCGATGCTGACCAGCACGTTGGCTTGTTCCTGCGCCGCGCCTGCGGTTTCAGCTTTCACCTGGCTTGCGACTTTGCCGAAGTCGTAGAGCATTTGGGAAACAGACAGCACCAGCGACGGGCTGTACCCGCTGTTGGTGTAGGTGTTGCTGTAGCCGTTGTTCATGCCCGCGGTGACCTGCGGATAGTATTTCGATTTGGCGACGTTAATCTGCTCGTTTTGCGTGAGCAGTTTTCCGACAGCCTCACGGATAGCCGGATGCCAGTTGACGGCGCGGCTGACCGCATTGTTGAGCGTCAGCACACCCGGTGCGGCGCTGCTCAAGGGAAGCTCGGCGGCTGAACCGTCCAGCGAGGGTAAACCCTGCTGGCTTGCCAGTCCTTCAGAACTGATGAGCTGCGGCTCATCTTCGGCATACACCTGGACAGAACAGAGGTGGAATGCCAGCAATACTGCGACAGGCGCTCTTCTTCCCATATTGTATCCCTTTCAAAAATCACGACAGATTGCTGCTTTATGCCCCGGGCGGAGTCCGCCCGGGGCTGTTATGGTCTAGCCGGTAATAATGTGATTCTGCTGAACAAGTTCATCGAACGTGGTGTGCACGTTGTTAAGGGTGATAAGCGTGGTCGAGTTATAGGTTGAACCCGTCCCGTCGCGGTCGATGGCGATGACGGTGTCCGTCCCGTTGGTGGAGACTTTGACGAAGTTCCCCAGCGTCGAGGCCTGATGATCCCAACCGGTCAACAGTTCGCGCAGGTCAATTTTGTCGCCCTGAGCGAGGTTGAAGTTGGTCCAGTTGTCGCTGTTGTTACCGCCCGTGGCATCCGCGGTGTTGAGCATGTGGTAAATCAGCGTGTCGCCATAAGCCGAGCCGTTGATGACGTCATGCTGGTTAGTGCTCGCAATCTGTGGATTCATGTTAATGGTCAGCGTGGCCGTGTCGGTGTGGCCATTCTGATCGTTGAGCGTGTAGGTGAACGTCTCCTTGCTGGTCATCGAGGCGACGGTGACTCCGGCTTTGAGGGCGTAGGTGTACGAGCCGTCGAGGTTCATGGTCAGCGTGCCGTAATGGCCCTGAATCGTCATGCTGCTGGTGCTGCCTGTTGGATTCAACGTGCCGGTACTGCCACCGAAGCCATTCACGGTCAGGGTGGTGTGAACGGTGGAGAGCTGATCCAGCGCACCCGCCGCGTCGGTACCGTCAAAGATATTGCCGTGAACGTTGGCGGTATTGCTGTCGAACGTGTCGAGGTGATACGTCGTGCCGCTGATTGACGGCGTGATGGTGACGGTTCCCAGTGACAACGCGCCGATGCTGCCGTTGACCGTCAGGGTGTAAGTCCCTGCCAGCAGCTCTTTCCCGGTCAGGGCGACGTCAATGCTGTTCCCCAACAAGGCGGAGCCGCTGAAGTTACCGTTGGCAACGGTGGTGCCGTTCAGGGTCAGCGTCCAGCCGACAGACAGACCGCCCAGCGCCAGACCAGAGGCCACGTCAAAGTGCAGCGTTGCGCCTTTCAGTACGCTATTTGGGTCAACCACAAACGTGCCGCTGCCGTTACCGGAAGTGCCGCTGAGCAGGGCAGTATTCCATTTCACCTGTCCCACATTAGTGGACGGCAGCGCGACGGTATCCTGCACCGTGGTGAAGGCCATGACAGCGCTGTTGTCATCCACCGCGTTGAGCACCTGCGGCGTTGGGGTGATGTTCAGCGAGGCGCTGTCCGTGTCGCCGTTGGCCGCTTTCACGGTGTAGACGAAGCTGTCTGGCGTGCTGATGCTGTCGGCCCCGACACCGCTTTTCAGGGTGTAGGTATAATTGCCTTTCGCATCAATGGTCAGCGTGCCGTATAGCCCGTTGATGGTGGTGGTTCCGGTGGTCGAGACCGACACGCCGTTGACGTCGGTAATGACCGCATCTGCTGGCACCACATCGTTGGTCAGCACGTTACCGGTGGTGCTGGCGGTCATGCTGTCGACCGCATAGGTGTGGTCTTGCAGAATGTTCAGCGTGTAGCCCGTCAGTGCGGTTACCCCACTGGCGGTGTTGAGCAGGAACAGGTATTCCCCGCCCGGCAACGTCAGGGTCAACTGGCTGGACTGGCCGCCAAGCAGCGGGGCGTTGAGCCAGCCTTTCTGCACTTTGTACTGCTCGTACTGCTGCGTCAGGTCGTTAAAGCGGTAGATGTAGAGGTCAAAGGTAGAGGCCAGCGCCACCCCGCCCACGGAAGATTGCAACGTCATCGTGCGGGTACTGCCGTCTTCAACGTCAAATTTAATCGGGTTGGTCATGTTGGCAAGCACATCGAGACTCAGCACACTGCCAAGCCCGACGCCAAGCACCGTGAAGCCCGATTGCGACGATGCGCCGTTGTTGATGGACGTGACATCGGTATCAAACACCAGCGTAGCGCTGTTGTCTGCGGCAACGACGCTGCTGGCGGGCGGTGTTGGGCCCAGCGTCACCACCAGCTGTGCGGAATCGCTGACGCCGCCCTGGGTGATGGTGTAGGTGAAGCTGTCTTTATGGCCGAGTACGGCGGCTGAAGTATTGGTCAGCGTGTAGGTGTAGCTGCCGTTCTGGTTGATATGCAGCGTGCCGTACAGCCCGACAATATCTGCGCCGCCCGCCCCAACCGTGACCGAATCGCCGTTCGCGTTGGTGACTTTGGTGAGCAGGGTGCCGGTTGGCGCGTTGTCCTGACCGCCGCCCGCATCCTGATCGGTTATCACGTTACCAATGTGCGATGTGGTCCCGCTGACGGTACCTGCGCTGGTTTTCTGTACGTCGACATCAAGACTGGTGTAAGACCCGGCCGCCAGCAGGCTGGTGTTGTAGGTCAGCACGCGGTAGTCGCCGCCTGTCAGCCCGGTCAGGCTGATCCGTATGCCGCTGCCGGTCAGGGTCAGCAGGTTGGCGAAATCACTCACGCCAGTATTGATAAAGGTCTGCCACGATCCGCTCGCGGTGTCGTATTTCTGAATGACGATCTCCTGTGTGGAGAGCAGCGACAGCACGATCCCCGTCGCCGCCGCGTCGATCGTCACATCACCGGAACCGCCGCTGGCAATGCTGAACTGCACCTGCGCGGTGTCGTTACCCAGCACCGAAGCCACGTTCCCCAGTGCACCAACCAGCAGCAAGCCGTAATCCGTCAGGTGCTCGGTGGTGGTGGTGGCGTCGGAGGTTAGCGCCAGATTGGTGATGTTGTCGTTCGCGGAGAGCGGCAAATTAGGCGAAAGGACCGAGTTTGGCCCGGAGGTGTTCCCGGCGACATCCGTGGCCGTTGCGGAAATCGACAGACCGTCGATTTGGCGCACCGGCAGCGTCAGGCTCCAGCTGCCGTTACTGCCTGCGGTGGTGGTCAGTGTGCCCCCGCCGTTCGGCAGCGTAATGGTGATGGTGCTGTTCGCTTCCGCCGTGCCGCTGAGCACGCTGCCGTCGGCACTGATAGCGATTCCCGGTGCTGCTGGTGCAGTGGTGTCAACAATCACGCTGAATGGGGCGGATGGGCTACCTGCACCGTTGGTGTTACTGGCGGTTGCCGTGAACGCATGCGCGCCTTCGGTGACGTTAGCCGGTGGGGTGAACGTCCAGGCTCCGCTGCCATTCGCCGTGGTAGTTCCTACCGCGACGCCGTTGTTGTAGAGAGTCACCGTCGAGTTCGCCTGCGCGGTCCCGCTCAGGGTTGGCATGGCGTCGTTGGTCAACTGTCCGCTGGTCAACTGGCCGACTGCGCCACCCGCCACATCGTCCACTACGCTGGTGATGGTGGGTGCATCCGGCACTCGGGTGTCTGGCGCGGTAAAGCCGACGGAAACGCCCACGTTGCCCGCTCTGTCCTGAGCAAAGGCCAGCAGCGCTTGCCCGGTGGTTTGTGCCGGGGAAATCGTCACCGTAAATGCGCCTGTACCATCAGCGGTTGCCGTGCCAAGCACGGTGCCCGTGGCGCTGGTGATGGTGACGGTGCTGTTGGCTTCCGCCGAACCGGTGACTCGCGTCCCCGTTCCGTTCATGGTCAGGCCTGAAGGCGCGCCCGGTGCCACGGTGTCCACGATGATCCCGGCCGCAACAGACGTTGCACTGAGGTTGCCCGCTGCGTCAGTGGACGTCACGGTCCAGGTGTGAACACCTTGCGACAGCGCGGCTGTTGGCGTCCATGTCCATGCGCCGGAAGCATTCGCCGTGACGGTGGTGACGAGCGTTGCGCCATCATAAATTCTGACGGTGCTGTTGGCTTCCGCCGTGCCGTTCAGCGTTGGCAGCGAATCGTTGGTGAACTGCCCGTTACCCACGTTCCCGACGATGTTCGGCACGTCATCCACGATGTTGGTAATGACTGGCGTCACCGGAGCCGTAGCATCCACCACAATCGTGAAGCCGGTAGTTGGCTGGCTGATATTTCCGCCTGCATCCGTTGCGGTCACGGTCAGCGTGTGCGAACCATCTGCCAGCGCTGTACCCGGCGTAAATGTCCAGGTGCCTCCGGTCGCAACAGTGGTACCAAGCAAGGTTGAACCATCGTAAATGCTGACGGTGCTGCCTGCTTCTGCGGTCCCGGTCAGGGTTGGCAGATTGTCGTTGGTGAGCTGTCCGCTGGTCAGTGCGCCCAGCGCGCCGCCCGCCACATCGTCAGTCACCGACGTCAGCGTTGGGGCGTTAGGTACCGAAGTATCAACGGTCACCCCGAACGGCTGCGACGATGTACTGATGTTGCCCGCCGCGTCGGTGGCTTTCGCAGTCAGCGAGTGAGTGCCATCGCCGAGCGTAGAAGTGGTAACAGTCCAACTACCTGTGGCACCAGCAGTGGTGGTGCCTACCAGTGTTGTTCCGTCATAGATTCTTACCGTTGCGCCAACTTCGGCAGTCCCGCTCAGTGTCGGCGTGTTGTCGTTGGTGGTGCCGTTGATCACGACAGGACCGACGACCGGAGCAACATCATCCGTGAGCGAGGTGATGACAGGCGCCAGAGGAGCCAGTGAGTCGACCACAAAACTAAAGCTGCCAGACGCGGCGCTCAGGTTGCCTGCCGCATCGGCCGCCGTGGCGGTGATGACGTGGTTACCTTGCGTCATATCGGCAGTCGGGGTGTAACTCCACGCCCCGGTTCCATCGGCTGTCACGGTAGTCAGCAGGTTGCCGTTGTCATACAGCTTGATGGTGGCATTGGGTTCGCTGGTGCCGCTGATCGCCGGACGAGTGTCATCCGTTACGCTGCCGTTATTGAGATTGCCTGTTGACGGGCCTTGATCGTCAAACACCGTAGTGATGGCCGGCGCGTTTGGCGCGCTGGTATCCACAGTGAACGTACGAACATCCGAGGCGACGCCGGTGTTACCTGCGGTATCCGTTGCCGTCGCGGTGATATTCCAGGTGCCCGGTGTGAGCGCAGTGGTCGGGGTAAAGGTCCAGCTCCCCAACGCGTTCACGGTGGTCGTACCCAGCACGGTTGATCCGTTATAGAGGGTGATCGTCGAACCGATTTCCCCTGTCCCGCTGATCGTTGGGTGCGTTTCGTTGGTGGAACCGCCGTTCGGCACGACGCCAATCACCGGCGCGGTGTTATCCCCCACTGCGGTGATGAGCGGTGCGCCAGGCGCTGTGGCATCGACGTTCACCGTGAAGCCGCTGGTGCTGGCGCTGACGTTGCCTGCCGGGTCGGTTTGATTCACCGTCAGCACGTGTGGGCCATCGGTCAGCGGGGTAGTGAGCCTGACAAGCCATGTGCCGGTCGGGTCAACGACTCCGGTGCCGACAGGGTTGCCGTCGGAGAATATCGTGATGGTCGCACCTGCTTCACCGCGCCCGCTCAGGGTTGGCTCAGTGTCGTTGGTCATCTGGCCGCTGACCAGTGGCCCAACAATGCCGGGCTGATTGTCTGCCACAACAAGCAGTGTCGGCGTGGCAGGCGCTACGGTGTCGATGACAATCGGGAAGGCGCTGGAAGGCACGCTGGTGTTACCTGCGGCATCCATCGCGGTGACCGTCAGACTGTGATTACCGTTAGACAGCGTGGTGCCGACTGGGAAGGTGAACGTCCAGTTGCCAGAACCGTCAGCAAAAGTGGTGCCCAACAGCGTGGTGCCATCGTAAACATTAACGGTGCTTCCTGCTTCTGCGTTGCCTTTCAGCAGTGGCTGGGTGTCGTTGGTGGCCTGACCTGCTGTGAGGACTATCGGCTGCGAACCATTGTCATTCGCCACGTAGGTGATGGCTGGTGTGCCAGGTGCCACGGCGTCAATGTTCAGCGTGAAGCTGTTGGAGACGCCGTTGGTATTGCCTGCGGCATCGGTGGCTGTCGCGGTAAAGACATGCGAGATGCTGTCCAGATCGCTCGACGGTGTGAAGCTCCAGGTGCCGCCAGCAGTGGCGGTTACGGTGCCAATTTTGATCCCATTGTCAAAGATAGTCACCGTCGAGCCCGCTTCGCTGATCCCGTTCAGCGTTGGCCGTGCGTCGTTGGTCAGCGCTCCGCTGCCAATTGTCCCGACATTGCCCGAGACATCATCCGTGGCGGTGAGGATTGTTGGCGCGACTGGCGCACTGAGATCGACGTTAATGGTGAACGGCGCGGAGGGGCTGCCCGGACCATTTGCGTTCGAGGCCGTGGCGGTGAAGACATAGCTTCCTTCGCCCAACGCCAGCCCGGCTGGAACAGTGAACGTCCAGTTGCCGCTCCCATCAACCAGCACATTGCCGACTTCCGTCGTGCTGCCGTTGATGTAGATGTGCACCGTTGAGCCTATTTCCGCCGTGCCGTTAAGCGTTGGCGTGGTGTCATCGGTACTGCCCCCTGCGGCGATATGCCCCTGAATGCTGCCGATGTTATCGTCGATCGTCACGATAACCGGGGCGTTAGGGCGATCGCTTTCGTTGATGGCGCTGAAGGTGGTGCCATTACTCTGGTTACCAGCCTGATCCTGGGCAATCGCCACCAGGTTTTCCCCTGCAACCTGAGGAGTGGTGAGGGTAACGGTGTAATCACCTGTCGGTGAGGCGATCCCGGTGCCTATCACATTGCCCTCTGCGTCTTTGATAAAGACGGTGGCATTGGCTTCGGCGGTGCCCGTGACTGTCACCCCGTCGAGAGGTGGGTTCACTGTTGGCGCATCCGGCGGCGTGATATCGACGGTGAAGTCCACCGGTGTGCTCTGTGGCGTTTCATTGCCCGCTGCATCTTTGGCGGTAAACGTCAGGCTGTGGCTGCCTTCCGTCAGGGCGCTGGTGGTGTAGGACCACGTGCCGCCTGTTACCAGTGCGCTGCCAATCTGCGAACCGTGGTCATAGATAATGACCGTGGTGCCATCTTGCCCGGTACCGGTGATCAGCAGCGTTTGATCGTCCGTGAACGTGCCGGTGATGACCGGGCCGGTGACCGGGCCTTTGTCATCGAGGATTTCAGTCACCGTCGGTGGCAGGATGGTGGTTTCAACGTCGAGGGTGAACGTTGGCGAGGTGCCGCCCACGTTACCCGCTTTGTCAGTAGCGACCGCCGTAAAGGTATAAGTGCCATCAGCCAGCGGGGTGGTAATCGCCAGACTCCAGTTGCCGCCTCCGTCTGCAACAGCGGTGCCGACCAGCGTTAACCCGTTGTAGATGGCAACGGTACTACCGGCTTCTGCCGTACCGTGCAGCACAGGCAGGTTATCATCCGTCGTACCGTTATTGAGCACATTGTTCTGATCCGCGCCCACGTCATCAGCGGCGTAGCTGATAAGCGGCGCGTCGGGCACAGTGGTGTCGACAGTAAAGACGGCTGCTGGCGACGGCTGGCTGACGTTGCCCGCCAGATCGGTTTCCGTGGTGGTGATGGAGTAGGTGGTTCCGTTGGTCAGCGGTGAGGACGGGGTGAACGTCCAGGTGCCACTTTGGTTTACGACGGCAGAGCCGAGATAAATCGCGCCGTTGTAGAGCGTGATAGTACTGCCGACTTCGCCTGTTCCGCTAAAGGTTGGCGTGGTGTCATTGGTGGAGCCATTGTTGGCCACATAACCGACCACCGGCGCTTCGTTATCCGCCACCAGAGGGGCGACCGGGGTGGTTGGGGCGACAAGATCGATGGTGATGGAGAAGACACCCGACGATGGGCTGACGTTACCCGCGGCATCTGTCGCGGTAGCGGTGATCACGTTCAGACCGGGGATTAACGGGGTATCAAGCGGGTAGCTCCAGTTGCCCTGGTCGTCTGCCTGAACCGTGGCGATAGGGTTACCGTTGTTATACAACGTGACGGTGGCATTGGCTTCACTGGTGCCTTTCAGCACCGGTTCGGTCTGGTTGGTGATACTGCCGTTCGCCAGAGGAACTGGGACGGTTTCGAGAATGATGGTGGCAGAGATGACCTGAGGCGCATCGGGCGCGGTGGCATCCACGTTCAGGGTGAACGTCGCATCACCACTGACGTTCCCAGCTGCGTCGGTCGCATTGGCCGTCAGAACGTGAGGGCCATCGCCGAAGCCGACGGGCAGGGTGAAAGTCCAGTTGCCACTGGTATCCACAGTCGCCTGACCGAGTTCCTTGCCATTATCGTAAATCGTGACGGATGAGCCAATATCGGTCGTGCCGGTCAGGGCGGGTTTGGTGTCGTTCGTCAGATCGCCGGAGTCCAGGGCAACGTTCCCTGTTGCCGTCACGGTGATATCCGGTACGGATGGCGGCGTGGTATCCAGCGTGAAAGTCCAGGCGGAGGAATCTGCCGAGGTATTACCGACGTTATCGCTGGCGTTAACGGTCAGCGAATGGTTCGGTCCGGTCAGCGGGGTCGTGAAGGTGTAACTCCAGGTGCCGGACGGGCTGACGGTAATATCCGCCACAGGATTGCCGTTATCCATCAGATGGACGGTGGAGCCCGGCTGGCCGGTACCGCTGACGGTTGGGGTACTGTCGTTCGTTAACCCGCCATTAGCGACCGCACCAATCAGAGCTGGCGCATCGTCATTGACCAGGGTGATCGCGGGCACTTGCGGCGCGACGGTATCGACCACAATGTTCCAGCCTGCCGACGTACTGGTATTGCCAGCGGCATCGGTTGAGGTCACGGTAAACTGATGACTTCCCTCTGACAGCGGATTCGTCGGGGTGTATGTCCAGTAGCCTGTCGAATCGAGGGTCGCATTCCCGAGCAGGTTTCCGTTCTCATACACTTTCACCGTAGAACCGATTTCAGCTGTCCCTGAGAGGGTCGGTTTGGCGTCGTTGGTGGTATGTCCATCGAGGATGGTACCGAGAATTCCCGGGACGTCATCGACCACATCCAGAATAACAGGCTGATCGGGCGCGGTGATGTCTGGAGCGGTGACAGTAGCAGGGTTACTGACGTTACCCGCGAGATCTGTTGCGGTTGCTGACAGCACTTCGCCGTTGGCCTGGGCCGGGGCGAGAGTGATGGTGAATTGCCCGTCTGTACTGTTTGCTTTGCCGGTACCAATCACATGACCTTCAGGATCTTTAACGGTGATGGTGCTGCCGACTTCGGCATGACCCGTTAGCTGCGTACCGTTCGCATTCACCTGCAGACTGTCTGGCGCGTCAGGCGCTGTTTTGTCCGGCGCAACGACGCTGGACGGTTGACTGACGTTGTGGGCGGCGTCGGTGGCTGTCGCCAGCAAACCCTGACCGTTTAACTGTGGCGTGTCGAGCGGCACGATAAAGTTGCCGCCTGGGTTGGTCTGCGCGGTGCCCAATACGTGGCCGCTGCTGTCGGTAATGGTGATGGTGCTGCCCGGTTCCGCCTGGCCGGTCACGCTCAGGCCATCGGCAGTCACCTGAAGACCTGTAGGTGCTGCTGGAGGCGTGGTATCCGGGGCAACAATAGTGTCCGGGATCCCGACGTTTGCCGCTTTGTCGGTCACGCTGACAATCAGGGTTTCGCCGTTGGTTTTTGGCGAACTCAGGGTAACGGAGAAGTTGCCGTTCTGATCCGCAGTGCCGGTGCCCAGTTGGGTGCCCAGCTCATCTTTCACAACCACCGTGCTGCCAGCTTCTGTGTGACCCGTCACGGTCTGCCCCTGATTGGCGACCGCAAGGTGGTCGAGCACCGGAATCTGGGTGTCGACATCAATCGTGACAGAAGCCGAAGGCGCACTCATTCCTGCACCGTTGGCGGCTGTGGCGGTAAAGATATGATCGCCGTCTGCCAACGCCGGAACAGGCGTAAAACTCCAGTTACCATTCGCATCAGCCTGAACGACAGGGAGAAGGGGAGTCCCGTTGTCGCTGACGGTGATAAATGCGTTAGGCTCTGCGGTGCCGCTCAGCGTTGGCGTACTGTCATTGGTGAAGCCGCCAGCGGAGACATTGCCCTGGACGGGGTCAACGTTGTCATTGATGGTGACAATCACGGGTTGGCTTGGGAAGCCGGAGTTGGACGCGTCAAAGTCTGTCGGTTGACCGACGTTGCCCGCGGCATCCTGAATGCGTGCTTCCAGCGGTTCGCCGTGCGTTTTCGCCGGGTTCAGGGTGATGGTGAATTGCCCATCACTGCCCACCAGTGCAGTGCCTAGCAGGTTATTATTGCCGTCATAGATAGTCACCGTACTGCCTGCTTCTGCGGTCCCGGTGACGGTAGCACCGTTTTCAGAGACCGTGGAGATATGCGCAGGATTGGGCGGCGTGGTATCAACCGTGAAGGTTGTCGCCGGAGAAGGCTGGCTGACGTTGCCTGCTTTATCCGTTTGCGTCACGGTGATGGAGTGGGAGGTTTCGCTCAACGGCTGTGAAGGCGTAAAGCTCCAGTTGCCGTTTGAATCTACCGTCGTCGTGCCTAGCACTTTCTGACCGTCATAAATCGTGACGGTATCGCCCACTTCTCCTTTCCCGCTGAGGACTGGCTTGGCGTCATCGGTGACCGATCCGTTTTGCAAATTGCCGACAATCGACCCGACATCATCATTGACCCCGGTGAGCTGTGGCGCATCCGGCGCGACGGTATCGACCGTTAAGTTAAAGTGTGTGGATTCAATGCTGTGGCCTTTAATGTTAAAGGCGATGGCCGTGAAAGCGTGAGCGCCTTCACTCAGAGGCGAAGTAATCGAGAAGCTCCATGTGCTATTGCTGCCGACCACTGCGGAACCCAGCAAGTGACCATCGGAGAAAATATGAACGGTGCTTCCTGCGGTGCCCGTCCCTTTCAAAATCGGGGTGTTGTCGTTGGTGTCCTGGTTATTGATGAGCGGCGCTGAGGTGTGATCGTCAACGGCTGAAGTGATCGCTGGGGTTTCTGGCAATGCCACGTTCGGTGCCGTCACGGAAGCTGAAGGGCCGGTATTCCCGGCTTTGTCTGTGGCGTCAACCGTCAGTTTTTCGCCGTCCAGTTGTGATGGCGTGACGCCAATGCTGAAGTGGCCGCTGCTGTCAGCCGTGCCTTTGCCAATGACGGTGCCGTTCGGATCTTTTACCTCTACGGTGCTGCCAGGTTCAGCGTTACCAGTGACCGTTTTGCCGTCAGCAGAAACCGCGAGGTTGGTAGGCGCGTTTGGCGGCGTGGTGTCTCCGTTGCCATTTCCGTTCCCGTTATTGCCGTTTCCATTGTTGCCATTCCCGCTGCCATTATCGCCGCCGCTGGATTTGTTATCCGACCCACCGCCACCTCCACCACCGCCACCGGCAGCGATGCCAATCCCGGCCGCCACCGCGACACCGCCCAGAACCCAGGGCCAGATGGCGCCGCCTTCAGAATGACCGTCGGCAATCATAAAGCCGTCGAGGTTGTCTATTTGCTGGAAATGCAAGGCCTCACCGGGGTCCTGGACCCACCACAGTGCGCCATGGCTGTCTTCCAGCACCAGATGGTTCGCGCCTTGCGAATTTTCAACGTAGAAGTTTTTGAGGGTGATGGTTTCGCCCGAATGGAGCTTGATAACCATGTCCTGCCCGGTTCGCGTTATCGAGGCGATATCTGAGCGCTCAAGCTGTAACTTCACAACGGAAGGCGAGGTGAGGGTAACTTCAGATGCTTCAACATTGCTGGTGACGCCAGTCAATTCAGAAATAATGGAAACAGGACGCATGGTTATCACTCCATTCAATGAACGTGGTGTTATCGTTTTGCGAGCAAGGCCGTGCTTCGCCGATAAACGTATTTCGCAGTTAATGCCTTAAATGGGATGCCCTTATCGTAAATTTTAAGCGAGCGAGTCCGTTGCCCGTGAAAGCAGAAAATAAAGAATGTTGCCGTGTTTAAGCTGGATAATTTATCTTAAGATAAAAACCCTATTTTTTATAAGTTTAATTTCGCAACGTGCTATTCATGATATAGACAGGAACAAAAGAATGCGCAAATTAAGCAAAGGTTAACTTAGGTTAAGCATAAGTGAATATTTAGTCCTTGATGGCTGAGACCATCTGACCTGTCTGTTGGCATCAGGGCGGTTAAACCTGGTAGGGTTTGAGTTTAATTGCTTGAAATATGGAGATTATGACTGCCACAACCAAAATCAAAAAATACAGACCCATAATGAGAATGATTACCATGGCTAATGATTTGCACGGCCGATAACTGTGATGAATAGCGTATTTTTCTTTTGGTATCGGCTGTTTTTATGCGATCGCAATGAAATAGCGGTAATAAATAACCCATAATAAGTAGCGCTACTGATTGCATGATATATTCTGGAATAAATGAATAATCTCCGCCAAACTATTTATTTTGCGATGGTTAATGACTGGATGTAATTATTACTCATGGAGGGAGTGAAAGATTAATGAAGGGAGAGTGTGTTCCGACAGCGTTACTCGGTGCTGCCGGAACAGAACGCACATGCAGGGCTTAGCGGCCTGCGTGCTTCATGATACGAGCTTTGTCGCGAGCCCATTCCTGATCTTTGAGGTCAGTACGCTTGTCGTGCTGTTTCTTACCCTTCGCCACACCAATTTTCACTTTGCACCAGGCATTTTTCCAGTACAGGGAAAGTGCAACCACGGTGTAACCTTCACGGTTAATGCGGCCATACAGGGCGTCGAGTTCGCGCTGATTCAGCAGCAGCTTGCGGGTACGCGTGGGATCGCAGACGTAGTGCGTGGAAGCCACCGCCATCGGGGTAAAGTTGGCGCCAAACAAATACGCTTCGCCATCTCTGAGGATCACATAGCTGTCACCGATGTTGGCTTTGCCAGCGCGCAGAGATTTTACTTCCCATCCTTGCAGGGCAAGACCAGCTTCGTATTCGTCTTCGATAAAGTATTCGTGACGGGCGCGTTTATTCAGCGCGATGGTGGCTGATCCAGGTTTGTGGGCTTTTTTCTTAGTCATAGTGTCCTGAAGTCATCTTTATCTGTACCTTGCCTCAATCCTCCCGCGAGGCGCAATGGCCTATCTTAGCACGAGTTGTGGCACAGCGTTTTTTTTAACAGGGGATAAATGATATTATTTGTGCCAGAACAGAGAGTGGAAATTGCTATGCCTCAGATTAGTCGTACTGCGCTGGTGCCCTACAGTGCGGAACAGATGTACCAACTAGTGAACGATGTGGATGCGTATCCTGCTTTTCTTCCAGGTTGCACTGGCAGCCGGGTGCTGGAAGCCGGGCCGACACAAATGACCGCCGCGGTGGATGTGTCAAAAGCGGGGATCAGCAAAACGTTCACCACCCGGAACACCCTGACCAGCAATCAAAGTATTTTGATGCATCTGGTTGATGGTCCGTTCAAAAAACTGATCGGCGGCTGGAAATTCACACCGCTGAGCAGCGATGCCTGCAAAATTGAATTTCATCTCGATTTTGAATTCACCAATAAGCTGATTGAGATGGCGTTTGGTCGCATCTTTAAAGAGCTGGTGTCGAACATGGTGCAGGCCTTCACCACCCGCGCGAAAGAGGTCTACAGTGTCGGCTAAGATGGCGGTGGAAGTGATTTATGCGCTGCCGGAAAAGCAGTATCTGCATAAAGTGATGCTGGAAGAGGGTGCAACCGTAGAGCAAGCGATCGTTGCCAGCGGCTTGCTAAAGCTGCGCACTGATATTGATCTCAGTAGCAATAAAGTCGGCATCTGGAGCCGTGCGGTAAAGCTGCAGGACGAGGTTCATGACGGCGATCGAGTGGAAATCTATCGGCCGCTGATTGCCGATCCAAAAGCATTACGTCGCCAGAGAGCAGAAAAAGCAGGGAAGTAATCGACATCGCGCCACTTGCGTCTGCCATTCACAGATCAGGTTAGCACAGCGCCACCTGACAGCAATCCAGCCCCGCCCGGCGGCACTTCGTTTGCGCGGGCCTACAAAAGACGATTTCTGTGGAGTGAATTGTTTGTAGGTCAGGTAAGCGTAGCGCCACCTGACAGCAATCCAGCCCCGCCCGGCGGCACTTCGTTTGCGCGGGCCTACAAAGGACGATTTCTGTGGAGTGAAATTGTTTGTAGGTCAGGTAAGCGCAGCGCCACCTGACAGAAATCCAGCCCCGCCCGGCGGCACTTCGTTTGCGCGGGCCTACAAAGGACGATTTCTGTGGTGCGAAATTGTTTGTAGGTCAGGTAAGCGTAGCGCCACCTGACAGCAATCCAGCCCCGCCCGGCGGCACTTCGTTTGCGCGGGCCTACAAAGGACGATTTCTGTGGAGTGAAATTGTTTGTAGGTCAGGTAAGCGCAGCGCCACCTGACAGCAATCCAGCCGCGCCCGGCGGCACTTCGTTTGCGCGGGCCTACAAAAGACGATTTCTGTGGAGTGAATTGTTTGAGGCCGGGTTAGCGCAGCGCCACCTGACAGAAGACAGTGGAGTCTGTTCTGGACAATAAAAAAGCGCTCAGTGAGCGCTTTTTTTTCGACTTTCGGCTTAGTTATTGCCGGTCAGAGCAGGCTTGTTGTCGATATTGGTCAACACGCCGCTGCTGTTGAAGGTGAGCGTCAGCGTCTGCTGGGTCACTTTCTCGTGGCCTGGCTGCTGGCGGAACACGTAGAACCAGGTATTGGTCCCGAACGGATCGGACATCATTGGCGTACCCAGAGCATAGGCAACTTGCTGCTGCGTCATGCCGACACGAATCTTGGCTACGTCGTTAGGGGCCAGGTAGTTACCCTGGCTGATGTCAGGACGGTAAACCACTCGCTCCAGAGTGGAACAGCCTGCGGTCAACATCAGAAGAACCGCTGCGGCAGCAGTCAGCATTTTACAGCGCATAGTGATTTCATTCCTTTTCGGGCCCGAGCAGTTCACGGCTCAATTGTAATTTGACGATGATAATAGACCTTTCATCACATTAAAACCTTGTCGTCTGGTCTGTTGGCGTTTTTTTGTTGTGAACTGAGACTCTCAGATTGCGAAAAAGTTTATGCCGCCAGCAACTCTTTGGCGTTTGCCAGCGTGTTACGGGTGACTTCACTCCCGCCGAGCAGGCGCGCCAGTTCTTGCAAGCGGGCGCGTTTATCCAGCGGTTGCATATGGGTTTCAGTCATTTCGCCGTCGGTTTCTTTGCTGACATAGAAGTGATGATGACCACAGCCCGCCACTTGCGGCAAATGTGTGACGCACATGACCTGTGTCGAATCGCCCAATTGGCGCAGCAATTTACCCACCACCGCAGCGGTTGGCCCGCTGATCCCAACATCGACCTCATCGAAAATCAGCGCCGGGGTTTCCATTTTCTGTGCCGTAATCACCTGAATGGCAAGCGCGATACGTGACAATTCACCGCCGGAAGCCACTTTGGCAATAGGCTGTAACGGCTGGCCTGGGTTAGTGGTGACGCGAAACTCAATGCGATCGGCCCCTTCGGCAGTGAGGTGGTTCTCCTCGAATTTCACTTCAATGGTGAACTTGCCGTGTGGCATGGAAAGCAGATGCATGCTTTCCGTGATAAGCCCGGCCAGCTCAGCGGCGCTGGCCATGCGTACGGTATGCAGTTGCTGCGCGGTTTCCAGTGCCTGCTGATGATGTTTATTCACTGCGAGGCTCAGCGTTTCCAGTGAGTCGGCCTGATCGTTAAGCTGCTGTTGTTCATCCAGCAGAGATTGATGGAATGCGGGCAATTCTTCAGGGCTAACGTGGTGCTTACGCGCCAGCGCTATCTGACGCGAGATGCGCTGTTCGAGCTCGAACAGACGGTTCGGGTCGAGATCTAATCTGTCGCAGTAGTGACGGAGCTCGTCGCTGGCTTCACTGAGCTGAATAGCGGCTTCTTCCAGCATCTCCAGAACACCTGAAAGTTTGCTGTCCATGCCGGTTAACTCGGTCACCATTTGACGGGCACTGTAGAGCTGGCTTTGCAGGTTGGCATCTTCGCCATCGGCCAGCAGATTCAGCGCCTGTTGGCTGGTGCTCAGCAGTTGGCCGCTGTTTGCAAGGCGCTTGTACTCTTCATCTATCTGTTCAAATTCGCCTGCCTGAGGCTGGAATTCATTCAGTTCTTTAAGCTGGTATTGCAGGAGTTCTGCACGCGCGGCGCGTTCGTGACTCTGTTGTTGATGCTGCGCCAGATCACGGCAGCTTTGATGCCATTGACGGTAGTGTTCGGCCATGCGCTGAGTGAGCACGTACTCACCGGTATAGCCATCAAGCAGGGTTTTTTGCTGCTCAGGTTTGACAAGCTGCTGGTGGGCATGCTGGCCATGGATTTGGATCAGCAACTGACCCAGCTCGCGCAATTGCGATAGCGGCACGGCAGTGCCGTTAATAAAGCCACGGGAACGGCCATCGCTGCTGATTACCCGGCGAAGTAAACACTCACGCCCGTCTTCAAGCTGATTGGCTTCCAGCCAGCGCAGTGCGGCAGGGGTGTCTTTCAGGGCGAAGCGGGCGCAGAGATCGGCCCGGTTAGCGCCTGCTCGAACCATGTCGCCTTCCGCGCGGCCACCCAGGCACAACCCGAGGGCATCTATCGCAATGGATTTACCGGCCCCGGTTTCCCCAGTGATGGCCGTCATACCGCTATGAAAATCGATTTCAAGTTCGCGTACGATTGCAAAATTGCTGATGGTCAGTTGTGCCAACATAGCCGTCTTCCTGTATGAAAAACCATAA
The DNA here is from genome assembly GCF_047713085.1 of Pantoea sp. sgz302252. Classification (NCBI taxonomy): domain Bacteria; kingdom Pseudomonadati; phylum Pseudomonadota; class Gammaproteobacteria; order Enterobacterales; family Erwiniaceae; genus Pantoea; species Pantoea sp. sgz302252. The sequence continues at coordinate 66,400 of NZ_JBLFJW010000026.1, forward strand.
CTGTGATTTAATACAGTATAAACTGGTTTTTTATACAGTAAAGAGGCGAATCCGAAATCAGAACAATTTTTTTGACCAGCCGAGCTTTGAGCTCAACGTGTTGAAATAGTTGTAGTCTTTAGGATGGATTAAGTTGAGATGGTAGTCGCAGCGACGAATCAGCACATCTTCGCCTTCCTGAATAGGCAGGGCAATTTGGCTGTCGCAGCTGATTTCCAGGTCATTGCGTGGATGAGCAAAGCGCAGGCGGATGGTACTGCTGCTGTTGATGACCAACGGGCGTGCCGTGAGAGTATGCGGGAACATGGGCACCAGTGTTATCGCATCTAAAGATGGTGTCAGAATGGGGCCGCCAGCAGAAAGCGAATAGGCTGTGGAGCCTGTCGGCGTGGAGATAATCAAGCCATCTGAACGCTGTGAGAATGCAAATACTTCATCGATATACACTTCGAATTCAATCATGTGCGCCACTTTGCCGGGATGAAGCACTACTTCGTTGATGGCGGTGCTGATGCGTTTTTGGCAGTCATGCTGGCAAACCTGGGCTTCAAGCAGAAAGCGCTTCTCGGTGATATAGTGGCCTTCAAGGACATCTGCCAGCTGCTGTTGAGCGTTATCCGGGTCGAGATCGGTCAGGAAGCCAAGATTGCCACGGTTAATGCCGATGACTTTAATGTCATAGCGCGCCAGCGTTCGTGCGGCGCCTAGCATGTTGCCGTCGCCGCCGACAACGACCGCCAGATCGGCCTGCTGGCCAATTTCCGCCAGTGTCCCGGTCGCGACGTTTTTCAGCTGCAGCTCGCGGGCAATTTGTTGCTCGACAATGACATCGTAGCCTTTGGTACACAGCCAGCGATACAGCATTTCATGTGTAGTGAGCGCGGTCGGATGGCGGGGATGGCCGACAATACCGATACACTTGAAATGATTATTCATTTTCTGGAGGTCCTTGTGCCGAATGAATGATGACAATGTGTCTGCTTCCCTTGAATCCCGCAGCGCGATCCCCATAATAAGCGAAGTCAGCGAGTGATTACCAAAAAACGCGGAGAAATTCATGAGTAGTAAAGAACAGAAAACGCCTGAGGGGCAAGCCCCGGAAGAAATTATCACGGACCAGCATGATGAAGTCGAGGCCGTAGAGTCTGATACTTCTGCTGAGCAGGTGGATCCGCGCGATGAGAAAATTGCGAATCTGGAAGCTCAGTTAGAGGAAGTGCAGACGCGTGAGCGCGATGGTGTGCTGCGTGTTAAAGCCGAGATGGAAAACCTGCGTCGTCGTACCGAGCAGGACGTTGAAAAGGCGCACAAGTTTGCCCTTGAGAAGTTCGTCAATGACCTGCTGCCGGTTATCGATAGCCTTGACCGCGCGCTGGAAGTGGCTGATAAAGCCAATCCAGAGATGGCGCCAATGGTGGAAGGTATCGAACTGACGCTGAAATCCATGCTCGACGTGGTGCGTAAGTACGGTGTGGAAGTGGTCGGCGACATTAACGTGCCAATGGACCCGAACGTTCACCAGGCGATTGCGATGGTTGAATCGGAAGAGGTTGCTGCGGGTAACGTGCTGATGGTGATGCAGAAGGGTTATACCCTGAACGGGCGTACCCTTCGCGCGGCGATGGTTTCCGTCGCGAAAGCGAAGGCATAAGCCTCGTCTTTTCCTCTCCCCGCCCGGGGAGAGGAACGCAGTTTATTCAGAAGCACTTTCCCGAATTGATTTCACCGGCACCACTTTCACCTGCTTAATCATGTTGTCCTGAACGTCGAGAATATCGATATCGAACTGGTTGATGCGCACGCGTGTGCCAATGGCCGGGATTTCTTCCAGCGCTTCCAGAATCACGCCGTTGATGGTGCGGGCTTCATCTTCCGGAAAATGCCAGTTGAAGGCTTTGTTCAGTTCACGCACGTTGGCGGTACCGTCAATAATGACAGATCCGTCGTTTTGCGGTGTGACTTCTTCCGCCAGTGAAGGTGACATCGAGGTGGTGAAATCACCGACTATCTCTTCCAGAATATCTTCAACGGTAACCAGGCCCTGGATATCGCCGTATTCATCGACGACCAGACCGGCTTTCTTTTTATTGCGCTGGAATTTGACCAGTTGGGTGCTGAGTGGCGTGCCTTCAGGCACGTAATAGATTTCATCCGCGGCGCGCAGCAGGATCTCTTTGGTAAACTCTTTTTTCTCGGTCATCAGGCGATAAGCTTCGCGCACGCGCAGCATGCTGATGGCATCGTCGAGCGAGTCTCTGTAGAGCACAATTCGCCCGTGCGGCGAGTGGGTGAGCTGACGAACGATGGACTTCCAGTCGTCGTTAATATCAATGCCGACGATTTCGTTTCGCGGCACCATGATGTCGTCAACGCTGACTTTTTCCAGATCCAGCACCGACAGCAGCATATCCTGATTGCGGCGAGAGATTTGCGAGCGCGACTCGTTCACAATTGTGCGCAGCTCGTCTTTGCTGAGCGCGGCGCTGATCGACGTTTCGGTTTTGATGCCCATCATCCGCATCAGAATGCGGGTAATGGTGTTGAGCAACCACACCAGCGGCATCATCAGCACTTGCAACGGGACTAACAGAAAACTACTGGGATAAGCCACTTTTTCCGGGTACAGCGCGGCGATAGTTTTTGGCAGGACTTCCGCAAAGACCAGCACCACGAACGTCAGAACGCCGGTCGCGATAGCCACACCAGCATCGCCGTACAAACGCATCCCAACAATGGTGCCCAGCGCGGAGGCAAGAATATTGACGAGGTTGTTGCCAATCAGCACGAGGCTAATCAGGCGGTCTGGCTTACGCAGCAGTTTTTCGACACGTTTGGCCGCGCTGTTGCCCTGTTTTGCCATATGACGCAGCTTGTAGCGGTTGAGCGTCATCATCCCGGTTTCCGAACCAGAGAAGTAGGCAGAAATAAAAACCATGACGACAAGCGTGATGATGAGCGTCGTGGTTGAGATATGTTCCAACGGAGATTCCTTTAAGTCTTAGCTGACAAACTGCTGCAGAACGCGGCTGCCAAAGTAGGCCAGCGTTAACAATCCTGCACCCGCGACGTTAAACCACACCACGCGGCGTCCTCGCCAGCCTTCATGATAATGACCCCATAACAACACGATATAGACAAACCACGCGATGATGGAAAGGACCGCTTTATCGATATTTTCCACACTGAACAGGTTGTGCAGATAAAACAAACCGGTACACAGGGTCAAAGTGAGCAGAACAACGCCGACCTGCGTGATGTGAAACATCTTGCGCTCAATGCTCATCAGCGGCGGCATTTCGCTGCTGAAGGCCAGCTTTTTGTGCTTAAGTTGATAATCAATCCATGCCAGTTGCAGGGCATACAAGGCTGCAATGATTAATGTCGCGTAAGCAAACAGCGACAGGCCAATATGCACCATCATGCCTGGAGTCGCTTCCAGATGCGTGATGAACTCGTTGGGCATAAACGTCGCGAAGGCGAGGTTAATCAGCGCAAACGTGTAGACGATAGGCAGAAGCAGCCAGCCGCGATTGCGGGACGCCACAATGGTCATCACCGTACAAATCATCAGGCTGACAAGCGAACCGACGTTCAACAGGCTGAGGTTTTGTCCGTTCTCACCGCCTGGCAAAATTCTTGCTTCCAGCGCAAAGGCGTGACACACCAGCGCAATCACCGCAGAAAGTATAGCCATGCGCCGCCAGCCGCTGTTTTTTTGCAGCAGGGCAGGGATGATCAGCGCGAGGCTGATGGAATAGGCGACGAGCGCGAGCAGTGCAAAAACAGGCATAGAGATGTTGTTGTCGGCATGGTTGAAAGAGAAGCAGTATAACGTCACGCGACGTATGCTCCAACCGTTGCATCACAACTCGGGGTGTGTCGTGTTATACTCCGGCAAAATTCTGTGACTGTGTCGCGAGCTGCGACCGAACGTTTCCACCTCAGGCGAGAGACAATGTTTGATAATTTAACCGATCGTTTGTCGCGTACGCTGCGCAACATCAGCGGCCGCGGACGCCTTACCGAAGACAATATTAAAGACACGCTGCGCGAAGTGCGCATGGCGTTGCTCGAAGCCGACGTGGCGCTGCCAGTCGTGCGTGAATTCATCAACCGCGTGAAAGAGCGCGCGGTGGGTCATGAAGTCAACAAGAGCCTGACCCCGGGTCAGGAGTTCGTCAAAATCGTTCGTAACGAACTGGTTTCGGCGATGGGCGAAGAGAACCAGGTGCTCAACCTCGCCGCTCAGCCGCCAGCCGTGGTGCTGATGGCGGGCCTGCAAGGTGCCGGTAAAACGACCAGCGTCGGTAAACTGGGTAAGTTCCTGCGTGAAAAGCACAAGAAAAAAGTGCTGGTTGTCTCCGCGGACGTTTACCGTCCGGCAGCAATCAAACAGCTGGAAACATTGGCTGAGCAGGTTGGCGTGGATTTCTTCCCGTCCGACGTTGCGCAGAAGCCAGTGGATATCGTTAACGCGGCGCTGAAAGAAGCGAAGCTGAAGTTCTACGACGTACTGCTGGTGGATACCGCCGGTCGTTTGCACGTCGACGAAGCGATGATGGACGAAATCAAACAGGTCCATGCGTCTATCAATCCGGTAGAAACCCTGTTCGTCGTCGATGCGATGACCGGTCAGGATGCCGCGAATACCGCGAAAGCCTTTAACGAAGCACTGCCGCTGACGGGTGTTGTACTGACCAAAGTGGACGGTGACGCCCGCGGTGGTGCTGCGCTGTCGATTCGCCATATCACCGGTAAGCCGATTAAATTCCTCGGCGTCGGCGAGAAAACCGAAGCGCTGGAGCCGTTCCACCCGGACCGTATTGCCTCCCGTATCCTTGGTATGGGTGACGTCCTTTCGCTTATCGAAGATATCGAAAGCAAAGTTGACCGCGCACAGGCTGAGAAGCTGGCGAATAAGCTTAAGAAAGGCGATGGTTTCGACCTGACCGATTTCCTTGAGCAACTGCGTCAGATGAAAAACATGGGCGGAATGGCAAGCCTGATGGGCAAGCTGCCTGGCATGGGCCAGATTCCGGACAACGTTAAAGCACAGATGGACGACAAAGTGCTGGTGCGTATGGAGGCGATTATCAACTCCATGACCCTGAAAGAACGCGCCAACCCGGACATCATCAAAGGTTCCCGCAAACGCCGTATCGCCGCAGGTTGTGGCATGCAGGTGCAGGACGTTAACCGCCTTCTGAAACAGTTCGACGACATGCAGCGCATGATGAAGAAAATGAAGAAGGGCGGCATGGCGAAGATGATGCGCGGTATGAAAGGCATGATGCCGCCGGGCTTTCCGGGCCGTTAATTCGCTTTAGAGATTCATGTGACTGACAAAGAAGGAAAAAACGTGGTTTTTCCTTCTTTGCCGAAAGCAGCCGAAAATCAATGAATTGATTTTCCTTATTTTTATTTGGTGGTATTTGCTCGTTTTTTGGTCTGAATGAGGTTTGCCGTCAGTCTGAGATTGCTTTTTGCGCCGAAATGAGTAAAATTTTCGGGCTTTTAATATGACACCGGGCTCCGTCCCTCGATGGGGCCCGGTGTTTTATTCACACAAGAGGATGTTATGGTAACTATTCGTTTAGCACGTCACGGCGCAAAAAAGCGTCCGTTCTACCAGGTTGTCGTTACTGATAGCCGTAATGCACGCAACGGTCGCTTCATCGAGCGCGTTGGTTTCTTCAACCCACTGGCTAGCGGTGCAGAAGAAGAAACTCGCCTGGATCTGGATCGTATCGCTCACTGGGTTGGCCAGGGCGCTACTGTTTCCGATCGCGTTGCTACGCTTATCAAAGCAGCAAACAAAGCAGCTTAATCTGTCACGGTGGTCATGATGAGCAAGCAACTCACCGCGAAAGCCCCAGCCGATCCTATCGTGGTTGGTAAAATGGGTTCTTCCTACGGTATTCGTGGTTGGCTCAGAGTGTTTTCCTCCACCGAAGACGCCGAAAGCATTTTTGACTATCAGCCCTGGTTAATCCAGAAGGCGGGTCAGTGGCAAGAAGTCGAGCTGGAAAGCTGGCGTCACCACAATCAGGATCTGATCATCAAGCTGAAAGGCATTGAAGATCGGGATGCCGCGAATCTGCTGACCAATTGTGAAATTGTCGTGGATTCCTCGCAGTTGCCGGCGCTGGATGATGGCACGTATTACTGGAAAGACCTTATGGGCTGCCAGGTCGTGACCACTGAAGGCTATGATCTCGGTAAAGTCATCGACATGATGGAAACCGGGTCAAATGACGTTCTCGTCATTAAAGCAAACTTGAAAGATGCGTTTGGTATCAAGGAGCGGTTGGTTCCGTTCCTCGATGGGCAGGTTATCAAGAAAGTCGATCTCACTACTCAAACCATTGAAGTAGATTGGGATCCTGGTTTTTAAGACCTCCGGATTACCGGTAAAAGACGACATGATGGGGAAGGCTTGTGTTTATTGGTGTCGTTAGCCTGTTTCCAGAAATGTTTCGCGCGATTACCGACTACGGGGTAACTGGCCGGGCAGTAAAAAATGGCCTGCTGAACATCCAGAGCTGGAGTCCTCGTGATTTCGCTCATGACCGGCACCGTACCGTGGACGATCGTCCTTACGGTGGCGGACCGGGGATGTTAATGATGGTGCAACCCTTACGGGATGCCATTCATGCAGCAAAAGCCGCGGCAGGTGAAGGCGCAAAGGTGATTTATCTTTCACCTCAGGGACGCAAGCTTGATCAAGCAGGCGTCAGCGAACTGGCAACGAGTCAAAAATTGATTCTGGTGTGCGGTCGCTATGAAGGGATAGATGAGCGCGTGATTCAAACCGAGATTGACGAAGAATGGTCTATCGGCGATTACGTTCTCAGCGGTGGTGAGTTACCAGCAATGACGCTGATTGACTCCGTTTCCCGGTTCATTCCGGGGGTACTGGGCCATGAAGCTTCAGCAACGGAAGATTCCTTTGCTGATGGATTGCTGGACTGTCCACACTACACCCGCCCTGAAGTGTTAGAAGGGATGGATGTCCCGGCAGTGTTACTGTCAGGCAACCATGCTGAGATACGTCGCTGGCGTCTGAAGCAGTCGCTGGGCCGGACCTGGCTTAGAAGACCTGAACTTCTGGAAAACCTGGCTCTGACTGAAGAGCAAGCAAGGTTGCTGGCGGAGTTCCAACGGGAACACGCACAACAGCAACATAAACATGATGGTGAGGCGTAAGCCCCCAATTATCAGTTTACCCAGGATAAGAGATTAAATTATGAGCAACATTATTAAGCAAATTGAACAAGAGCAGATGAAGCAGGACGTACCTTCCTTCCGTCCAGGTGATACCGTGGAAGTGAAAGTATGGGTTGTTGAAGGTTCCAAAAAACGTCTGCAGGCATTCGAGGGCGTGGTTATCGCTATTCGTAACCGCGGTCTGCACTCTGCATTCACTGTTCGTAAAATTTCCAACGGCGAAGGTGTTGAGCGTGTCTTCCAGACTCACTCTCCAGTTGTAGACAGCATTGCTGTTAAACGCCGTGGTGCCGTTCGTAAAGCTAAACTGTACTACCTGCGTGAGCGTACTGGTAAGTCTGCTCGTATCAAAGAGCGTCTTAACTAAGATCTCGCTAACGCGACATCCAGATAAAAAGGGCTGGCCGAAAGGCTGGCCCTTTTTTTATGTCTGACCAGTTACTTCGTGATGGGCTGCCAGTGTTTAACCTCAACGCAGTAACGTCGATTGTGCGCCTTCTTTCATGCCTTTATCCCAGGCTTCTCGTAATTCTTTGGCGTTGGTTTTACTGTCACACCCTTCTGGATAAATCTTCCCGGAAACCCCCCAGCCGTACAACAGATGTGCCTGACAGATATCTTCGAGGCCGACAGCATAACCCTTAAGATACAGTGGACGATTGACCTTCGGATCGTCCAAATCGTTGGCAAGCCTATCATCGCTGCGGGGTTTGACGCCCGTTCGCCCGTCATCGATGCCCTCGCCATACCAGTCGGTTGCGCCTTTGGGCATATCGGCGTAAGGATCGAGTTTGCAGCCACTTAACAGAAGGAGTAACAGAGCGCACAGAAAGGGTTTCATCATGACCTCCGAATCAATGCTTTCAGCATAGCGTAGCCGCTGGGCATCGCGAGTGGAATGTTTTGTTTACGACTTTGCGTAAGGAAAATGCCATTTAAATGCCATCTGTAAATTAAAATTTACGGATTATGGATTGAAATCTTTACCGCGTGTGATATCGTTAACCCATCCTCAGTGAGGAACCCAATTATCGCAAACGAGCTATACAGGATCGCCATCATGCAAAAAGACGCGCTGAACAACGTACATATCTCCGACGAACACGTTCTGATCACCCCTGAAGTGCTGAAAGCGGAGTTCCCGCTGACCGCCGCTCAGGAAGCCCAGATTGCCGATTCTCGTCAGACCCTTTCCAATATCATTGCTGGCCGCGACCCGCGCCTGCTGGTGGTATGCGGGCCGTGTTCCATTCACGATCCGGAAGCGGCGATTGAATACGCTCGTCGATTTAAAGCTCTTGCCGCAGAGGTCAGCGATAGCCTCTACCTGGTGATGCGCGTCTATTTTGAAAAACCACGCACCACGGTAGGCTGGAAGGGGCTTATCAACGATCCGCACATGGATGGCTCGTTTGATGTGGAAGGCGGTCTGAAAATTGCGCGTCGTTTACTGGTTGAGCTGGTCAGCATGGGCCTCCCGCTGGCGACCGAAGCGCTCGATCCGAACAGTCCGCAGTACCTGGGTGATCTGTTCAGCTGGTCTGCAATTGGCGCACGTACTACTGAATCCCAGACTCACCGCGAGATGGCGTCTGGTCTCTCAATGCCGGTTGGCTTTAAAAACGGCACCGACGGTAGTCTGGCGACGGCCATCAACGCCATGCGTGCTGCAGCGATGCCGCATCGCTTTGTCGGGATCAACCAGGCTGGTCAGGTTTGCTTGCTGCAAACTCAGGGTAACCCGGATGGTCACGTGATCCTGCGCGGTGGTAAAGCGCCAAACTACAGCCCGGCAGACGTTGCGCAGTGCGAAAAAGAGATGGAACAGGCAGGACTGAAACCGGCTCTGATGGTAGATTGCAGTCATGGTAACTCCAATAAAGACTACCGTCGTCAGCCTGCCGTGGCAGAATCCGTGGTGGCACAAATTAAAGACGGTAATCGTTCCATTATTGGTCTGATGATTGAAAGTAACATCCATGAAGGTAATCAGTCTTCCGAACAACCACGTTGCGACATGAAGTACGGCGTGTCGGTCACTGATGCCTGCATTAGCTGGGAAACGACGGACGCCCTGCTGCGTGAACTGGACAAAGATTTACGTGGTCAGCTTGCGGCTCGTCTGGCGTAAGAGGAATTTATGGTTGCTGAACTGACCGCACTGCGCGATCAAATCGATGAAGTAGACAAGGCGCTGCTGGGATTACTGGCGCGCCGTCTGGAGCTGGTGGCTGAAGTTGGGGAAGTCAAAAGTAAGTACGGCTTGCCCATTTATGTGCCTGAGCGTGAGGCATCCATGCTGGCCTCACGCCGCCAGGACGCGGCCGCGATGGGGGTTCCGCCTGATCTGATTGAAGATGTGCTTCGTCGTGTGATGCGCGAGTCCTACTCCAGCGAAAATGACAAAGGCTTCAAAACCCTTTACCCGCAGCTGCGCCCGGTGGTGATTGTTGGCGGCGGTGGTCAGATGGGGCGTCTGTTCGAGAAGATGCTGACGCTGTCCGGCTATCAGGTTCGCATTCTTGAGAAAGAAGACTGGGCGCGAGCCGAAGATCTGGTGGCCGATGCGGGTATGGTCATTGTCAGTGTGCCGATTCATATGACCGCGCAGATCATCGAGAAACTGCCAAAGCTGCCAGCTGACTGTATTCTGGTGGATTTAGCCTCCGTGAAAGAGGTGCCTTTACAGGCCATGCTGGCGGTGCATAATGGGCCGGTTTTAGGTTTGCACCCCATGTTTGGACCGGACAGTGGCAGTCTTGCGAAGCAGGTTGTGGTTTATTGTGATGGCCGGCAGCCGGAAGCCTACCAGTGGTTCCTGGAGCAAATTCAGGTTTGGGGGGCGCGTTTGCATCGCACCAGTGCCGTTGAACACGACCAGAATATGGCGCTCATTCAGGCGTTGCGCCACTTTGCCACTTTCGCGTATGGCTTGCATCTGGCGGAAGAGAACGTTCAGCTTGAGCAACTGCTGGCGCTGTCATCACCGATTTACCGTCTTGAACTGGCGATGGTGGGTCGCCTGTTTGCGCAGGATCCGCAGCTCTACGCCGATATTATTATGTCTTCGCCGAGTAACATTCAGCTGATCAAGCGTTACTACAAACGTTTTGGTGAGGCGATTGGCCTGCTGGAACAAGGGGATAAACAAGCCTTTATCGATAGCTTCCGTAAGGTTGAGCACTGGTTTGGGGATTACGCCCAGCGTTTCCAAAGCGAAAGCCGGACGCTGCTACGCCAGGCCAACGACAGTCGGCAATAAAAAAACTGTTTATACTCAAAAGCCAGAGGGGGAACCCGCTGGCTTTTTTTATAGGGAAACGATCATGGCACAGCCAGAAGTGTTGTTTGATTACACCGGTCATCTGCCGGAATGCCCCACCTGGAGTGAGTCCGAACAGGCGCTCTATTGGGCCGATATCCTCGAGTATGAAATTCACCGTTACGATCTGCGAAGCGGCGACCATCAGGTTCTGCAATTTCCTGAAGAAGTTGGCTGTTTTGCGCTGCGAGAAAACGGGGGCTTTATCGTGGCGTTGCGCAGCGCCATCTGGTTAAGCGATAAGCATGGTCTGCTGGTTCGCAAAATTTGCGATAATCCAGGCAATCCCCAACTGGCGCGTTTCAATGACGGCGGAACCGATCGTGATGGGCGTTTCTACGCGGGAACGTTTTGGGGGCCTGGCGATTATAACGGTGCATTATTGGTGCGGGTCGATAATCAACTGAAACCGAAAGTTATCCAGTGCGATATTCACGGAGCAAATGGCCTGGCGTTTAGTGCCGATAAAAAATGGATGTACACCTCGGATACGCCGAACGGGGTTATCTATCGCACGCCGCTGGACGAGCAAGGCGAGCCGGGTAAACGAGAAGTTTTCCATCAGTTTTCAGCCGGAGAAGGCATTCCGGATGGTGCTGCGGTAGATGAAGAAGGCTGTTACTGGAGTGCTATGTTTGATGGCTGGCGCGTTGTGCGTTTTTCGCCTGAGGGCAAAATACTTGAAGAGCACCGTTTGCCGGTGCGCTGCCCGACGATGGTCTGCTTTGGCGGGGAAGAGATGAAAACGTTGTTCATCACCACCACTCGCGAAAATATGAGCGCGGAAGAGGTGAAACACTCTCCGTTATCAGGTGCCATCTTCACCCTGCCAGTCAGCGTGGCAGGAATGAAGAAATTGCCTTTTGTGGGGGCTTAAGCCGGGTCGACCGGCACCACATTTTCACCTGGATAGCAGCCAAGCACCTTCATGGAGCGGGTGATTTCACCCAGCTCTTTCAATGCTTTTTGCATTGTGTCCGATTCCAGATTCGCCTGGATATCCAGATAAAACATCTCTTCCCACGGGTTGCCATAAATCGGGCGGGATTCGAGTTTGGTCATGATCAGATTGTGATTTCGCAATACCAGCAGGGCTTCTACCAGCGCACCGGCTTGCTGGCCCGTTGCCATCAGCAGCGTGGTTTTGGCAGGAACCTGATCGGAAACATCAATTGCTTTGCGAGCCAGCACGATGAAGCGGGTAATGTTTTGCGTCTGGTTAGCCAGGTTGCGTTCAAGCACTTGTAAACCATACAAGCCGCCACCGGCTTCGCTGCCCAGTGCGGCAACGTGAGGGGAGTTAGCTTCGGCCACTTTCTCCATCGCTGCAGAGGTGCTCTCGGTGTACTCGATTTTCCAGTGCGGATAGCGGTTGAGGAACTGGCTGCACTGCTGGAAAGGTTGCGGGTGGCTGTATACCGTTTCAATGTTATCCAGATCCGTCGAACCCGAAACCAGAACGCAGTGATCAATCGGGATCGTCATTTCACCCACGATAGACAGACTGGTGTGCTGGAGCAGATCGTAGACATCGTTAATGGCACCAGAGCTGGTGTTTTCAATCGGCACGACCGCGTAATCAGCTTGCCCGGTTTCAACCTGATTAAAGATATCAGCGAACTTAGCGCAACCGCTTTCAATAAATTGCTCGAAATGACGCGCGGCATACTGACGCGCAGCAAGGTGCGAGTAAGAACCTTTTGGACCGAGGAAGGCGACGCGGGCTGAGTGTGGATTTATTTTATTCAGATGCTGTTGCAACAGTGCCTGCTGGGTGAGAACTGAATCCTCGATGATCAGCTGGAACAGACGAGTAATGTAATGTGCGTCAAGGTGATGAGTCTTCCCTAGGGTGATCAGACGTTCAAGCAGATCGCGCTCTCTGTCGATATCACGTACAGGACGGTGTGACAGGAGTTTGGCTTTGCCTACTTCTACCGCTAGCCCACGGCGTTCTGCCAGCAGAGAAAGCAATTTTTCATCCAGTGCGCTTATCTTATCGCGCAGAGCCAGTAACGGGTTTTCCGCAGTCATAATGTCGCCTTTCTTGTTATCAATAAAAAAGGCCCCCCGGTGTGGGAGGCCTTATTGTTCGTCTTCGCATTCTTTATCACACGACGAAACGCCTCCCATTCAGGGGAAGGTAAAAAAGAATGCGAAGAAGAACGGAACAATTTTCATCAGGGTTTCCTTGAGACAGTGTAGTTAAAGTAACCGTACTGTTTTCATGCTGTCAACCGCAAAAGCGGCCGGACACAAAAAACGCGCCCGGAGGCGCGCTAAGACAGATGACAAGCTTTGTATCATCGCGAAGCAGCATAGGGCATCGGATAGAAAACGGGAAAATCAATTTATTGATTTTCGGCTGATAACCACAGCGAAGGAAAAACCACGCTTTTTCCTTCGTTGTTAAACGAAAAAACGCGCCCGGAGGCGCGTTGGATTAACACAGATGTTAAGGATTACTCTTGTTCAACTTGTTCAACGAAGTTGACGTCTTTCACCGATGCGTTGGCGCGACGTGCTTCCCCTTTGTGTTGCACTTTATTGAGCTGCCTTTCCAGCTTGTTGATCAATTCGTTAATGGCAGTGTACATATCATCGTGACGAGCGCTGGCAACCAGATGTCCGTTCGGGGTATTCATGGTCGCATCGGCAACAAAACCCTGTGGCTCTTTGGACAGAATGATATGGGGATTAATCAGTTGAGTTTGCCATTTTTCAAGTTTGGCGAGACGGTCTGTGACATGCTGGCGGATAGCCGGAGTAATTTCCATTTGTTTACTGGTAATGTTCATTGTCATAAATTTTACCTCTTGTCTTTCCCGTCTTGGTGATTCCAGCATACCTGTCCCAATGTCAAAAAGCGTGATGCAAATCACGTATTTTTGTCACTTTTTGTCAACTCATGCATTTTGTGAGACAGGACAGGAACAGGGGATTTTTTACTTGAGGAAGTGGCAAAATAGAGCCATAGTTGATGAGATGCGTCAGCGCTAAACCGCTTCAGCTTAATACTGAATTGCATAAAAAAACGGCAACCCACTGGGCTGCCGTTTTTTTATCAACAGAGCACATTACCCGCTGGTTTTGCTTCCGTTGGCGGCAATGATTTTTGCCACTTTATCCGCTTGCGCGTTCATCTGCATTTCGCGGTAAGCTTTTTCCATCTTCGGCAGCGCATCACGAGTCGCTTGCGTATCCGGGAAGTCACGCAGCATGCCTTCTGTGCGGTTCACTACGGCGACCCATGCACCACGGTCAGTGTAATAATCCACGACCGATAGCTCATACTTCGCCAGGCGATCTTTCAGGAACACCATACGTTTGTAGGCATCGGACGAATACTGGCTCTGCGGATAACCACGTACCAGCTTAGTGAAGTCGTTGAACGCATCGCGAGCATGCTGCGGATCGCGGTCTGAACGATCAACGCCAAAGAAGCCTTGCAGTGCACTGTCATCCAGCGCCATGTTGGTCAGGCCACGCATATAGATGACGTAGTCGATGTTTGGATGGGTCGGGTTCAGACGCATAAAACGATCGATAGCAGCCTGAGCAAGCGGCAGATCGGCATTTTTGTAATACGCATAAATCAGATCCAACTGCACCTGCTGAGAGTACGGGCCAAATGGATAGCGGTTATCCAACGCTTCCAGTTGCGTTATCGCCTGTTTCCAGTTACCGTCCTGCAACTTTTGTTGAGCAGTCGCGTAGATTTCATTTGGCGGGCTATCAGGCACCTCTTCCTTTGAGCCGGAGCAACCCGCCAAAGCCAGGCTCAGTGTGGCAAGGGCCACCAGGTATTTCATGCGCGTCATGACGTTTTGACTTTCCTCAGAATGTTTATGCGGGAGATTATCATTCCTGCTCCCGATTAAGACCAGCTACAATAGCACACTATATTATACGGCGAAGCCGTAAAACCCAACGTTAAACGAAGAAGCTGTCTATGGCACAACTTGTACAACTCACCGCAACGGTATCCGAAAAACAACTCGGTCAACGCTTAGATCAGGCTTTGGCCGAAATGTTCCCGGATTATTCACGTTCGCGCATAAAAGAATGGATTCTTGACCAGCGAGTGCTGGTTAACGGTGTTATCTGCGACAAGCCGAAAGAGAAAGTGTTGGGTGGGGAAAGCGTCGCCATCAATGCTGAAATCGAAGAAGAAGCTCGTTTTGAGCCGCAGGATATCCCGCTCAATATCGTGTATGAAGATGACGACATCCTCGTTATCAACAAGCCGCGCGATTTGGTTGTGCATCCTGGCGCGGGTAACCCGGATGGCACCATTTTGAATGCGCTGCTCCACTATTATCCTCCGATTGTGGACGTTCCTCGCGCAGGTATCGTGCATCGTCTGGATAAGGACACCACAGGTTTGATGGTGGTGGCGAAAACCGTTCCCGCACAGACTCGCCTGGTAGAAGCCCTGCAACTGCGTGAAATAACGCGTGAGTATGAGGCGGTAGCAATTGGTCACATGACTGCAGGCGGGACGGTTGAAGAACCGATCAGCCGTCATCCGACCAAACGTACGCACATGTCCGTTCACCCGATGGGTAAACCGGCGGTAACGCACTATCGCATCATGGAACATTTCCGTATTCACACGCGTTTACGTCTGCGTCTGGAAACAGGCCGCACGCACCAAATCCGTGTGCATATGGCGCATATCACGCATCCGCTGGTGGGCGATCAGCTGTATGGTGGGCGTCCACGTCCACCGAAAGGGGCCTCCGAAGCGTTCATCACCGAGCTGCGCAAATTTGACCGTCAGGCCCTTCACGCCATCATGCTTCGTCTGTATCACCCGATTACCGGGATCCAGATGGAATGGCATGCACCTATCCCACAGGATATGGTCGACTTGATTGCCGCGATGCGTGCGGATTTCGAAGAACATAAGGATGATGTTGCCTGGTTATGACCAAGATTATCACTCCTCAGTGGCCGATGCCTGAGAGCGTCGGGGCGTGCAGTTCAACGCGGGTAGGCGGTGTCAGCCTGCCGCCTTACGATTCTCTCAATCTCGGCGCCCATTGTGGGGATAACCTGGAACAGGTAGAGGAAAATCGCCGTCGCTTTTATGAAGCGGCAGCGTTTCCATCACGCCCAGTCTGGCTTGAGCAGGTTCACGGCAACGCCGTGTTGACCCTGACAGGCGGCGAGTACGAATCGAAACGTGCAGACGCCTCTTACAGCAACAAACCAGGACTCGTTTGCGCCGTGATGACAGCGGACTGCCTTCCCGTGCTGTTCTGTAATCAAGCTGGAACAGAAGTTGCCGCCGCTCATGCAGGCTGGCGCGGCCTTTGCGATGGCGTTCTGGAAGCGACAGTCGGCCATTTTCAGGATAAGCCAGAAAACATTCTGGCCTGGCTTGGGCCGGCCATTGGCCCCACGGCTTTTGAAGTGGGCGGCGAAGTTCGCGAAGCGTTTATAGCTAAAGATCCTAAAGCGGACTTCGCTTTTCGTCCTGCGGGCGAAAAATACTATGCTGATATCTATCAACTGGCACGCCAGTGTCTGGCAAATCTCGGCGTTCAGCAGGTTTTCGGCGGCGATCGCTGCACACTAAGCGAAAAGGATGATTTTTTCTCTTATCGACGCGATCGGACGACAGGTCGTATGGCAAGTTTCATTTGGCTGATATAACCTAAAGAATCAAGACGATCCAGAAGGCTGGCTTATTTTTCATAAACTCCAGGTCTTTAACCTTGAATAATTGAGGGATGACCTCATTTAATCTCCAGTAGCAAATTTGACCTGTTATGGGAGGAGTTATGCGTCTGGATCGTCTTACTAATAAATTCCAGCTTGCTCTCGCCGATGCCCAGTCTCTCGCACTCGGGCACGACAACCAATTCATCGAACCTCTTCATCTCATGAGCGCACTTCTGAATCAGGAAGGCGGTTCGGTACGTCCATTATTAACCTCTGCTGGCGTTAACGCCGGACAGCTCCGCACGGCCATCGATCAGGCATTGAGCCGTTTACCCCAGGTTGAGGGCACCGGTGGCGATGTGCAGCCTTCGCAGGATTTGGTGCGGGTGCTCAACCTTTGCGACAAGCTGGCGCAAAAGAGAGGGGATAACTTTATCTCGTCAGAATTGTTTGTTCTGGCGGTGCTTGAATCACGCGGCACGCTGACCGACCTGTTGAAAACCGCCGGAGCCACGACCGCGAATGTGACCCAGGCGACTGAACAAATGCGCGGAGGTGAAAGCGTGAACGATCAGGGAGCCGAAGACCAACGTCAGGCTTTGAAAAAATACACACTCGATCTGACTGAGCGCGCCGAGCAAGGCAAGCTCGATCCGGTGATTGGCCGTGATGAAGAAATTCGTCGCACCATTCAGGTACTTCAGCGTCGAACCAAAAATAACCCGGTATTGATTGGTGAACCGGGCGTGGGTAAAACGGCCATTGTTGAAGGTCTTGCCCAACGTATCGTGAATGGTGAAGTGCCTGAAGGGCTGAAAGGTCGCCGCGTACTGGCGCTGGATATGGGCGCGTTGGTGGCTGGTGCGAAATATCGTGGTGAATTCGAAGAACGTCTTAAAGGCGTGCTCAACGATCTGGCGAAACAGGAAGGCAACGTCATTCTGTTTATCGACGAACTGCACACGATGGTAGGCGCAGGTAAAGCCGATGGTGCCATGGATGCGGGCAACATGCTGAAGCCTGCACTGGCCCGTGGTGAACTGCACTGCGTGGGCGCAACGACGCTGGATGAATACCGTCAGTACATCGAAAAAGATGCGGCTCTGGAACGTCGCTTCCAGAAGGTGTTTGTCGCAGAGCCTTCTGTGGAAGATACCATCGCTATCCTGCGTGGCCTGAAAGAGCGCTATGAACTGCATCACCATGTGCAGATCACGGACCCGGCTATCGTGGCGGCGGCCACACTGTCGCATCGTTATATTGCGGATCGCCAGTTACCGGACAAAGCCATCGACCTTATTGATGAAGCGGCCTCCAGCATCCGTATGCAGATAGACTCGAAGCCGGAAGAGCTTGACCGTCTGGATCGGCGAATCATTCAGCTCAAGCTGGAACAGCAGGCGCTGAAGAAAGAGTCAGATGAAGCCAGCCTCAAGCGCCTGGATATGCTTAATGAAGAACTGGACGATAAAGAACGTCAGTATTCAGAGCTGGAAGAAGAGTGGAAAGCAGAAAAAGCTTCCCTCTCCGGGACTCAGACCATCAAGGCTGAGCTTGAGGAGGCGAAAATCGCCATCGAACAGGCTCGCCGCGTTGGGGACCTGGCTCGCATGTCTGAACTCCAGTACGGAAAAATCCCCGATCTGGAAAAACAGCTGGCGATAGCCACGCAGTCTGAAGGTAAAACCATGCGTCTGCTGAAAAACCGCGTGACTGACGTGGAGATTGCAGATGTACTGGCGCGCTGGACAGGTATTCCGGTAGCAAGAATGCTGGAAGGTGAACGTGACAAACTGCTGCGTATGGAGCAGGAATTGCACAGTCGGGTAATTGGGCAGAATGAAGCAGTAGAAGCGGTTTCCAACGCTATTCGCCGTAGCCGTGCAGGATTATCCGACCCGAATCGCCCGATTGGTTCATTCCTCTTCCTGGGGCCGACCGGTGTGGGTAAAACAGAGCTGTGTAAGGCGCTGGCTAACTTCATGTTCGACAGTGACGACGCGATGGTGCGTATCGACATGTCAGAATTCATGGAGAAACACTCCGTTTCACGGCTGGTGGGTGCACCTCCGGGATATGTTGGTTATGAAGAAGGTGGCTATCTGACTGAAGCTGTTCGCCGCCGTCCTTATTCGGTGATTCTGCTGGATGAAGTTGAGAAAGCGCATCCTGATGTGTTCAACATTCTGTTGCAGGTGCTGGACGATGGTCGTCTGACAGACGGGCAGGGGAGAACGGTCGATTTCCGTAACACCGTGGTCATCATGACTTCTAACCTGGGTTCCGATTTGATTCAGGAACGTTTCGGCGAACTGGATTACGGCCATATGAAGGATCTGGTGCTTGGCGTGGTAAGCCACAGCTTCCGTCCGGAGTTCATTAACCGTATTGATGAAGTGGTGGTGTTCCATCCGTTGGGTGAGAAACATATCGCCTCCATTGCGAAGATCCAACTGCAGCGTCTCTATCAGCGCCTCGAAGAGCGAGGTTATGACGTCCATATAGAAGATGATGCGTTGGCTCTGTTGAGCGCAAACGGCTATGACCCGGTGTATGGCGCGCGTCCGCTGAAGCGAGCTATCCAGCAACAAATCGAGAACCCTCTGGCACAGCAAATCCTTTCCGGTGAGCTGATTCCGGGGAAAACCGTCAAGCTGATGGTGAAAGACGACCGTATTGTTGCGGTGCAGTAAGTCACAAAACGACAAAAACGGGCCTTTACAGGCTCGTTTTTGTTGTGCACAGAAAACCCCCAGCTAGGCTGGGGGTTCAGTAAAGCTTTCAGCTTTGAGTCGGTTCTAAAAACCCCTTTTGATTTGTTAAAACAGGTTGCGGTCTGGCAACTGCAAACATTCAACAAGAAATCAAAAGGGGGTCCCAATGAGGGACGAAAAGAGCTTAGCGCACACCCGATGGAACTGTAAATATCACATAGTTTTTGCGCCGAAGTACCGAAGACAGGTGTTCTACGGTGAAAAACGCAAAGCGATAGGCAGTATCTTAAGAAAGCTGTGCGAATGGAAAAACGTGAATATTCTTGAAGCGGAATGTTGTGTGGATCACATCCACATGCTTCTGGAGATCCCGCCGAAAATGAGTGTATCGGCTTTTATGGGGTACCTGAAGGGCAAGAGTAGCCTGATGCTTTATGAGCAATTTGGGGATTTGAAGTTCAAATACCGTAACAGGGAGTTTTGGTGCCGAGGGTATTACGTTGATACGGTTGGAAAAAATACGACCAGGATACAGGAATACATAAAGCACCAACTGGAAGAGGATAAAATGGGTGAGCAGTTGTCGATCCCCTATCCGGGTAGCCCGTTTACGGGCCGTAAGTAATCCATAGATGCAAATGTCAGATCGTGATGCGCCTGTTAGGGCGCTGCTGGTGACAGAGCCTTATAGGCGCATATGAAAAACCTCCGGCTATGCCGGAGGATATTTATT
>NZ_JBLFJW010000027.1:0-74049 GCF_047713085.1 Pantoea sp. sgz302252
TGGTCAGTTGAATGACACGCCCGGCATCATCATATGCCATCTGCCGGGTCAGGCTGCCGGAAGTGGTACTGACCGGTCGCCCGGCGGCGTCGAACTGCGTTTCCCGGCGGGTGCTGTCCGGGAGCACTGTCACGGTGAGGTCGCCTGCGGCATTGTATTCATAGCGGGTCTGATGCCCTGCCGCGTCCGTCTGGCAGACCAGTCGGCCACGGGCGTCGTACTCACGCTGCAGGCTCAGCCCTTCTTCGCCGGATACCGCCGTCAGTTGCCCGAAGCGGTCGTATTCATAACGGGTCTGATAGCCCGAGCAGTCGGTAGAGGTCAGCAACTGGCCGTAGCAATTCCACGCCATCTTTTGCTGGCTGCCAGTGGCGTCCTCGCGGGTGGCCGGAAGTTCATTGCGTGGTGAATCAAAGGTATAGCGCACCGTATCGCCGTGACGGTCCGTTTCAGCCGTCAGCCGCCCCTGTGCGTCATATTCCCGTTGACTACGCAGACCGTCCGGGTAGGTGGTGCGGATAAGCTGCCGCTGCGGGCTGTAGCTGAAGGTGGTGATTCTGCCATCGGGGCTGACGATGGCATCTAACAGCCCGGAGCCCGGGCTCAGCCGGAACGCCGTCTTTCGTCCGGCCGCATCAGTCTGCGCCACCAGCCGGCCGTAGGGGTCGAACTCGCTGTGAGTCACTGAACCGTCGGCGAACACCTTTTTCACCACCCGCTTCAGGCCGCCTTCGCCTTCGGTGTGCAGCACCTCCTGGCGTTTCAGGCTGTCGGTAATGATGACCCGGTCTTTTTCATACACGTACGCGTAACTCAGGCCCGCCGGGTTGTGCTGCGCCGTCACCCGACCTGCCGCATCGTAGCGATACTGCGTGGCCGGACGCCCGGCGTAATGGTGTGCCACCATCCGCCCGGGATATGCCTCATCGTAAGCAAAATGACGCGTCTGCACGCCGCTGCGGTCATGGACGGCGGTCAGCTCACCGCGAGGCGAGTACGCATAGCGCACCAGCGGCCGGGCGGGTAAATCCTGCGGATATTCCGGGTCGTGCGTCAGCCACACCTCCGTCAGGCGGATACCGGCGTCTGTCCCGTAGCGGGTCTGCGGCACGTCAGGAAATCGCGCGTAGTTCAGCCTGAAGCAACGACCTGCGCCGTCGGTGACCGTCATTATCGCCCCGGCAAAGGCCCCGTCAGCGGCGCGCTGAAAACTGAGCGTCCGGCCAAAACTGTCCACCAGCCCGGTCAGCACCCGGTACGGCGGCAGCGGCGCGGGCAGCACCTCATCCGCCTGTGGCACACGCTCACACCAGCCTAAAATCCACCATGGCCCCTGCAGACTGCTGGTCGCCAGATAAACGTGCTGGCTTAAGCGCAGCGCCTCGGGCACTTTGCCCCACAGTACCGCCAATGGATGGCCCTCATACAGCCGGTCCACCCCGCCGCGCGCCAGCCAGAAAGACTCGCTGCGGCTGAACGCCAGTTCTCCCGGCAGCAGCGGTTCAAAGTGGATGCTGCGCCCGCCGTTGTCGTTGAGGATGAGTTCGCCCGGCGTAAGCTGCAGATGAATATCGGAAGGGGCTTTCCAGCCCGGACCGAACACCCCGACCGGGGCCGGGGTGCGGGTCTGGTAGCTGCTGTAGCTGCGGGAGAGAACAAAGGGCATCGGGCCCGGCAGGGCAAGGTCGGTCTCATCGGGCAGGACTTTGGCCCCAAGCAACGGGTTCACCGGACTCCCGGACACCACCCCACCCGGGCAAACCGAGCACGCCACACCAGTGGGGGCGCCAATCATTACCCCGAGTGAGCCCTGGGTTATCGGGCCACCAAAAGCCGTCATATCCCCCATCCTTGCCGCGGGTTTGCCGCTCATGATCAAATCCTTCTGTTGAAATCCTGATGGTATATTCATTGTCGAAGACGGTATTTCGCCTTCGAAATAGTCATAACGTTCGCGTCAGCTACCAGGAGGCTTCGGGCGGGCCTTCCGCCAGACCACAGTTCCAGTTGATCAGCAGTCCGTCACCGCTAATCGCTGCAGCGCCCTGTAGATTAATCACTGTCCCGTTAAGAAAGATTTTGCCTTCCTTCGTCAGCACCAGACGGGCCATACCGCAGCGTAACTCCAGATGATCTCCCGCGGAGTAAACCGCAATTTTCCCGCTGCTTTCCGTTGTATTTTTGCCAACGGTAAAGGAGACATTCTCTCCCACGCTGACGTTATAACTTTTCCCAACCAACAGGGACTTCTGTATCCCAACCTGCGAGGACTGAGCCAGAGCGACAGAAGTGTTCATTATTCCGCCAACCGTAGTCTGGTCAACGACTCCAACGCTTAATGCTCGCAGGATCCCTACTGTCTCTATCTGATTTAAACCGACGGTTATTGCCTGATTTTGCCCCACGGTTTCCTTCTGGTTTTGCACTACCGTCTGGACCTGGTTTTGCTGCACGGTAATCACCTGGTTTGCCCCTATCGTTTCCAGATGATTGGCCTTAACATCCGTTGTACGGTTATTCAATACCTCGGTATCCATGTTCTTCTGCGCATGGATGTACACCTGCTCTTTGCCGGTCGCATCGTCAAATTTCAGTTCGTTGAAGCCTCCGCCCTTATAGGTTTTTGAGCGGATGGTCATCTGCGTCTTCGTTCCCGGCAGGCTGCCCGGCGAACGGTTATCCTCGTGGTAAGTACGCCCCATAATGATGGGCTGATCCGGATCGCCGTTAAGGAAATCGACAATCACTTCCTGACCCACGCGGGGAATGGCCAGATTCCCAAACCCCGCCCCGGCCCAGGACTGAGAAACACGGATCCAGCAGGAACTGTCCTCGGTGGCACCGTGATAACGATCCCAGTGAAATTTCACGCGAATACGACCATGCTCATCACAGAAAATCTCTTCGCCCTCAGGGCCCGTTACCACGGCACTTTGCGGGCCATCGACTCTGGGTTTATCCAACGGCGGCATGCGCCAGGTGCGCTCTGCCGGAATGACCGAAAACTGATTTTTCAGCATCGTGCCGGCACCCCGATTGCCATGCAACGCCTGAGGCTGCTCGCCGCTCAACACGCTGCTGACCACTTGCCATTCACGGTTGAGTGCCGGTACGGAATGCCCCGTCAGTTCGAATCGCACACCCGGGCACAACGAGGGGGAATTGCTTGCGCAGGTGGCAGTTTCAGCGTTAGCACGCCAGCCCTCCATTTGGTAGCGGGTAAAGTCACGGCCATGCTGTTCATCCTTGAAGCGCCCGGGATAATCAAATACCTCATACTGGCTGTGCTGCCCGTTAAGGTTGTCCGCATCGTGACTGTATTGGCCCGGCCAGTCCGGCACTTTAAAGGTGTAATCCTGGGTTTGAACCGAAGAAGGACGGACCTGCGCCAGATAACAAAACTCATGGATACAGGCGGTAGAAGCTTCGGAGGCGTTAGGGTTAAACGGCATCTCAGTAGCCGAAGCAAGGCCGGCGGCATCATCGCACAGGACCATCGTCTGCGTTGCGCCCTCTGTTGCCACCCCATCAAAAAAGAAAATGCCTTCCTCGGACCAGAGTCGAGTCAGGAAATCCAGATCGGTTTCACCGTACTGAACGCAGAATTCGCGGGCGGTATGATCTTCATAAAATACAGGATGCCAGTCGGTAATACCGTTCTCATTGAGCAGGAGAGCCGAAATAGACTGGATATCCTGCTGCTGAAAAATACGAAAATTCTTCCGCAGAGCGCTACGCCACAGCGGAGGCTGGATCCGGAAACTGTACTGCATTTGCCAGCCGTTGTGCCCTTTGATGCCGAAAGAGGACACCACGCCCCGGACACAGCGTAAGGGCGTTTCACCCTGCCAGACAGTCAGAGCCACGTCCTTTTCCAGTAATTCTTCTGCGGTCCGGTGAAAAGACCTGCTGGCAACATCCACATCCAGCACAAACAATCGCGAATAACATTGATGCAGTTGAAAACGCACAACAGCGAAAGTCTCTTTCTCCATCCCACTCACGTCCAGCGTGAAACGAATTCCTTTTAACGCCATCTTTCTCTCCCTGAATTGAGACCATCGATAGCCACCGAGGAGTGAAGTTTACGTGGGAAGACTCGCGGACGATTGTGACTACAATCACAACAAAAAAACAATATCATCATGATTTTAAATGATAATATTGACATGACGGATGGTGCGTAGGGGAGCTATTTGCCAGCGATATCGATAAAAAGCAAACCCGGTAGCAGCGTCAGCCATCTACTGCCGGGTTAAGAAAGGAAGATCAGCGGGAGATAATCAGGTGAATGCCGAACCCGGCAAACAAGGTACCGGCAATACCGTCAATCCACTTCGCCATGCGCTGATAGCCCCGGCGCATGGACGGCAGCGCAAACAGGCTTGCCACCACGGTAAACCACGCGAAGGTTTCAACGATAATCAGCAGGAAAATCCCCCAGCGCTCTGCGGCTCCCACGCTGTCGCCCACAAACAGTGAGAAGACGGAGCCGAAGTAGATAATCGCTTTTGGGTTTGCCAGATTGGTCAGCAGGCCTTTGAGGAAGCTTTTTCCACCCTGTGCCAGTTCAACTTTCGGTTCACCTGCTGGCGCATCGCTTTTCTTCAGCGCGCCGCGCAGCATCTGATAGCCCATCCAGCAGAGATAAAGCCCGCCGCCCACCATCACGATGTTATGCAGCCAGGCCATTTTTTCGAGGAGCAGATGCAGGCCTAAGAGCGCCACACCAGCCCAGACCATGACGCCTGCGGTAATGCCGAGTACGCCCATCATCGCTTCTTTTCGGGAGCGACTGACAGCCGTTTGCGACACGAAGAAAAAGTCCGGACCCGGGCTCATCAGTGCAATCAGATGCACCATCGCCACGGTGAGAAATAACATCAGCATAGATAACTCGCGGGGGAATGATTCAGTGAGTGATTATCCTGGCACTTTTTCGCCCGGCTGACTACTCCTCATCATCGCCATCCACGTGCGAGCGGATCAGCGCCAGAAACTCCTGGCCAAAACGTTCGAGTTTGCGCATCCCCACGCCGTTCACGCTCAGCATTTCGCCCGGTGAAGTCGGCATTTGCTCCGCCATTTCAATCAGCGTTGCGTCGTTAAACACCACGTAAGGCGGGATGTTCTCTTCGTCGGCAATGGATTTACGCAGCTTGCGCAGTTTGGCGAACAGCTTACGGTCGTAATTGCCGCCATACGATTTCTGCGCCACGCGTGGTTTGAGTGCGAGCACACGCGGTACAGCCAATTGCAGCGGAACTTCGGCACGGAGCACCGGACGCGCCGCTTCAGTGAGCTGTAAGGCAGAATGGTGAGCGATGTTCTGAGTCGCAAAGCCCATGTGGATGAGCTGGCGGATAACGCTGACCCAATGCTCGTGGCTTTGCTCGCGACCGATACCGTAGACAGGCAGCTTGTCGTGACCCATTTCGCGAATACGCTGATTATTGGCCCCGCGCAGCACTTCAACCACGTAGCCCATCCCGAAACGCTGATTCACGCGATACACCGTCGAGAGCGCTTTACGCGCATCTTCCAGCCCGTCGTACTGGCGCGGCGGATCAAGGCACACGTCGCAGTTGCCGCACGGCTCCTGACGCCCTTCACCAAAGTAATTCAGCAACACCAGGCGACGGCAGGTTTGCGCTTCTGCAAAGGCACCCATTGCATTGAGCTTATGGCGTTCGATGTCCTGAAGCTGCCCGGCAGGTTTCTCTTCCAGGCAGCGGCGCAGCCACGCCATGTCGGCCGGATCGTAAAACAGCATCGCTTCCGCAGGCAGGCCATCACGCCCGGCGCGGCCGGTTTCCTGGTAGTAAGATTCGATGTTGCGCGGAATGTCGAAGTGCACCACAAAGCGCACGTTCGGCTTGTTGATGCCCATGCCGAAGGCCACGGTCGCCACCACGATTTGCAGGTCGTCACGCTGGAATTTCTCCTGCACATCGGCACGCACGTCATTTTCCAGCCCCGCGTGATAAGCGCCTGCACTGATGCCACGACTTTGCAGACGGGCCGCGGTGTCTTCCACCTTTGAACGACTGTTGCAGTAGATAATGCCCGATTTACCGCGCTGTTCCTGCACGTAACGCATCAGCTGATCGAGAGGCTTAAACTTCTCCATCAGCATGTAACGGATATTGGGGCGATCGAAGCTGCTGATTTGAATCAGCGGATCGTTAAGGCCGAGCAGACGGACGATATCGCTACGAGTCGTATCATCGGCAGTTGCCGTCAAAGCCATAAAAGGCAGTGCCGGGAAACGCTGACGTAGATGGCCTAATGCGGCATATTCAGGGCGGAAATCGTGGCCCCATTGGGAGATACAGTGCGCTTCGTCTACCGCCAGCATCACCGGATTCCAGTGGCTGAGGTTGTCGAGGAAGTTGTCGAGCATCAGGCGCTCGGGCGCGATATAGAGCAGACGGATTTTGCCCGTTCGGCAGCCCGCCATAATTTCTTGCTGCTGTTCGCGGTTCTGGGTTGAGTTCAGACAGGCCGCCGCCACGCCGTTGGCGAGCAGCTGATCGACCTGGTCTTTCATCAGCGAGATAAGCGGAGAAACCACCACCGTCAGGCCTTCAAGCACTAACGCAGGAATTTGATAGCAGAGGGATTTCCCGCCGCCCGTCGGCATCACCACCAGACAATCGCGCCCTTCGAGCACGGTCTCGATGATCGTTTCCTGTCCTGGGCGGAATTGCTGGTAGCCGAAGGTTTCCTGCAAAACCTGTCTTGCCAGCGTTACCTGATTGATCACTTCCGCCTGCGCCACACTCACCCCAGCCCTGAAATAAAAACAGGCGCTATTTTCAGCGCCTGAGGACAAGAGTGCAATGATTAAAACAGATCGTTGAGCATTACGCCTACGCCAACGCGCGTCTGATTGAAGTTGTAATCAATCAGCGACTCGCCGTAACCGCTGTAAACCTGAGTATAAACACGCATATGTTTGGTCACCGGGTAGCTTAATCCCAGCTCCGCGCCACCGTCGTGCAATGTCTCACCTTTATAGAAATCATCTCATTTATGATTTTAAGTTTATCATTCATGAAATGGATTTATCACATTGATTTATAACCGTTAGTTTTGACTCTTTCGCTTGACAAGCTTTCGCACCAGGTTATTTATTATGCAAAGTTAACTATTACAAACCTAAAGGGAATTATCATGGCGATACCAGCTTATTTATGGCTCAAAGATGATGGCGGCGCAGACATTAAAGGCTCTGTTGATGTTCAGGAACGTGAGGGGAGTATTGAGATCCTCGGATTTGGCCACGGGCTCCACCTTCCCACCAATAGTAATACCGGAAAAATCACAGGTACGCGCATACATAGCGCTCTGACTTTCGAGAAAGAATTTGATTCATCAAGCCCCTATATTTACAAGGCTGTCGCAAAGGGCCAGACACTTAAATCAGCCGAGTTCAAGTGGTACAAAATCAACGACGCGGGCCAGGAGGTTGAATACTTCAATATGCTGCTCGAAAACGTGAAGGTTGTCTCTATTTGCCCGATGATGCATGACTGCAAAAACCCTGGCACCGAAAAACATAACCACCTCGAAGGGGTTTCACTCCGCTACGAAAAAATAACCTGGAAATACTGTGACGGTAGCATTCAGTTTTCAGACGCGTGGAACGAAAGATGATCCGCTGCACCTTTCATCTCAACAACGGGGCTTTATCTACGTTAAGCTGCCCCGGTATAGGTTTCTTCCCGGCCTACTCCGGTAATGCGGGGCCGATGAGAAACAACCCTGACTCTATTAAGATTAAGAACATTGGCCCACTCCCACCTGGACAGTATTTCATCGTAACTCGTGGGCGCGGCGGGTTGGGAACAAGGGCACGCGACTGGTTTCAGTCTGAAGCAACGGGATCCGATCGGTCAGTCTGGTTTGCTCTATACAGAAATGATAGCCGCATCGATGATCTGACATTCATTGAGGATGTAGAAAGGGGTCATTTTAGACTCCATCCGGCAGGATATGCAGGCAGGAGTGATGGTTGTATCACACTGGCTCGCAGATCAGATTTTGCACTTCTGCGTGAAGCTCTACTGAAAACACCGGCATTCAAAGTTTCCGCTTCTTTAACAGCCTTTGGCACTGTCCAGGTGTACTAATGAAACCCTATCAATTCGCCCTGCTCTGGCTGGCATTTTTTGGCTCTTATCTGATTATCGTTGCTGTCGGCTATATCCTGATCCCTGAGGGTTCGCTGTTCGAGGTTGCCGTTAAGTTTTTTGGATACATTAACAGCGAGGATTGGGACAACATTATGGGTTATCTGATTTTTATCGGCTCCGGATTGCTGAATGCCGGTTTAGTGTGGTCAGTGTCGGCTGCCTGCATGAGAAAGCAGCGGCGCACCAATGATCATTAAACCCCCGGCTCCTGTAGCCTACTGCCCGCGCATCAGCGGGCTTTTTTATGGTTTATTGCCCGGCGGTACAAGCTTGCCGGGCTGTCAATTCAGCGCCTGAGGACAAGAGTGCAATGATTAAAACAGATCGTTAAGCATTACGCCTACGCCAACGCGCGTCTGATTGAAGTTGTAATCAATCAGCGACTCGCCGTAACCGCTGTAAACCTGAGTATAAACACGCATATGTTTGGTCACCGGGTAGCTTAATCCCAGCTCCGCGCCGCCGTAACCGGTGTTCCAGTTGTACTGGCCTTTCGCGCTCAGCACCGCGTCGCCCAGCTGATAACCAATTTTCAGCTGGTAGTAACCCATGTACTTGGTGATATCCGGGTTATCGTCGGTGTCGCCGATGACGAACCACGGCTTCACTTCGACCATCATGTTGCCGTTCTGCGCCATCAGGCGCGTATACATGCGGTTCCAGCTGCGGGAAGTGGGATCTGAACGGCCGTTGGAATCGTGGTTATACCCGACTTCAACATCGCGCAGCGTCCAGCCTGCAAACTCGTAATCTGTCGCGAAGCCTAAGAAGAGCTGCGGCTCATAGTTGGTTTCGCGGAAAGGCGAAGACTCGCCGGTATTGGAAAGCTGCCACCAGGACTTTTGCGTGTACGAAGCACCCAGCACGGAATTGTCGCCCAGAATGCCGCGCCAGATTGGGAAGGCCAGGCTCAGCTGATACTTCACCTCATCCTTACGCGCATTTTTCGCCCAGTTATAGGACTGGATAGCCTCTCTGTCGATGTCGCTGCTCCACGTATAAATCAGATAGTTAGTGTCATACGGGTAGAGCGTGAACGGGTTGTCGTGCTCCTGCAGCATGTTGGCAATAATACTGCCGCGAACGGCGGGAGTATCATGAACATCCTTGATCGTAGCTTCCTGTGCGTAAACGGAAAGCGGCAGCCCTGCTACTGCCAGTAACCAACCCAGCCTGGTTCGCATCGGGAGTTCTCCTGAAGATAAATATTTATTAGTTGGATTATTATTCGCCAGACATTCTACTCATTTATCTCTGTAATGCGCGGTTATCCGTTCCGAAAGTAGCAATCAACATTCCATGAGCATAAAATCAACATTTCATTAACCGATGGACAGGTTGCTATGTCTAAAGAACTGACCGCCGATGAAGCATTGAAATTGGTCGGCGATATTTTTGTGTATCACATGCCGTTTAACCGTGCGCTTGGTCTGGAACTGGAACGCTACGAAAAAGCGTTCGCCCAGCTCAGCTTTAACAATCAGCCGATGATGGTCGGCAACTGGGCGCAAAGCATTCTTCACGGCGGCGTGATTGCTTCGGCACTGGATGTGGCGGCAGGCCTGGTTTGCGTAGGCAGCACACTGACTCGTCACGACACCATTAACGAAGACGAACTGCGCCAGCGTCTGTCGCGGATGGGTACTATTGATTTGCGTGTCGATTACCTGCGTCCAGGGCGTGGGAACCGCTTTACCGCCACCAGCAGCCTGCTCCGTGCAGGTAATAAAGTCGCGGTGGCACGCGTCGAGTTACATAACGAAGACCAGGTTTACATCGCCAGCGCCACGGCGACGTATATGGTGGGTTGATGAGGTAAATTCAGGTAAAATCGGTTTACTTCTTTGTAACGGATTTTACTGATGGATGCTAAACAAACGCGGCAAGGCGTACTACTCGCCCTTGCCGCTTATTTTATCTGGGGCGTGGCACCGGCTTACTTCAAGCTGATCCACTACGTGCCAGCCGATGAAATTCTGACTCACCGTATTATCTGGTCTTTCTTCTTTATGATTGCGCTGATTTCCATCAGCCGTCAGTGGGGCGGGATCAAACGCCTGTGCCAGACTCCGAAAAAAATCCTGATGCTAGCGGTGTCCGCCGTGCTGATCGGCGGCAACTGGCTGCTGTTTATCTGGGCGGTGAACAATCAGCATATGCTGGAAGCAAGCCTCGGTTACTTTATTAACCCGCTGGTGAACGT
The DNA here is from genome assembly GCF_047713085.1 of Pantoea sp. sgz302252. Lineage (NCBI taxonomy): Bacteria > Pseudomonadati > Pseudomonadota > Gammaproteobacteria > Enterobacterales > Erwiniaceae > Pantoea > Pantoea sp. sgz302252. Next base: position 10,402 of record NZ_JBLFJW010000027.1, read on the forward strand.
GGTGTTGGGGATGATTTTCCTCGGCGAGCGTTTCCGTCGCATGCAATGGCTGGCGGTCGCGTTGGCGGCATGTGGCGTGCTGGTGCAGCTCTGGACGTTTGGCTCCCTGCCCGTTATCGCGCTGGGCCTGGCCTTCAGCTTCGCGTTCTATGGCCTGGCACGCAAAAAGATTGCTGTCGATGCGCAGACCGGCATGTTGGTTGAAACCCTCTGGCTGCTGCCAGTGGCGGCGATTTATCTGTTTGGCATTGCCGACAGCGCCACCAGCCATATGGGGCAAAATCCTCTATCGCTGAATCTGCTGCTGATGGCGGCAGGTGTGGTCACCACTATTCCGCTGCTGTGCTTTACCGGTGCTGCCACTCGTTTGCGCCTGTCGACGCTCGGTTTCTTCCAATACATCGGCCCGACGCTGATGTTCCTGCTAGCGGTGGTGTTCTACGGTGAAACACCGGGAACCGATAAGATGGTAACGTTCGCGTTTATCTGGGTCGCGTTAGCACTCTTTGTGATGGATGCGGTTTACACGCTGCGACGCGCACCAAAAGCCTGATGCCATCGGCTTTGCTGAAAAACGGCAAAGCTCATCCGGTTAAATTCTTTGTTATTTCAAACGGCTTCTCACATCTTCAGCGAATGTATTCCTGAAATGTGAAGGCCGGATGTTACCTCCTGACAGCGCCAGACGTTCTGCCTGGCTTAACGACACCCAACGGCTGGCGGTGCGCCAGTGGTCCCAAAGCTGGCTGTGGCGCAGCGAACTCCCCACATGGCTGCTGATGGTCACCATTTACAGCGGCTGGTTTGCCACGCTGGCCTTCCATAAAACGCTGGGGTTATTTACCGCTACCGCCCTGCTCATTCTGTTTACCACCTGGTATCTGTCACTTCAGCACGAGCTTATCCATGGCCATCCGACCCGCTGGCCACGTCTGAACCAGCTGTTCGGTCTTTTGCCTCTGGCCGTATGGTATCCGTATGGCTTATACCGCGATTCGCATCTGGCGCATCACCGCAATCAGCTGTTGACCGTGCCGGGAGAAGATCCTGAAACGTACTATTTCTCAGCCGAACGCTGGCAGCGTTTCAGTGAGTGGCAGCAACGCGTGATCCACTGGCGAAACACCTTTGTCGGTCGATTGCTGCTGGCTCCGCTGCTGGATATCTTCGGCGTGTTCGCGGGAATGGTGGCCTCTTTCCGCCGCCTTGAACGCCCTGCTATCGCCATGTGGCTGGTTCATTTCACTCTGCTCGCCCTGGTTTTTTACTGGCTGGAGCATAACGATTTCCCGATCCTGTGGTATCTCGCTGCGGTCAGCTATCCAGCGCTTGCCGTGACAAAAGTGCGTTCTTTTCTGGAGCACCGCGCGGCGGACGATCCGCTGGCACGCTCCGCCATTACCGAAACGTCTTTACCCTGGCGGCTGCTGTTCCTCAATCTGAACTATCATTCGGTACATCACGATTTACCCGGCGTGCCCTGGTATGGCCTGCGTAAAGTCTGGCTGCGCGATAAAGAGCGTTATCAGCAGCGGAATCAGGGATTCCTGGTGAAAGGCTATCGGGAATGGTGGCGCAATTATCGCTTCCGTCCGGTCGACGTAACGGTGCATCCAGGCAAGCACGAAGGAGAAACACATGGCGGCTAAGCTGGCTTTTCCGATGTATGACGTTAATCCCACAGCCACCGATGCACTGGCTGCTGCGGTGCTGCGCCGTTTTCCTGAGGCGCAATTTCTGCGACCGGTTGAACTCCTCCCACACTGGCGTGACGACACTTTATTGTTAAGCCAGACCTGCGGATATCCTCTGATGACACAGTTACAGGAGGTTCAGGTGGTGGGCCAGTTTCATTACCTTGCGTCGGGATGTGAGGGAGGGAACTACCGTAGCAAGCTGGTGGTAAGAAAAGTGGATGAGGGTAAAACGCTTGCAGCGTTTCGCGGGCGCATCGCCGCCAGCAATTCAGCAGACTCGCAATCGGGGTATCACGCCCTGCGTAACAGCGTGGCGCATGACGATACGTTTTTCAGCTCACTTGTCTGGACGGGCAGCCATCGTCAGTCGCTGAAGGCGCTGCAAAACGGCGTGGCCGACATCGCTGCAATTGATTGTGTTAGCCTGGCGCTGTTTGCGCGTTATCAGCCTGAAGCACTGACCGGGCTGGCGATCATTGGCGAAACAGCGTTAACACCGGGTCTGCCGTTAATCACATCGAGCCACACATCAGAGAAAACGCTGGCGAAGCTACGCGATGTTTTAGGCGAGATTGCGGCAGAAAAGGAAATTGCAGAACCGTTGTTGATCGGCGGCTTCACACCTGCAAGCCGCCGGGATTATGACGTGATTCTTACAGCCAGTTCTTACGCTTGAAGTAAAGATACGGCGCGAGGCCCGCGAGGATCATCACCACAATTGCCGCCGGATAGCCGAAGCTTAAATGCAGCTCTGGCATAAATTCAAAGTTCATCCCGTAGCTGGAAGCCACCAGCGTCGGCGGCAGGAACACAACAGAAACAACCGAGAAGATCTTGATGATGCGGTTCTGCTCGATGTTGATAAAGCCCATCGCCGCCTGCATCAGGAAGTTCACCTTCTGGAACAGCGATTCGTTGTGCGGCAGCAGAGATTCGATATCTCGCAGGATTTCGCGCGCCTGTTCAAGCTGGACAGCAGGCAAACGCGCCTTACGCACCAGGAAGTTCAGTGCGCGTTGGGTATCCATCAGACACAAACGCACTTTCCAGCCGATATCTTCCAGCTCCGCCAGGGTGGACAGTGCTTCGTCGTACTCATCGCCCTGATGGCCTTCCATGATCACCCGGCTCAGCTTTTCCAGATCGCTGTAGATGTTTTCGATTTCATCCGCCAGCTGTTCGATTTTGGTTTCGAACAGATCGAGCAGCAGTTCAAAAGCATTACCGTCGACCATTTCCTGGTTACGGGCTCGCATACGATAGAGACGAAACGCAGGCAGTTCGCGCTCGCGCAGGGTAAACAAGCGCCCTTCGCGAATGGTAAATGCCACGGTGGAGTTACCCGCGTGATCGTCAGCATCTTCAAAAAAGAAGAAGGAGTGAATGTGCAGGCCGTCTTCGTCTTCGAAGAAACGGGCCGATGCTTCGATGTCTTCCAGTTCAGGACGTGTGGCAAGATTTTGACCCAGTTCTGACTGTACGCGGTTTCGCTCGTCATCATCCGGCTCCACCAAATCGACCCAGACAGAGCTGCCCAGATGTTCGATGTCATCAGACTCAAGACGCGTTAAGCGATTGTTTTCCAGTTGAAATGCGCTCAGCATGACCGGGACTCCCAATGCAAAAAATGATCGGACGGTACGTTGGGCACACAGAAACAATGGGGGTTTCAGACCATAAAGCCTGACTCAGAGCGACGGAATACGAGCGGGTCGCTGACAACCTCTAAGGCCATCAGCGTGGGGTGATAGCCTTAGGAGTTGTTCCTGGATTGCAGGAAGTTGAGCCAGCATCTACTGGGTGTGTCCAAGGTATCAGTCCTCTTAGCGTAATCGTGCGCGCATGTTACGCCAGCCTAAATGCAGCGTCAACACGCAACGAAAAGCCAGAGGATTTTTCCACCCCTCAGGCAGTTAAGACTAGCAGAACGTTAAAAAATTATGATGATTTTCTTAAAGTTACACGGTTTCGAGACGAGCGTAGGCGGCAACCAGCCATTTGATCCCTTGCCCCTGAAACGCGACCTGCAAACGGCTGTGTTCGCCGCTGCCTTCCAGATTAACGATGGTGCCTTCACCAAATTTCGGGTGACGAACGCGCTGGCCAAGCTTGTAGCCCGTGTCGTTTTCCGCCATTGGCGTGCCCATCCGCTGGTGGCTCACAGGGCGACTCACCGTTGCACGCAGACGAACTTCTTCCACGCACGCTTCCGGTAATTCACCCACGAAGCGTGATGGACGGTGATAGACCTCTTTACCGTACAGACGACGCGTTTCGGCGTAGGTCAGGGTCAGCTTCTGCATCGCACGCGTCACCCCAACGTAGGCCAGACGGCGTTCCTCTTCCAGACGCCCGCCTTCATCGAGCGACATCTGGCTTGGGAACATGCCTTCTTCCATCCCGACGATAAATACCTGCGGAAACTCCAGACCTTTCGCTGAGTGCAGCGTCATCAACTGTACTGCGTCCTGCCAGGTGTCCGCCTGCCCTTCGCCCGCTTCAAGCGCAGCGTGGGAGAGGAACGCTTGCAGCGGCATCATGTCTTCTTCTTCGTCGTTGTAGCTGAACTGGCGCGTAGCCGTCACCAGTTCCTCTAAGTTTTCGATACGCGTCTGGCCCTTCTCGCCTTTCTCTTGTTCATACATCATGAACAGGCCGGAATCTTTGATAACCCGGTCGGTCTGCACATGCAGCGGCATGTCGACAGTTTCCTGCGCCAGCGCTTCGATAAGTTCCATAAAGCGCTGTAACGCACTGGCCGCACGTCCAGCCAGGGCTTTCTCTTTCAGCAGCTCACGGCAGGCCTGCCACAGCGTTAACTGGCGATCTCGCGAGGCCTGACGCACCACATCAAGCGTGCGATCGCCAATCCCTCGCGTTGGGGTATTCACCACGCGTTCAAACGCCGCGTCGTCATTTCGGTTAGCAATCAGGCGCAAATAGGAAAGCGCATCTTTGATTTCCTGACGCTCGAAGAAGCGCATGCCACCGTAGATGCGGTACGGCATGCTGACCTGCAACAAGGCTTCTTCCAGCACACGCGACTGGGCGTTGCTGCGATAAAGAATGGCGCACTGCTCCAGCGCTCCGCCGTTGTCCTGCCAGGTTTTAATGCGGCTGACCACGAAACGCGCTTCGTCGAGTTCGTTAAAAGCGCAATAGAGCGAGATAGGCTCGCCGTCGACGCCGTCGGTCCACAGCTTTTTGCCCAGACGCCCGTTGTTGTTTTCAATCAGGGCGTTAGCGGCGCTCAGAATATTGTTGGTCGAACGGTAGTTCTGTTCCAGACGAATAGTTTCGGCACCCGGGAAATCGTTGAGGAAGCGCTGAATATTTTCCACCTGCGCGCCACGCCAGCCGTAAATTGACTGGTCATCGTCGCCGACGATCATCACTTTGCCAGTGTCGCCCGCCAGCATGCGGATCCACGCGTACTGAATGTTGTTGGTATCCTGGAATTCGTCGACGAGGATATTGGTGAAGCGTTCGCGGTAGTGCTGCAAAATATGCGGCTTATTGAGCCACAGCTCGTGCGCTCGCAGCAGCAGCTCGGCGAAATCTACCAGTCCCGCGCGATCACAGGCTTCCTGATAGGCTTTGTAAACGCTGATCCAGGTTTGTTCGATAGGGTTGCCGAAGCTTTGGATATGATGCGGACGCAGGCCCTCATCTTTCTTACCGTTGATAAACCACATTCCCTGACGCGCAGGCCACTGCTTCTCGTCGAGGTTCATCGCTTTCATCAGGCGCTTCAGCAAACGCAGCTGATCTTCGCTGTCCAGAATCTGGAAATCTTGCGGCAGATTGGCGTCCAGATGGTGCGCACGCAGCAAACGGTGCGCCAGGCCGTGGAAAGTCCCGACCCACATGCCACCCTGCGAAGAGCCCATCAGCTGCGCGATACGGTGGCGCATTTCCGCCGCCGCCTTGTTGGTGAACGTCACCGCCATAATGGAATATGGCGAGCAGTTTTCCACGCTTTGCAGCCAGGCGATGCGGTGCACCAGCACGCGCGTCTTACCACTCCCCGCCCCAGCCAGCACCAGCAGGTTGGTACGCTTAGCCGCTACGGCTTCACGCTGTTTGTCATTGAGGCTGTCGAGCAGGTAAGAAACGTCCATTGGCACCGCCGGAGAAAATCGGGGTTCGCAGAACCCCTGTTAATATATACAGAGTTGCTGGTGATTATATCAGCGTAGTGAGGGATGCCAACCGCGAAATTTCAATGTGCGGCAACAGGCGACTGTCATTGATTTGCATCAGGTCGCCATCGAGCAGATTGATCCAGCACGCCTGCATGCCGCAGCGGACGGCACCGGCAACATCTGTTGTCAGGTCATCACCGACATGCAGGATTTGCCCAAGCGGCACATCAAGGCGTTCAGCCGCCAGATGGTACATATCGCTGAACGGTTTCGAGCGCCCGTCAGGGCCCGCGCGCAGCACAAATTTGAAGTACTCATTCAGGCCGAACAATTCTGGCTGCGCGTTGCCGTTGGTGATCGCCACCAGCGGCCATTTTTCTGCCAGCTTCGCGAGGGTATCGTGCGTTTCCTGCGGCACATCAATGGCGCTGCGCCATTTGGCGAAATTCATCATTGCGGCATTGGCACCCATTTCCGCATCACTTGCGGACAACCCGGCATTCAGCATCGCCTGCTCTACCGCACGACGCCGCCACTCGGTTACGTCGTGATAGATTTCCGGTTCTGTCTGGCGTAGCGCCGTGCGCAGTTGCTGGAAATCGCTGCTCTCAAGTTGATTCAACGCTGGGTGGTAGTTACGAACAAACTCAAGCGACTCTTTTTCGGTGCGGCGAATCACCTGGCGGTTATCGTAAAGGGTGTCGTCGAGATCAAACGTCAGGGCGGCTATCTGGCCCAGAGGACGGTAAAAACGCATTATTTCCCCCGTTTTGCGCGTGGATGCGCTTTATCGTACACCGAAGCAAGGTGTTGAAAATCAAGATGGGTATAGATTTGAGTGGTCGACAGATTGGCGTGGCCCAGTAATTCCTGCACGCCGCGCAGATCGCCGCTCGATTCCAGCATATGGGTAGCGAAGGAATGACGGAGTTTGTGCGGGTTTACATGGCTGTTCAGCCCTTGTTTGATGCCCCACTCCGCGAATCGCTTTTGCACATTACGCGCCGAAATTCGCTTACCGAGTTTGGATAAAAACAGCGCGTCTTCTTCAGCGCCAAACAACCCGCGTAAATCCAGCCAGTGTTCAATCCACTGCACCGCGTTGCGGCCAATCGGCAAACGGCGCTCTTTGCTGCCCTTGCCCATCACCCACACTTCACCCGATTCCAGATCGAGATGTTTCAAATCCAGACCGACTAATTCGGAAAGACGGAGGCCTGCGCCGTACATTACCTCCAGCATCGCTCTGTCTCGCACGGCCAACGGATCGTTGAGATCGATATCCAGCAGACGATTGACATCGTCGACATCAATGTTCTTCGGCAGATGGCGCGGCGTTTTCGGCGCAGAAACGGCTTTCGCCGGGTTGACCTGTAGCTCGCCCTGGCCGACTAACCAGTCGAAAAAACTGCGTAATGCGGAGAGGCGCAACGCGAGGCTGGCAGGACCAAGCCCTTTGCGGCGGCTGCGTGTGGCAAAACTGCGCACCACGGCAGCGTCACATTGTTGCCAGCTTTTGACGCCGGTTTCTTCGGCTAAAGCGATAATGGCATCAAGCTGACGCTGATAATTCAATACGGTGATGGGACTTAACTGGCGCTCTACGCCCAGATAACGCAGGAAACGTTCGGTGGCTGTCGCTAAAGGTGAGGCCGTCATACGCGCTCGACCCAGCGCTCCAGCAAACCAGGCAACAGCAACGAAATTTCCTGAAGAAGATGTGTGCCTTGCCCTGCCTGATAATGGTGCACATCACGACTGCTGAACAGTACCACACCGAGATCGCTATCGCTGCCGAGCATCGACATCGCCACTGAGCCAATGGCTTTCGCTTCCGGCATCATGACCAGCAATTCCGGGCCGTTCAGCGAGCCAAGGAAATGCCGTTCCCGACCAAGGCGTTGAATGCGAATCGGTTCGAAGGCCTGACGCGAGAGCGCCAACTGGGTGAATTTGGACGGTGCACCAATGCGCCAGCGATCGGCAAACAGGCGCACAGTTGCGCCCGCCAGACCCAGCTCACGAGCCCAGCGGTGAAAGCGATTCAACATATCATCGAGGCTTTCTGCCGTCGCAAGGCGCGTTTGTAGATGCAATAGACGATAGAACAGGCTTTCGTTGGCCGCTGCCTGTTCCACCAGAAGCGACATGTTTTCTTCCAGCACGTTGATTTGATTTCGCGCCCGGGCCATGTGCCACTCAACCAACGACACCGTGCCGCGAACGGGATGCGGAACGCGCATCTGCTCCACAACCGGTGCGTTGCGAATGAAAAACTCAGGATGGTGCAACAGATACTCCACCACCGCACTGTCATCCAGCGCGCTAAGTTCTGCCTGCTGCTCTTCCCCTATTTGTTTCATAAATGAATAAATCCGTCGTAGACATGTGTCGCCGGGCCAGTCATATACAACGGTTGACCCGGTCCTTTCCAGGCGATATCCAGCCGCCCGCCTGGCAGTTCCACGCGTACCTCTTCGGCCAGCAAGCCTTGCTGAATGCCCACCGCAACAGCGGCACAGGCTCCACTCCCGCACGCCTGCGTTTCGCCAGCGCCACGTTCATACACGCGCAAACGGATGTGATCACGTTTGACGACCTGCATAAAACCGATATTGGCACGCTCCGGAAAACGCTCATGACTTTCCAGCACTGGTCCTAATGTTTCCACCGCTGCGGTATCCACATCATCAACCTGAAGAACGCAATGCGGGTTGCCCATCGAGACCACGCCGCACAATACTGTTTGTTCTGCCGCACGCATAATATAGGTCTTTTCCGCTTTGTTAGCGCGGAAAGGCACCTGTGAAGGCTCGAAATTGGGTTCGCCCATGTTCACGCGCACCAGTTCGTCATCCGTTACGCTTAATACCATACGGCCGTTAGCGGTGCTGACGCGGATATCACGTTTATTGGTCAGGCCTTTGATGCGAACAAAGCGCGCAAAACAACGTGCGCCGTTGCCACACTGATTCACTTCGCTGCCATCGGCATTAAAGATGCGGTAGTGAAAATCGAGATCGGGATCGTAAGGGGGCTCAACCACCAACAGTTGATCAAACCCTACGCCGAGATGCCGATCCGCGAGGCGACGAATCAGCTCCGGCGAAAAGAACACGTTCTGCGTCACCGCATCAACGACCATAAAGTCGTTGCCAAGGCCATGCATTTTAGAGAACTGCATCATCTACTCCATCCACGCAGAAACAACGACTGAGTTTTAGTAGTTCACCTGAGTCGGGCCACCGCTGTCGCCGCGATCGTTACGAGTCGGCTCGGTGCTTTGCGTTCCAGGGTTTACCGGTTGGGTCGGTGGAGCGGCTGTTTTATCGGCCGGCGGAAAATAAAGCGGGCCTTTGAGACCGCAACCCGTCAGCGTAAATAACGCAGTCATAAGGACCAGAGGTCCAACAATGTTCTTCATTCTAAAGTGCCTGTGGTTGATGCTTTCTGCTTTCTATCATCGCAGGAGAAGACGTAAAAGCAAGCGTTTAGCGATATACTGTCGCCATCACGCAATAATGGGAAACAAAAATGAACGACAGTGAATTCCATCGCCTTGCCGACACACTTTGGCTCACCATTGAAGAACGTCTTGATGACTGGGACGGCGACAGCGATATCGATTGTGAGATCAACGGCGGCGTGCTGACGCTCAGTTTTGAAAACGGCAGCAAAATCATTATCAACCGTCAGGAACCGCTGCATCAGGTGTGGCTGGCGACCAAACAGGGCGGCTATCACTTCAGTCTCAAGGAAGATGAGTGGGTGTGCGATCGCAGCGGCGAAACGTTCTGGGATTTGCTGGAGCAGGCTGCCACTCAGCAAGCGGGTGAGGAAGTGACTTTCCGTTAATAGGTCATAATGCCGTTTCTTTCTGGAAACGGCATTTAACTACATCCAGCTTTAATTTTATTTATTCAATGAATATGCATTGCTTCATCCATTCATTTAAATAAGCCTTCAGCATTTCACTCCTCCACGCTTTAATAAAAGTTATTGATCTCTTGCCGTCAGAGGAACAATATCTCTCTTACTTCTTCGTAATAAAGCTCTAAAAACATAACCCAGTTAATTATTTAAAAGGGGATGATATGTCTGACCTGGTTTATTTAACGCTAAACGGGCGTCAGCAAGGGTTGATTTCCAGCGGGTGTGCGTCTGTTAGCTCTATCGGTAATAAAGCTCAACTCACCCACGTTGATCAAATCGTTGTCTACGCGCTCAAGCATGCGCTCTCGCGAGTGCAAAATGTCAATCATCAGGAACTGAGCATTGTAAAACCTCTCGATAAATCATCCCCCCTGCTCGGGAAAGCCATCAATGACGATGAAGAACGTCCCCCCCTGCTGAATGATATGGCGCTAATGAATGGAACGTTCATCACTGAAAGCCACCATATTCTGCTGCTGATGCTCGAAAAGGCCCGGGAAATTGTTAATGAGCTACTGGGCTCTGCGAGTGTCATTGGTCCACTTACTCTACTCTTCGCTGGGATTTTCCTTAACGCAGGCCTAAACTTTCTGGATCGTGAATTGCATTTTTCGGACTATCTTAAGGCAAAGCTTAAACCAGCACTCAGCGAGCAGCAAAGAATATTGCAATGGAATCGTGAACACAACAATGCGTTCTTCATTGACGCTTATGGCTCAAGTTGGTAAAAATGAACACAGAACAATCGCCGAACTGGAAAAAAACATTATTCATTAAATCTTGGGCGATCTTAGTTTTAATAATTATATTCGTAATGCTTTATTTTGCCGTTGCGTCAGCACCTCTACGTAGTGTCATGTCAATAATAAAACATGGAGATATTATATATAACTTTGGCATGTCAACCGCATGTGTCGGCGCCATACCGTTTATGGTATATGTATTCTGCCTCATTCTACGGGCCTTATTTCAAAAAGGGACAAAGGTGCCGGAGAAACCAACGTTTATCGGAAAGTTCTACCTTCCTATCAGTATCATCACTGCATTTATATTTCTTTTCGTTTCATACTTAATCCCCTTTTGGCTCATGTTTTCCGGTTACCACCCGTGCCATGAAAAGTCTTTGGAATATTATTATGTGATTGATGCTGGACTCTGCAAAACGATCATACTGCCGCCTTGACACTCGCACTACTCTCCCCAAAACCCTTATGCCGGATGGCGCTGACGCTTATCCGGCCTACGGATTAAGCCGTTGTAGGCCCGGTAAGCGTAGCGTCACCGGGCAATTTCTCAGGAAAAATACTGCTGTAAAAGCGGTGCTGCAGCATCCTGATTAGCAGGTGCAACAGAGGCGATGGCCTGAGTACGGAAGGGAATGACCTGCGAGCGGTTGTCCGTCTTCACAATCTGATAGAACTGCGGCAGGTTGAAGTTGATAAAGCTTGAGCCGTAGGTAAAGCGGTCGTGCGACGAGGAGTAAAAGCGGCTGACGTCTCGCACCAGCTCTTCTTTACTGCCTTCGCAGTGGTGATAAACCTCTGCCCGGTTGCTCTCATCCAGAATGTAGATGTTGAAGCCGTTATCATCGCTGGTGTCTTCAAAGAAGAACTGAATAATCCCTTCGCTGGCAAACCCATCCACAACAGACGGCAGTTTCACATGGTTCGTTTCCACCTGCACTGACAAGCCATGCAGCTTGTTGTGGGAGATGGCACCATAAAACTCGATCGCGTTTTCCAGTTTCTGCACCGACACATTCAGACGTTCGAAGAACAGGCCCCAGGTTTGCCCCGCCACACGCAGCGCTTTGAAACGCCCGGTTTCCTGACGGGTACTTGAAAGGCGCAAATCAATACACTCAGAGACCAGTTGCTGCACGCGAGTACGAATCAGCCCACGCAGGTGTTGGCTGTAGCAGAACACTTCAACGCTGTCCGGCGGCGCGGCATCCTGGTGCATTTTGCCCAGAATGGTTTTCAGCGCTTCGATCATCGCTTGCTCGCCGTTAAAGTGCAGCGTACGCACTTCATTCCACGAGTTGCGATAAAGCAGATCGACGCTGCCCACCAGGCAGTTTTGCTCTTCGCCGAAGCTGAAGACATCGAGCTTACGGAAATCGAAATGTACAACCTGATTGCGGAACGCCGCCGTCGGGTCATATTCCAGGTTGACGATAATCGCCAGATGGCGAATCTCGCACGGGCTGTAGAGCGCTTTCGGTGTAGGTGCCGGTAAACGCAGCGGGAAGTGGTGAGACACATCGGCCACCATTTCCTGCAATTTTGCCAGGTCAGCAACGCCGTTGCCCTTAATAAACAGGCGGGTGCGTGAGGTCAGCAGGCCGTTAAACCAGGCCCAGGCCACCAGCTTATTAAGATAACGGTTATATTCCAGCGGCTGATGGCTGACGATGGACTCCATGTTCGGCGCACGGTTGTAAAGATACCAGCCTGTACGGTTGGCACGGCCCGGCGGCACATGGATAAAGGTCAGGTTCGGCTCGGAAAGGTCCGGGGAAATCTGCGGGTTGACCAGCGTGACTTTACCCGGCAGCGCTTCAAACGCGGCGTACAGTTTACGGGTCAGAACACCGATATCCTGCGGGCTTGCGGAAACACTCAAATTATTGCGGCGCGCGAAGCGAATCAGATTACGGTAGCTCTGCATCATCGCATCGAGCAGTTCGTTGTGCGCTTTACGCACTTCATCGATTTTCCAGTTAGCGCGGTTATCGAGCATTGCCAGACGCTCTTCGCTCCAGCCCCAGTCTTTCACTAACTGCCCCACCACTTCACGACGCCAACCCACGCAGGCGCGCTCACGGCTGAGTTTTTCGCAGACTTTTAAATAGAAACATCGACGCACCAGATCCAGACGGGTGGTGTCATCAATTGCCAGGAGATAATCTGTTACGCGTTCAAGCATCATGCAGTACGGATCGAGGCCGAAAGAGACTATCTCGCCGTCATGCAAACGCTGCTTAATGTCTTTGGCCAGAAGGCGCGTGTTGGGATATTCCCAGGAATAGGCTTCGAGCAGCAGCGTTTTCAGCACCGCTTTGTACGGTGAATCAATACTTTTATACAGCTGCCACAGGCTGGAACCGAAGTACTCTTCCGCAGAGAGCGAGCTCAATCCGCCTAAGTCCAGCCATTCGTTCGGGGTCAGCACGCCTTGCGCATAGAGCTTCATGACGTAATCGTCGTAATGCTCTTCTTCTTCGCACGGCACCATATTCCACAGAATACGTTTCCCTGCGAGGCGTACCGCGGTGCGATAAAATTCATCGAGCAGAAAAATGTGCTGCGTTGAACCACAGTCTTCACCACCCAGACTGCCGCTTTCGTTATGGCGGAAGCGGTTTTCGTCGATCAGGAAAAAGCTCACTTCCACGCCCAGCGACGCCGCCCAGCTTTCAAGCAGACTGCATTTACGCTGCAACAGTTGGCGCTCTTCGTTATCCAGCCAGGCCTGGTGACAAACCCAGATGTCGAGATCGGAGGAACAGCTTTGCCCCACAGACGAGGTGCTCCCCATCGAGTAAACGCCGGTTATCGGCAGTTCACCTTTCGCAGTCGCCTGCGGCGGCATGCCGCGATGGAGTTCGAGTTCGTCCAGGTAATGGCGTTGAGTTTCATCAGGCGTGTAGAGGCAAATGCCTTTGGGTACGTTACCGTCGAGGTAACCCGGCATGAGCGGATGATGGTAGTGAAGCAATGTCGGCAGAAGACTGTAGACCTGCTGAAAAGCGGGCCCCATGGCAGCAAGCGCGCGATCCACACGCAATTGATTGATGGCATCCAGTCTCTGTTTCAGTGTCTCAATATAGAGGTACAAGACATATCGCCTGATGTTTAAACCCGTTGTACCGCGAGGGTGACGGATTTTAGAATTTCAACAAGAACCGCTACCGTCCGTTGCCGTCAGGTTGGGTAGTACGGGCTAACAAACGGTTTAAAACGTGATCAATTTAACACCTTGCCGTTTGACGGTAAAGAAAGATGCGCTACAGATAAGTTTAGCACTGTTTAAGCGCTGTAAATTCTTCAGCACGCCTCGCCTGCTTCGATTTTGGATTTTCAGAAAAACTCGAAAACTAACATCCTTATAGCAACAATGTTAGGATGGCTAGTGGACGATAACGACGGTAACAAGCATGTTAGACAAAGTTTTAAGAATTTCCACACGGCAAAGTCCCCTCGCACTTTGGCAGGCACATTATGTGAAAGACCGCCTGATGGCATGCCATCCCGGCCTGAGCGTAGAACTGGTGCCGATGGTGACGCGAGGCGATGTGATCCTTGATACCCCGCTGGCGAAAGTGGGCGGAAAAGGGCTGTTTGTCAAAGAGCTGGAACTTGCGCTGCTTGAAAACCGCGCTGACATTGCCGTGCACTCGATGAAAGATGTGCCCGTAGAATTTCCACAAGGATTGGGGCTGACCACCATTTGCGAGCGTGAAGATCCGCGCGATGCGTTTGTCTCCAATCACTTTGACTCCATTGATGCACTGCCCGCTGGCAGCGTGGTTGGCACGTCAAGTTTACGCCGCCAGTGTCAGATAGCCGCTGAACGCCCCGATTTGGTGATCCGTTCGCTACGTGGCAACGTTGGCACGCGCCTGAGCAAACTCGATAACGGCGACTACGATGCCATCATTCTGGCGGTTGCCGGTCTGAAACGTCTGGGTCTGGAATCCAGAATTCGCCTTGCGCTGTCGCCAGAACAGTCTCTGCCGGCTGTCGGCCAGGGTGCTGTCGGGATTGAATGCCGCCTCGACGATGAGCAGACCCGTGCGCTGCTCGCGCCACTGAATCATGATGACACCGCCGTTCGTGTTCGTGCAGAACGCGCGATGAATACTCGTCTTGAAGGCGGCTGTCAGGTGCCGATTGGCAGCTATGCTGAATTAAAGGACGGTGAGCTGTGGCTGCGTGCGCTGGTTGGCGCACCTGACGGTAGCCAGATGGTGCGTGGCGAACGTCGCGGCCCCGCTAAAGATGCCGAAGCACTGGGCGTGTCCCTTGCTGAAGAGCTGCTGGATAACGGCGCTCGGGCAATCCTTAAAGACGTGTATAACGGAGAAGCGCCTGAATGAGCATTCTGGTCACTCGCCCCTCTCCTCAGGGAGAAGAACTTGTCAGCCGCCTGCGCGCGCTGGGGCGAGAGGCCTGGAGCTTTCCGTTAATTGAGTTTACCCCAGGCCGCGAGCTGGCTGCGTTGCCAATGCATCTCGCCGCCCTGGGTAAAGAGTCACTGCTGTTTGCCCTTTCCCAACATGCCGTAGAGTTTGCACACGCTCACTTGCAACAACTTGGCTTGCACTGGCCGTCGTCACCCGACTACTTCGCCATTGGACGCACCACGGCGCTGGCGTTACATAAAGTCAGCAGCCATCACGTTCGCTATCCCCTCGATCGGGAAATCAGCGAAGTGTTGCTACAATTACCGGAATTACAATCGGTTGCGGGCAAGAAAGCGCTGATTTTACGCGGTAATGGCGGCCGGGAACTGCTGGGGGAAACCTTACGCAGCCGTGGCGCCAGCGTGATATTTTGTGAATGTTATCAACGTGGTAACCGTCATTATGACGGTGCGGAAGAGGCGATGCGCTGGCAGTCACGCGGCGTGAGCCAGATAGTCATCACCAGCGGTGAAATGTTACAACACCTTTGGTCGCTGATCCCTCAATGGTATCGCGAGCAGTGGCTGGTAAACTGCGACCTTTTGGTGGTCAGTGAACGTCTTGCACAACAGGCCCGGGAGCTGGGCTGGCGGAACATCAAGGTAGCCGATAGCGCCGACAACGACGCGCTGCTGCGTGCTTTACAATAACTCTCAACATTGGAAGCCATAATGACGGAACAAAAAGAGAACTCCGCCGTGGTTGAAGAGACCAGGGAGGCCGTGGATATCACGCCACAGCCGGAGAATGCTGAAAAGAAGAACGCTGAGAAGAAAAATGGCAGCAACAAAACGCCACTGGTGCTGAGCGTAGTGGCTATCGCTATCGCATTAGCGGCGGGTGCCGGCCTGTATGGGCTGGTTAAGCAGCAAAACGTGAATCAGACCACCGCCAGCGATGCGCTGGTGAATCAGGTGACTGCCCTGCAAAAAGCGCAGGAAACCCAGAAAAGTGAGCTGGAAGGCGTTATCAAGCAGCAGGCCGCTCAGCTGGCAGAAGCGAAGAATCAGCAAGATGCGCTCAATAAACAGCTTGATGAGCTGCAGCAGAAAGTCGCTACCATTTCCGGCAGCGATGCCAAAACCTGGCTGCTGGCTCAGGCCGATTTCCTCGTAAAACTGGCGGGCCGCAAGTTGTGGAGCGATCAGGATGTCACCACAGCCTCAGCGCTGCTGAAAAGCGCCGATGCGAGTCTGGCTGACATGAACGATCCGAGCCTGATTGGCGCACGCCGCGCAATCACCGACGATGTTACGAGCCTTTCCGGCGTTTCACAGGTCGACTACGACGGCATTATTCTCAAAGTGAATCAGCTGTCGAACCAAATCGACAACCTGCGTCTGGCGGATAACAGCACCGACGATTCCCCAATGGATGACGACGGCGGCGAGCTTTCAAGCTCCCTCAGTGAATGGCGCGTCAACCTGCAAAAAAGCTGGCAGAATTTTATGGACAGCTTCATTACTATTCGTCGTCGTGACGAAACAGCCGTACCGCTGCTGGCACCAAACCAGGACGTCTATCTGCGCGAAAACATTCGCTCACGTCTGCTGGTTGCCGCGCAGGCTGTTCCGCGTCATCAGGAAGAAACTTACAAACAGGCGCTGGATAACGTTTCAACGTGGGTGCGTGCCTATTACGACACCGACGATGCCACCACCAAAGCGTTCCTGGATGAGCTGGATAAGCTGAGCCAGCAGAACATTAATATGGATGTGCCAGACACGCTGCAAAGCCAGGCGATTCTGGAAAAACTGATGCAAACGCGCGTGCGTAATCTGCTGGCCCAGCCGTCCGTGGCCGCCACAGAAGCCGCACCTCAGGCTGAAGCGCCTGCCGCTGCTGCGCCGCAAGGAGAATAAGCATGTTAAAAGTATTACTGCTCTTTGCGCTGTTGATCGCCGGGATCGTTGTAGGACCAATCATTGCAGGTCATCAGGGCTATGTGCTGATCCAGACTGATAACTACAACATCGAAACCAGCGTCACGGGGCTTGTGATCATCCTGATCCTGACGATGGTGGTGTTGTTTGTCATCGAGTGGATCCTGCGCCGCATCTTCCGTACAGGCGCTCACACTCGCGGCTGGTTCGTCGGCCGCAAACGCCGCCGTGCCCGTAAGCAGACTGAACAAGCGCTGCTGAAACTGGCGGAAGGTGATTACCAGCAGGTTGAGAAGCTGATGGCGAAAAATGCCGATCACGCTGAACAACCGGTGGTGAACTATCTGTTGGCGGCTGAAGCGGCTCAACAGCGTGGCGACGAAATGCGTGCCAACCAGCACCTGGAGCGCGCCGCAGAAAGTGCCGGTAACGATCTGATCCCGGTAGAAATTACCCGCGTTCGAATTCAGCTTGCCCGTAATGAAGACCACGCTGCACGTCACGGTATCGACAGGCTGCTTGAGATTTCTCCGCGCCACCCGGAAGTCCTGCGTCTGGCAGAACAGGCCTACATCCGCACCGGTGCATGGAGCTCGCTGCTCGACATCATCCCTTCGATGGCGAAAGCGAATGTCGGCGATCAGGCTCACCGCGATGCGCTGGAACAGCAAGCGTGGATTGGTTTGATGGATCAGGCTCGTGCCGATCAGGGCAGCGATGGCCTGCGTGAATGGTGGAAAAACCAGAGCCGTAAGACGCGTCATCAGGTTGCTTTGCAGGTTGCCATGGCAGATCACCTCATTGAATGTGACGATCATGACACCGCCCAGCAGATCATCATCGACGGCCTGAAGCGCCAGTACGACGATCGCCTGCTGCTGCCGGTACCGCGCCTGAAAACCAACAATCCTGAGCAGCTTGAAAAAGTGCTGCGTCAGCAAATCAAAAGCGTGGGCGATCGCCCACTGTTGTGGAGCACCTTAGGCCAGTCGCTGATGAAACATAGCGAATGGCAGGAAGCCACCGTCGCGTTCCGCGCAGCGTTGAAACAACGTCCGGATGCCTTTGATTATGCCTGGCTTGCCGATGCGCTGGACAGATTGCACCAGCCAGAAGAAGCCGCCGCCATGCGCCGGGACGGGCTGTTGCTCACACTTCAGAACACTTCACCTTCCTGATGCAATAAGGGGCCTTTTCGGCCCCTCAGATTGCTGACAAAGAAGGAAAAAGCGTGGTTTTTCCTTCTTTGTGGTGAGCAGCCGAAAATCAATGAATTGATTTTCCTTATTTTTTGTTCTACTACCCATGACAAAACGGTATTCGTTAGAGGTTTGTCATCAGTCGCAGGGACCTTTTCGGCCCCTTTCTTTTTTCGAACTCCCCATGCCAGAGTCGAAGCTCTGCTGTTTGCGCTGACAGCCACCTTAATAACCGTTGTCCTCTCTGCGAGGTTTAACGCTATTCAGACACTGTGGTGCGTTTCTTTCAGCGCATTATTTTTCGTCGCGATCGTATTATTCCGCTATCGGAATTAATCCCATAAAAAAACGCCTGCACTGAAATCAGGGCAGGCGTTAAAACAGGTCTGTTTGACAACAATTGGTGCTTCACTCAACGTTATGTCCATGGTGTTTGATGAGGCCGAAGCGACATCTGTCGGTGGACGATAAGCACCGTAAACGGCTCTGCGTCATTCCTGAGTTTATGAGGCGTAAACGCGAACATAAGAGATGGAATGAGCATCTACACAGATATTATTGCACACCGCGTGCCATTCTTGCACCCCTCAATATCAGGGAGTGTGTGCTTTTAGGAATAAAGGAGATGTCGCCAAAGGGAGACGCCAGAATTGCCTGATACAGAATTAGCTGAGAATCAGTGAATTAAATGTCGCCATCTGGAGACATATTTCCCAGAGATGAGCAGCGCTTAAGAATTTTATTTACGAGGAAAAGAAAGGGGGGAATTCAGAATAGAAAAAACCCCGCCGAAGCGGGGTTCAAAATTGGTCGGCGAGAGAGGATTCGAACCTCCGACCCACTGGTCCCAAACCAGTTGCGCTACCAAGCTGCGCTACTCGCCGATGTACTGCTTTTTGAATTTTTAGTTCAATTCTTTAGAGTTATGGTGCGAGGGGGGGGACTCGAACCCCCACATCCTAAGGACACTAACACCTGAAGCTAGCGCGTCTACCAATTCCGCCACCTTCGCATGCCACAAAACTCTTAAATAATGGGGTGGCTAATGGGATTCGAACCCACGACAACTGGAATCACAATCCAGGGCTCTACCAACTGAGCTATAGCCACCACTGCAAATCTTTTCTACGCGGTCATAAACCACCGCAGCTCTGACACCGGGTTAATGGTGCGCCCGACAGGATTCGAACCTGAGACCTCTGCCTCCGGAGGGCAGCGCTCTATCCAGCTGAGCTACGGGCGCTTAGCGCCGTTGCGGGGTCGGATAATACGGACTTCCCCCCCCGCTGTCTAGTGCCTTTTTAAATAAAATGTTTGTTTGCTCATGCTTTGTGCATTTTGTCGCTTATTCCTTCACTTTCTGGGGATCGCCGACACGATTGAGGCCCAAAAGCTTGTACAGCAGCATCACCACCGCCAGGAAGAGAATGCCCACAAACAACGACATGCGCGTATCTTCATTGAATCCCATGCCAATCAGCACGCAAATCAGGAACGACATCGTCAGGTAGTTGGTCCACGGGAACAGCACTGAGCGGAACGGGTGATTCACCATCGCCTGCTTGTGCGCCTCGCGGAAACGCAACTGACTGATCAGGATGACAAACCACGGCACCATGCCCGGCAGCACACTGGCGCTGTAGACGTAGACAAACACCCGCTGTGGATTAGGAATAATGTAGTTGAGGCACGACCCGAGCAGCAGAATAACAATCGACACAGCAACACCCACCACCGGCACGCCATTGCGGGAAAGCGTTGCCACCTTCGCGGGTAATTGACGATTTTTCGCCAGCGCGTACAGCATGCGCCCACAGCTATACATTCCGCTGTTACAGCCCGACAGCGCCGCCGTCAGTACCACAAAGTTGATGATACCCGCCGCTGCGGTAATGCCAATTTTCGCGAATGTCAGAACAAACGGGCTGCCCGTGGTGCCAATTTCATTCCACGGGAAAATGGTGACGATAACGAAAATCGCGCCTACATAGAAAATCAGGATGCGCCACAGCACTTTACCTACTGCGCTGCGCAGGGTGACCTGAGGATTTTTGGCCTCACCCGCCGTAATGCCTATCAACTCAACGCCCTGATAGGAAGCGACAACAATACACAGCGCAGTCAGAAAACCTTTCCAGCCGCCCGCAAAAAAGCCGCCATGCTCTGTCAGATTGCCAAAGCCAAGCGACTGCCCGCCATTGCCAAAACCGAAGAAGATGACGCCCAGCCCGACTACAATCATCACGATAATGGTGGTGACTTTGATCATCGCAAACCAGAACTCCAGCTCGCCGTACAAACGCACTGCGGCAAGGTTCGCTAGCGCCACCAGCGCGACGGCTATCAGCGCGGGGATCCATTGCGCCATGTCCGGGAACCAGAACTGGACGTACACCCCAATCGCCGTGATTTCGGATATCCCCACCGCCATCCACATAAACCAGTACGACCAGGCGGTAAGATAACCAAAGAACGGGCTCATGTAGCGATGAGCGTAGACTGCGAAGGAGCCGGTGACCGGTTCGAGGAACAGCATTTCGCCCATCGAACGCATAATGAAGAACACGAACAACCCGGCGATGATGTACGCCAGCAGGACGGACGGACCAGCCCATTTCAGGGTGCTTGCCGACCCCATAAACAGGCCCACACCAATGGTGCCGCCGAGGGCGATTAATTCGATGTGTCGCGCTTCCAGCCCTCGCTGTAGCGCCGGTTGTTTCTCAGCCATAGATCCTCATGTGTCTGCAACGTTCCGGTCGGTGCCGGTTATTGTTATGAAAAAATAAGGGGCGCATGGTTGAATAAAATCGCTGGTATGGCAAACAAAGTATTAATTATACGAATGTATTGCACAATTACTGTGCAATACAGTGTTTAAAGCGGAAGGGGATCAGAGGTTGCCGGAATAGTGCCAGCGAAGGTAACGCAGTAAGCGTAACTGACGGCTGATGCGGCTCGGCTGCGATAACAGACGGTAGAGCCACTCCAGGCCAAGCTGTTGCCAGATTTTCGGCGCACGCTTCACGTGGCCCGTAAAGACGTCATAGGTCCCACCAACGCCCATGTAAAGCGCATCAGGATGAACTTCGCGGCAATCACGCATAAAGATTTCTTGCTTGGGCGACCCCATGGCCACCGTGACAATTTTCGCACCGCTGGCATGAATGCGCTCAAACAGCGCCACCCTGTCCTCGGCTTTGAAATAGCCATTCTGGCTGCCCACGATGTTGACGCTCCACTGCTGGCGAAGCTTCGCTTCCGTCTGGGCCAGCACTTCAGGCTTGCCACCCACCAGAAAGACAGGTGTGCCTTCAGCGCCCGCTCGCGCCATCAGCGCTTCCCATAAATCAGCCCCCGCCACGCGTGAAACATTCGCCTGCGGATATTTTTTGCGAATCGAACGCACAACGCTGATGCCATCGGCATACTTAAACTCCGCCGCCTCAATCAGCGTGCGCACTTCGGCATTGTCTTCCGCCGTCAGCACTTTCTCCGCATTGATGGCCACCAGCGTGCCCTGCTTCATTTGCCCGTCGGCGTAGAGATAATCGAGCGCATGCTGCATATCCCGCCAGCCGATGAGTTGCAGCCCACGCACGGTGTAAAGCGGTGCTGCTGTCGAATCCGTCATGTGTTTCCTTCTCAAACCAGAGGTTGCGGCTGTGTTCTTACGCGCTTGTGAACAAGCCCGGCACAGTCCAGCAGCCAGTAAAGCAATTTGGCGATCAGCAGGCAGAGCCCGAAAATCACCAGGAAAAAGACCACGCGGGAGACAAAGGAATCCAGCCCCTCACGCGCCAGCACAATCATGTTGAAGATAGCCCCAAAACAGAAACTGTGCAGAATGGCCGCTTTGTAGCGGTTCGTTTCTCGGTTACCGAGCAGATAGAGCCAGTCAAACCATTTAATGATTAACCCAACGACCACCGCGCCCAGCGGAATAAACCACGCACCGCCCATCACCACCAGCGAGCCGATTAGCGTCGGTGAAATCGCCAGTCCGGAATGGTTATTCAGGACTTCCCAGGTAAAGTAGTTGGCGGTATTGAGCACAATCCCTGGACGATCAGGCCACAGCCAGGTCGGGATGAACACGTAGAAGTCGCGCACAATCGGGGCCAGCCCCTGGAAATCAATTTTGTCGTAATTTTGCAGCAGCAGCGCCAGGTTCTCCCACGGCGAGAAGGTGTCTCGCGTGAGATACAGGAAGGTGTAAAAGGCTTCGTCGCCGCTGACGTTCATGCCATAACGCTTCAGCGCCAGCCAGAACATGCCGACGATCCCCATCACGCCAGCCGCCGCCAGCATCCATAACGAGATCCAACCGCGAATGATGCCAATGAACAGGAAGATAGCGAAGGCGATAATGATGTTGGCGCGAGTGCCGCCGACAATCACATACGTCAATAAGCCAAAAGCTACCGTGCTGACGAGGAAGAAAATCCACGCCTTGCTGTCCTGACGCAGGAAATAGACCACCAGCATCGCCGGAATGAAGAAGTAGAAAAAGCGCTTCAGGGCTACGCCCGAGACTTCACTGGAGAAAATCTGGCTGTAGGAGTGCAGCTTAAACAGCAGAAAACCATTGTGAGCAAAGAATATGCCGACGCTCACCAGCGCAATCAACGCCAGCATCAGCCACGTCAGATGTGCTTCCACCCGGTTAATGGTAAACAAGGGGCGACGCTCGCTTTGCGAACTGGCAGCACGCAGGCGAGTTTTATAGGTCACGTAGTAAATCGCGTAGAAGCACGCCGCCGACAATAAAGCCTGAAGCAAGATCTCCGGCGGAGCCACGCCGACATCAAAACGGAACACCAGCGTCATCGACAGCGGGAAGCCGAAGAAAAACGTCAGCAGGAAAAGCAGCGAGAAAAAGACATTGAAGTTAAAGCGCACGCGACGAAACTCAAAATACGTCAGCGTGGCAATAAACAGCGAGGAGAACAGCCACACCACCAGCAGGCCGGTAAACTGCATCAGGCTCATTGCGATCCTCCTGCCGCTAACTGCAGCGCACGGTGCCACGGTTCAAGATAATTGGGGCGGAAGAAGGCTATCTGCGTTTTATCCACGCTTTCCAGCTGACGCTGAGCTTCGCGCACGACGGCAACATCAAGCTTGTCGGCGGTGAACAACACCGGAATATGCTGTTCCGTCATGTCCTGCCAGAAAGGGTTTTCGCGATTCAAAACACACGGGATCCCCGCCTGAATCAGCAGGCAAAGCGTGCCGATACCTTGCTGGCGCGGGAACAGGAAGTAACCCAAATCGCAACGGCGCAACAGCGCCAGATAGTCGTTAAACTCAAGTTTCTGGTCGAGAATGTTCAGGTGTTCTGGGCTGAACAGCGCTTCCCCTGCGGCACGGACTTCACGAATGTACTCGTCATTATTTGCCGGATACCCCATCGGGACAACCACGTTGACGGTGTCGCCAAACTGTTGGTGGATGGCTTTCAGGGCCGCGACATGATCGTTACTGCGGTCGCCCGAATTGCCCACCAGCACCGTCAACACATCGCCCTCACGGGAAACAGTGCTCATCTTATTTAATGTCGGGTCCATGCGCGTCGGGAAATAAAGCAAATCACTTTTCACTCGCGGATGCTGCTGAGCAAACGTATTGAGATCGCCACGCGTGGCAAACACTCTGCCAACACGCCCTTGCGCCAGGCGACGCAGCGGGTAGAACAGACGGAATTTCAGGCCACGGGAAACTTCATACAGATCGGCCCCCCAGATATGCCAGTTAAACTGAGCAGGCTTGATGCCACCTGACAGCAGCGCCAGCCACAGGCCGAAATTGAACTGCCCGTGGAAAAAGAAGCGCTGAGTGCGATTGGCTTTTGCTTTCGCGAGCACCGCTTCAGCCAACGCTTTCTTGCTGGCATAAAAACTCAGCGTCAGCGCCGGGTAAGCTTCAGGTTGTCCCTTTTCCGTTCCCACCACCATAAACTCACGGGCGTGCTGCCCTGAGTCCGCCAGTTCATCGTTGAAGAACCGCAGTACGGTCTGGTTGTGGTGCGGGATATCCGATCCCAAAACGTGTATCAGTGCAGTCATGCCCGTTTACGCCAGATTAAAAATACGCCGCTACACAGCGCAAAATAAACAATGTAAGTCGCCATGTAGGCCTGTGCTGCGCCCAATGCGCCGTGCGCAGGGATCAGCCAGTGAGAAAACGCGGTCAACAGCGCAAACTGGCTGATTTCCGTCAAAATATAAAACCGCAGCGACGCTTTGGCGATCACCAGATAGCCGTAGACGTAAGCGCCCACTTTCAGGACGTCACCCACCAGTTGCCAGGCGAAGAGATCACGCATCGCGGTAAACTTCGCCGAAAACAGCAGCCAGATGGCGAAGTCACGCAGCAGCCAGACGGTCAGGCTTGCAGCCGCCACCGCCGGAAGCACAAACTTCAGCGATTTGACGATTTCGCGGGTGATGTCCGCTTTCGCCGTCAATCGGGATAAAGTAGGTAACAGATAGACGCTAAACGAGGCGGTAATAAACTGCAAATAAGCGTCTGAAATACTGCTGACACCCTGCCAGATCCCCACTTCATCCCAGCTGTAATGCGCCGCCAGCAGGTTTCGCATCATCACGTAAGCGATCGGTATCGTCACCGATGTGATCAGCGCCATCAGGGTAAATTTGCCGAGCTGGCCTGCCAGGAAAGTATCCCATTTTGGTTTTAACCAGGAAAACGAAATGACTTTTCGCTTCGCCAGCATGACGCCTGCCGGGAGAACCACTAAAGCAGGCACCAGCGCCAGGCCCAGCAACGCGCCTTCATAACCGCCAACATGCCAGCTCGCAAAATACGCCGCCACGCCGATTACGCTGCCGGCAATCAGTGCCAGTGCGTTTCCGGACGCATCGCGAAACCCTTTCAGCAACGCCAGCAGCAAATTCGCCCAGGCGATGCCCATTTGCACCAACGCCACCAGGCGAACCAGCCCTTGATAATGTGTATGCCCAAACAGGCCCTGGCTGATTGGCGCGGCAGCCAATAAGAAGATGACGGCCAGCAGCGTGGAAAACGCCAGCACCATTGCTGAGGAAGTCCCCACAACTTTGCGAAGTTGCTCAGGATTATCATGGTACTGCGCGACGTATTTGGTCACGCCATTGAAAATGCCTGCGCCAGCCAGTACGCCCAGTACCGTGACCAGTTGGCGGAAGTTACCCGCCTGGCCGACACCGGACGGGCCATAAGCGACCGCCAGCAGTTTGACCACCAGCAGGCCAGCGCCAATTTTTACCAGCGTGCTGGCGGCGGTCCAGATTGAAGCTTTTGCCAGTGACATATCAGGCGAAGTAACTCAGCAGAGAGTTGATCACCGTGCGCTGATTAACACAAGACAGATTGTAGAAAAGTGGCAGGCGTAGTAAACGCTCACTTTCTTGCGTGGTGAAACGGTCTTCGCCTTTGAACTCACCAAACGCTTTCCCCGCAGGTGAAGAGTGCAGCGGGATGTAGTGGAACACCGCCAGAATCTCCGCCTCTTTCAGCCAGGCAATGAGCTTGCTGCGATCGTCTTCGTCGCGCAGTTTGATGTAGAACATATGCGCGTTGTGTACGCAGTCGGCCGGAATAGTGGGCAGTTCAATTCGACCGGCTTCTGCCAGCGGTTTCAGCGCATCGTAATAAGTTTGCCACAGGCTTAAGCGCTGCTGATTGATGCGATCCGCGGCTTCAAGCTGCGCCCAAAGATAGGCGGCCTGCAAATCGGCCATCAGGTAGCTTGACCCAATATCACGCCAGGTGTATTTGTCCACTTGCCCACGGAAGAACTGGCTACGGTTGGTGCCTTTTTCGCGAATGATTTCTGCCCGTTCCACCAGCGCTTTATCGTTAATCAGCGTCGCGCCGCCTTCACCACCTGCGGTGTAGTTTTTGGTTTCGTGGAAGCTGAAGCAGCCAATGTGGCCGATGGAACCGAGCGCCCGGCCTTTGTAGGTCGACATCACGCCCTGTGCGGCATCTTCGACGACGAACAGGTTATGCTTTTTAGCAATCGCCATGATGGTGTCCATTTCACAGGCAACACCCGCATAGTGAACCGGCACGATAGCGCGGGTTTTGTCAGTGATGGCCGCTTCAATCAGCGTTTCATCGATATTCATGG
Source organism: Pantoea sp. sgz302252 (assembly GCF_047713085.1). Classification (NCBI taxonomy): domain Bacteria; kingdom Pseudomonadati; phylum Pseudomonadota; class Gammaproteobacteria; order Enterobacterales; family Erwiniaceae; genus Pantoea; species Pantoea sp. sgz302252. The sequence continues at coordinate 36,584 of NZ_JBLFJW010000027.1, forward strand.
TGTCACGACGTACGTCGACAAACACGATTTTTGCTCCACGCAGCACAAACGCATTGGCGGTAGACACAAACGTGTAGCTCGGCATGATCACTTCGTCGCCCGGCTGGATATCCAGCAGCAACGCAGCCATTTCCAGAGAGGCAGTACAGGACGGCGTCAGCAAGACTTTGGCGCTGTCAAAGCGCTGTTCCATCCACTGCTGGCAGCGGCGGGTAAAACCACCGTCGCCACAGAGCTTGCCGCTGCCCATGGCAGACTGCATGTAATCCAGTTCGGTGCCGACTACCGGCGGGGCGTTAAAAGGAATCATCGTGTCACCTGTATAACCAGTAGGCGGTGCTCTCAATCGTGGCACCGCTTTGAATGTAACGTTTAAGGGCGGCAGTATTGCCGACCTGTGTGGCAACTCTTAGCGTCGTCAGCTGTCGCGCATGCGCCCACTGTATCGCCGCCTGCATCAATTTTTGCCCTGCGCCGCGCCCGGCCAGCAAGCCGATGCGCGCTTCACTTTCGTTTAACTGACGCAGAGAGACAAAAGCGCGAATATCGCCGCCATCCTCTCTGAAAATCAAACATTGGTGATCGAACGTGCCGCGAACGGCATTTTCAATCCACTGCGCGTAGAAACGCCCGCTGGCCCCTTCTGCATACCAGGGCGTGCGAAAACGGCTCTGAGCAAAGGCCTGGGCCGCTAATTCACGCAAGCGCGGAATATCGCTTTCAGTGGCAATCTCAGGTTGCGGGTCAGCACAAGTCACTACCGGCAACTGCAAATCCACTTCACCTTCAACAAGGTGAAAATTCAGGCGCTGTAAAGCATCCAGCCAGTCTGTGCGATGAGTGGGGATTTTTGCCTGAACCCGCGACCAGCCTGCCAGCACAGAATCTGTCAATTCGTCCGCTTCGTCGCTAAAACGCACGATGGCGCTGTTCACGCCGAAGAATTGATTCTCCCAGTGGAGAGGTTCAATACTGGCGCGGGCGGGCACGAAGCAGCTCCAGCAGATATTGGCCGTAGCCGGTTTTGGCCAACTGCGTGGCGGCACGTTTTACGCCTTCGTCGTCGAGCCAGCCGTTTCGCCAGGCAATCTCTTCCAGGCAAGCAATTTTGAAGCCCTGACGTTTTTCAACCGTCTGCACAAAGGTGCTCGCCTCAATCAGACTGTCGTGCGTGCCGGTATCCAGCCACGCAAAACCGCGGCCTAACAGTTCGACAGTGAGTTTGCCGTCCTCAAGATACATCTGGTTGATGGAGGTAATTTCCAGCTCGCCGCGCTCGGACGGTTTGACGCGTTTGGCATATTCCACGACGTTACTGTCGTAGAAATAGAGCCCGGTCACCGCCCAATTGGATTTTGGTTGCTTTGGTTTTTCTTCCAAAGAGAGCGCGCGGAAGTTGTCGTCGAACTCCACCACGCCGAAGCGTTCAGGGTCCATCACCTGATAACCGAAGACGGTCGCCCCTTCCGTACGCGCGGCAACGCTGCGCAGTTTTGGGCTGAACCCCTGGCCGAAGAAGATATTATCGCCAAGCACCAGGCAAGACGGCTGGCCTGCAAGGAAGGTTTCTCCGATGATAAAAGCTTGCGCGAGGCCGTCCGGGCTCGGCTGTTCGGCATAATGCAGTTCAATGCCAAACTCGGAGCCATCGCCCAGCAGGCGCTGGAAGTAGCTTTTGTCTTCAGGCGTGGTGATAATCAAAATTTCCCGAATCCCCGCCAGCATCAGCACAGAGAGCGGGTAATAAATCATCGGTTTATCGTAGACAGGCAAAAGCTGTTTCGACACGCCTCGCGTAATCGGGTGTAAGCGTGTGCCGGAACCGCCAGCCAGAATAATACCTTTCATGTGTCCTCCCGGGAGGGTTAGCCTTTCAGGCCCAGACGCTCGCCCTGATAGCTGCCATCAAGCACCTGTTTCCACCAGACTTCGTGGGCTAAATACCACTGCACGGTTTTGCGCATGCCGCTTTCGAAGGTTTCATCTGGCGTCCAGCCCAGTTCGCGTTCGATTTTCGCTGCATCGATGGCGTAGCGAACATCGTGCCCTGGTCTGTCGGTGACGAAGGTGATCAGATCTTTATAGTGCGCCACACCCTGAGGCTTTTGTGGCACCAGCTCTTCTAACAGCGCGCAAAGGGTCTGCACGACATCAATGTTCTTGCGCTCGTTATGCCCGCCGATGTTGTACGTTTCGCCGACGACACCGGTGGTCACCACACGGTAAAGCGCTCGCGCATGATCTTCCACATATAGCCAATCACGAATTTGCTGGCCGTTGCCGTAAACCGGCAGAGGTTTGCCCGACAACGCATTCAGGATGGTCAGCGGGATCAGTTTCTCCGGGAAATGGTACGGACCGTAATTGTTGGAACAGTTCGTCACCAACGTTGGCAAACCGTAGGTACGCAGCCACGCTCGTACCAGATGGTCGCTCCCCGCTTTGGAAGCAGAGTAAGGGCTACTCGGCGCATAAGGGGTTGTTTCGGTGAAGAAATCATCGCTGCCGTGCAGGTCGCCATACACTTCATCCGTGGAAATGTGGTGAAAACGGAAGGCGTTCTTTTTCGCAGTCTCTAGCTGATTCCACCAGCCGCGTGTCGCTTCCAGCAGAGTATAAGTCCCGACAATATTGGTTTCGATAAACGCGGCCGGGCCGTCAATCGAACGGTCGACATGGCTTTCCGCAGCCAGGTGCATCACCAGGTCAGGTTGATGCTGAGCAAAGACCCGATCCAGCGCCAGGCGATCGCAAATATCAACCTGTTCGAAAGCAAAACGCTCGCTTTGCGCGACGGGTGCCAGCGAGGCAAGATTACCGGCGTAGGTCAGCTTGTCGACCACCACGACGCTGTCAGTTGTGTCATTGATGATGTGACGCACCACGGCGGAACCGATAAAGCCCGCCCCACCGGTAATCAGGATTTTTTTCAACGCCAGACTCCTTTGGTGTCGACGATGAACGCCTGAGCGACATCCTTGCCATCAATCGCTTTGAACTGCTGATGATCAACCAGCATCACCAGCACATCGGCGTTGGCGAGAGCATCCTGCAGTGTTACCAGCGTCGCTTTCCCGGCCAGTTTTTTCGGCAACTGATGGGTATTCGGCTCCACCACCAGCATTTCACCGCTGTGCCAGTCGGCAATTAATTCTGCAATTTCCATCGCCGGGCTTTCACGCAGGTCGTCAATGTTCGGCTTAAACGCCAGACCAAAGCAGGCAATGTTAACGTCAGCAGCACGCTTACCGCTGGCGGCCAGACAGTCTGCAACGGTGGCTTTGACCTGATTCATCACCCAGTGAGGTTTGTGATCGTTCACTTCGCGGGCAGTGCGAATCAAACGCGCCTGCTGTGGATTTTGCGCGACGATAAACCAAGGGTCGACGGCGATACAGTGCCCACCCACGCCCGGGCCTGGCTGCAAAATATTCACGCGCGGGTGACGATTCGCGAGGCGAATCAGCTCCCAGACGTTGATGCCCTGATCGGCACAAATCAGTGACAGCTCGTTGGCAAACGCAATGTTAACGTCGCGGAAGCTGTTTTCGGTGAGTTTGCACATTTCAGCTGTGCGGGCGTTAGTGACCACGCACTCACCTTCGAGGAAGATGTTGTAGAGCTCGCTCGCGCGGGCAGAACATACCGGCGTCATGCCGCCGATCACGCGGTCGTTTTTAATCAGTTCAACCATCACCTGCCCTGGCAGCACACGCTCCGGGCAGTAAGCAATATTGACGTCCGCTTGTTCACCGGCCTGCTGCGGGAAGCTCAAATCCTGGCGAAGTTCAGCCAGCCACTGCGCCATTTGCTCTGTCGCCCCAACTGGTGAAGTCGATTCCAGAATCACCAGCGCGCCTTTTTTGAGCACCGGGGCAATGGATTTGGCAGCCGCTTCAACATAGGCCATGTCCGGCTCGTGATCGCCTTTGAACGGCGTTGGCACCGCAATAAGATAAGCATCAGCCTCAACGGGAGACGTGCTGGCCCGGAGATAGCCCCCGGCAACCGCCGCTTTCACGACTTTATCAAGGTCGGGTTCGACGATATGAATTTCACCACGGTTAATGGTGTCCACCGCATGCTGGTTGATATCCACACCTACCACTTGCTTGCGCCGTGAGGCAAATGCCGCTGCCGTCGGCAGGCCGATGTAGCCGAGGCCAATCACAGAAAGGGTCGAAAAACTCATAGCGTTACCTGATTGTTTTTGAGGGCTGACAAAATACGACTGCAGGCCTGCCCGTCGCCATAAGGATTATGGGCGTGGCTCATGGCCTGATACTCCTCTTTGTCTCTTAGCAGACGCGTGACTTCATCAACAATACGCTGACGGTCGGTACCCACCAGACGCACAGTGCCCGCCTCAACGGCCTCCGGGCGTTCTGTGGTTTCACGCATCACCAGCACTGGCTTGCCAAGAGAAGGCGCTTCTTCCTGAATCCCACCGGAATCGGTGAGGATCAGCCAGGCGCGATTCATCAGCCAGACGAAAGGAAGATAGTCCTGTGGCTCAATAAGGAAGACGTTGTCCACATGGACCAGAATTCGGTTAACCGGTTCACTGACATTCGGATTGAGATGCACCGGGTAAACAATTTGTACATCCGGATTCGCCACAGCGATTTCCGCCAGCGCCTGGCAAATCTGTTCAAATCCACGCCCGAAGCTTTCCCGACGATGGCCTGTGACCAGGATTAATTTTTTGTCGTGATTCAGGAAAGGATAGCGTTCGGCCAGGCTTGCGCGTAATGCATCATCGCTGAGCACTCTGTCGCGAACCCACAGCAAGGCGTCAATCACCGTGTTGCCGGTAATAAAGATGTTGTGGTCAGAAAGGTTTTCGCGCAGCAGATTTTGGCGTGAATTTTCCGTTGGCGCGAAATGGTACATCGCTAAGTGACCGGTCAGCGTGCGGTTGGCTTCTTCCGGCCACGGCGAGTAAAGATCGCCCGTGCGTAAACCCGCTTCAACATGCCCGACGGGAATGCGCTGGTAAAACGCAGCAAGGCTAGCGGCAACCGTGGTGGTGGTGTCGCCATGCACCAGCACGACATCGGGTTTGAAGGAGTCGAGTACCGGTTTTAGCCCCTGCAAAATGCGGCAGGTGATCTCCGTGAGCCCCTGTCCCGGGCTCATAATATTGAGATCGTAGTCGGGCACGATGGAAAACAGTTTTAACACCTGATCCAGCATTTCCCGATGCTGTGCGGTGACGCAAACTTTCGCCTCGAAATGAGGGTCCTTTGCCAACGCATGGACCAGCGGCGCCATCTTGATCGCCTCCGGACGTGTGCCAAATACGGTCAGTACTTTCACATCGATTCTCTTTGGTAGACGATGAAGGCTTACGCCTTCACCAGGATGGTGCTGTTACTGTGGACGACGACGAACCAGCGCAACACCTGCGCCAATCAGTGCCCCCACAATGCCCCACATCACCATCAGAAAGACGCGGCGAGGACTGTCGCGTTTTACCGGTTCTTCTGGCGTACGCAAATAACGATAGGTCTGAAAATGGCGATCTAACGTCGGGCCAACATTCAGTGTCGTCAGCATCGCCCGGTTTTGGTCATAATCGGGATCAAATTCCGGGCCGACGGATTGCAGATTCTCCAGACGAGCCTGAAGCATCGGACGCCCCAGAAGGAAGAGTTCAGAATCAGGAAGCTCGCCCACCGGCACATCGGTTTCGCTACGTGAGATATTGTTCTGCTGTGCGACTTTCAGCGCTTCCTGAACGCTGTGAATACGTCTGTCGAAGATAGATTTTGCGGCCTCTTCCTGACGTTTCACCTGCGCCTTCATCTGCACGGTGCGCGCCGCCCAGGCACCTTTCAGCTCATCGTTCAGATGACCTGCGGCACGTTCGCTGGCAAACGCCACGTACTGGCGCAGCAGATTGTTGGCATCCGGCGCGGTTTCTGCCACCAGCTTCACGCTGTCGTTGGCGTTCTTGAGCACATCGCCCGGGGTGAACACGATGTCGTTGATTTGGTCATCAAGCAGCGCAGCATCTGCACGAGCGTTGCCCGATTTACGCTGTTTGTAGTAATCCGTCTGCAGCCAGAATTCACGACGGGTATCCCAGGACGCCAACTGCATGATGAACTCTTTGTAGGATTCATCCATCACCGAAGGCTGATCGGTGGAAGCGAGATTGGCCTTGATGTCCAGGTTGCGGAGAAACTGTTGCTGCGAGTAGTAACCGCCCAACATGTTCACCGTTGGACGATCGGTTATCGCCGTCGCGCTCCACTCCTGCCGGGCGAAAAAAGTGTAGATGAGCACAATCAGAGCAAACAGAACTGCAATACCGACAATCCAGCGTTTTCCCGCCCATAACGTACGAAACAGACCGCGAATATCCAGTTCATTTTCAGCGTTCACTGAGTTTGCTCCCGGTAATTGTTGTGTCATCTCTCTTCCAGATTGTTGGGGTTAGGTTGGACGTGTCGTACTTTTACGGCGCATTCTGCGCTTCACGCGTTTGATAAAGCGAGCCACTTTCCATGCACGTTTAATACAGTAGCCGTACAGGAAGAACGCCAGTAAAAACAGGATCAGCATGCCCCATTCAGGAATGACGTGGGTGTATTCACCCAACACGCCAATTCCCGCTAACAGCGCTGCTGCGAGGGTGATAAGCACAAAGGCCTGACGAGAGGTAAACCCTGCACGCATGATCAGGTGGTGGATGTGCTGACGGTCAGGGGAGAACGGGCTCATCCCTTTGCGCAGACGGCGATACATAATCGCCACCATATCCATCAGCGGAATCGCGATAATCCACAGCGCGGTGACCGGGCTAATCGGGTGTGTTTTCCCCTGCGTGGTTTCCAGCAAAATCCAGATGACGGTGAAGCCGATTAAGGTACTGCCAGCATCACCCATGAAAACTTTATAGCGACGACCCAGGATGCCGAGGTTGAGCATGATGTAAGGCACAATCGCGGCAATCATCGCAAAACACCACATCGCCAGACTGGTCTGCCCGTCGAACCACAGGATGAGGCCCATCGCGGCAAAGGACACGCAGGAAAGCCCGCCCAGCAGGCCATCAATACCATCGACCATGTTAAAGGCGTTAATCGCGGCCCAGACGGCAAACAACGTCAGGAAATAGCCGAATGGCCCTAAAACCAGCTCCCATGAGCCAAAAATATAACCCAGGCTCATCAGGTGAAGATTGCCGACAAACATCATGACAATGCCGATCAGCGCCTGAACGGTGGCTCGGATTTTTACGCTAATATCGAATCGGTCATCCAGTGCGCCAATGAACACCAGCACGCCGGCGCAGGCCAAATAGAGCATGGCATGGGGAATCCAGGCGTTAACAATCGCAAACGTGAAGCATATCCCTGCATAAACTGAAATGCCGCCGACCAGAGGGATCAATCCTTGATGACGTTTACGGTAGTTGGGTTTATCCACCAGTCCGACCTTCTTAGCGACCTTACGGGCGAAAAAAAGGAACAGGGTTGTGAACAAAAAAATACTGATCAGATCAGTACTGGCGGTCAGTAAATTCACAATTGGTGCTCTCTGGAAAAATTATTAGCGAAAGTATACTCACGATAGCCGCTCTCCTGAAGAGGAATACGACTGAGTTTTAAGGGGATTGTTGCAATTTTAGCCAGAAATGACGACTTCAACCCGAACGCCGCAAAAAACTCTTCACTTCACTGTCTTTTTCGCGGGTTTCAATTACCGTGCGGCAAAAACAAAAACGCCACGCGACTGCGTGGCGTTTATCAGCGAAAGAAACCTTACGAACGCTTCATCATGTCGAAGAAATCGTCGTTGGTTTTGGTCATCGCCAGCTTATTAATGAGGAACTCCATTGCGTCGATTTCACCCATCGGATGGATGATTTTGCGCAGGATCCACATTTTCTGCAGCTCTTCCTGGGTGGTGAGCAGCTCTTCTTTACGGGTACCAGAACGGTTGTAGTCGATAGCCGGGAAGACGCGTTTTTCAGCGATCTTACGCGCCAGATGCAGTTCCATGTTGCCGGTACCTTTAAATTCTTCATAGATAACTTCATCCATTTTAGAACCGGTATCGACCAGCGCAGTTGCAATGATGGTCAGGCTGCCGCCCTCTTCCACATTACGTGCCGCACCGAAGAAACGCTTCGGACGATGCAGGGCGTTTGCGTCCACACCACCGGTCAGAACTTTACCGGAAGCCGGTACGACGGTGTTGTAGGCACGAGCCAGACGAGTAATGGAATCGAGCAGAATGATAACGTCTTTTTTATGCTCAACCAGACGCTTCGCCTTCTCGATAACCATTTCCGCAACCTGAACGTGGCGAGAAGCGGGTTCGTCAAAGGTGGAAGCAACCACTTCACCCTTAACCAGACGCTGCATCTCGGTCACTTCTTCCGGACGTTCGTCAATCAGCAGTACCATCAGCACGCAGTCTGGGTGGTTGTAGGCAATGCTCTGTGCAATGTTTTGCAGCAGCATGGTTTTACCGGCTTTCGGCGGTGCAACAATCAGGCCACGCTGGCCACGACCGATTGGCGATGCCAAATCAAGTACGCGAGCCGTTAAGTCTTCGGTGGAGCCATTTCCACGTTCCATACGCAGACGAGAATTCGCGTGCAGCGGCGTTAAGTTCTCGAACAGGATTTTATTACGCGCATTTTCCGGCTTGTCGTAGTTAACTTCGTTAACTTTCAACAGTGCAAAGTAACGCTCACCCTCTTTAGGAGGACGAATCTTACCGGAAATGGTGTCACCTGTGCGGAGGTTGAAACGGCGGATTTGGCTGGGGGAAACGTAGATATCATCGGGGCCGGCGAGGTAGGAGCTGTCTGCGGAGCGGAGGAAACCAAATCCATCCTGCAGAATCTCCAGCACACCGTCGCCAAAGATATCTTCGCCACTCTTCGCGTGCTGCTTCAGGATGGCAAAAATGATGTCCTGTTTGCGCATACGGGCCAGGTTTTCCAGCCCCATATTTTCGCCGAGAGTAATCAGCTCAGAAACCGGCGTATTCTTTAATTCGGTAAGATTCATAGTGGTGTGAGGGGTAAATCTCGAACGTATGTTGTGAATGGTATGGCAGGGTCATCCGTGCCTGTTTACGGCCATCAACTCATGTCTGTACGCTGCCTGGTCAAGGAAAGAACGCAGAACTGAAACGACGAGACGGAAATAGTGATAAGCCTGGAATCTTTCAACTTCACGCGTAAGTAGTCGTACGGGAAAGTTTGGCTAAATCAGATTCAAACTACATAAGGTATGTTTAAAACGAAGTCAACGTTAACTTAGCACGACTATGAACGGGCGTCCAGCGGTCCTGACATTTTAGGAGAACACTGGGCGCCACATCGGCAACGTCTGGATTAGGCGAGGTTTGCTTCGAGGAATTCTTTCAGCTGGCCTTTAGACAGCGCACCCACTTTCGTGGCAGCGACTTCGCCGTTTTTGAACAGCAGCAGGGTCGGAATACCGCGGATGCCGTATTTCGGCGCTGTGCCTGGGTTTGCATCGATGTTCAGCTTCGCAACGGTCAGCTTACCTTCGAACTCTTCAGCGATTTCATCCAGAATCGGAGCAATCATTTTGCACGGACCGCACCACTCTGCCCAGAAATCAACGAGAGTAACCCCGTCAGCTTTGAGTACGTCCGTGTCAAAACTATCGTCAGTCAGGTGAATAATTTTATCGCTCATATATAACTCCACAGGAATAAGCCTGGTGTGTTGGTGTAGCATTAATCAACAATCAACGTCGTGTTGATGTTGCTTTAGCCAACTAAAAGGTTGACGTTATTTCACCGGATACGCTTTCTTAATGCAATAGTAAGCTGATATTCTACCACACTATGAGCAAAACACATTTAACAGAACAGAAGTTTTCCGACTTCGCCCTGCACCCAAAAGTGATTGAAGCCCTTGAAACAAAAGGGTTTCATAATTGCACGCCCATTCAGGCACTGGCCCTCCCGCTGACACTGGCGGGTCGTGATGTTGCAGGGCAGGCGCAAACCGGAACCGGCAAAACGATGGCGTTCTTAACGTCAACGTTCCATTATCTTCTCTCTCACCCGGCCGCAGAGAACCGTCAGGTTAACCAACCTCGCGCTCTGATCATGGCACCGACGCGTGAACTGGCCGTCCAGATTCATGCTGATGCAGAGCCTTTGGCAAATGCGACCGGCCTGAAGCTTGGTCTCGCCTACGGCGGCGACGGCTACGACAAGCAGCTCAAAGTCCTGGAAAGCGGCGTCGACATTTTGATCGGCACCACTGGCCGTCTTATTGATTATGCAAAACAGAATCACATTAACCTGGGCGCGATCCAGGTCGTGGTACTGGACGAAGCCGACCGCATGTACGATCTCGGCTTTATCAAAGATATTCGCTGGCTGTTCCGCCGCATGCCACAGGCTAATCAGCGCCTGAACATGCTGTTCTCCGCTACCCTTTCTTACCGCGTTCGCGAGCTGGCTTTCGAGCAGATGAACAACGCCGAGTACGTGGAAGTGGAGCCAGAGCAGAAAACCGGGCACCGCATTAAAGAAGAACTCTTCTACCCTTCTAACGAAGAAAAAATGCGCCTGCTGCAAACGCTGATTGAAGAAGAGTGGCCAGATCGCGCCATCATCTTCGCCAACACCAAACACCGCTGTGAAGACATCTGGGGCCATCTGGCAGCAGACGGTCATCGCGTCGGCCTGTTGACTGGCGATGTCGCACAGAAAAAACGCCTGCGTATTCTCGACGAATTCACCCGTGGCGATCTCGATATTCTGGTCGCCACCGACGTTGCGGCGCGCGGCCTGCATATTCCAGCCGTGACCCACGTCTTTAACTACGACCTGCCAGACGACTGCGAAGACTATGTCCACCGTATCGGTCGTACCGGTCGTGCCGGAGCCAGCGGCCACTCTATCAGCCTCGCCTGTGAAGAGTACGCCCTGAATCTGCCAGCCATCGAAACCTATATTGGTCATTCGATCCCGCAGAGCAAATACAATCCGGATGCTCTGATGAACGATCTGCCGAAGGCGCTGCGCCTGACGCGTGCTCGTCCAGGCAATGGCCCGCGTCGCTCCGGTGGCGCACTGCGTAATCGTCGTCGTCCAGGTTAAACGCGCTATGCTCAGCACCGCCTCTTCGCTTTATGCAGCTATCGATCTCGGTTCCAATAGTTTTCATATGCTGGTTGTGCGCGAAGTGGCGGGGAGCATTCAAACCCTGACGCGCATCAAGCGCAAAGTCAGGCTCGCCGCCGGGCTGGACAGCAATAACATGCTGTCTCCCGAAGCAATGGAGCGAGGCTGGCAGTGTTTGCGTCTGTTTGCTGAACGTCTGCAAGATATTCCCCACGCCCAAATCCGTGTGGTCGCCACCGCAACGCTGCGCCTGGCGGTCAATGCGAGCGATTTCATCGCCAAAGCACAAGAGATCCTTGGCTGTCCGATTCAGGTCATCAGCGGTGAAGAAGAAGCGCGCCTGATTTATCAGGGCGTGGCGCATACCACTGGCGGCGATGAACGCCGTCTGGTCGTCGATATCGGCGGTGCGAGTACCGAACTCGTCACCGGTGTGGGCGCACAAACCACTTCGCTGTTCAGCCTTTCCATGGGCTGCGTTACCTGGCTGGAACGCTTCTTTACCGACCGTAACCTTGAACAAGCTCATTTCGATGCTGCCGAAGAAGCTGCGCACGAGGTACTGCGTCCGGTTGCCAATGAACTGCGCAACAATGGCTGGAAAGTTTGCGTCGGCGCTTCCGGCACCGTCCAGGCATTGCAGGAAATCATGATGGCGCAGGGCATGGACGAGCGCATCACACTGCCTAAACTGCAACAGCTGAAGCAGCGCGCTATCCAATGTGGTCGTCTTGAAGAGCTTGAAATTGAAGGCCTGACGCTGGAACGAGCGCTGGTCTTCCCTAGCGGCCTGGCTATCCTGTTGGCCATTTTCAACGAGCTGGGTATTCAGTGCATGACGCTGGCTGGCGGTGCCCTGCGTGAAGGCCTGGTTTACGGCATGCTGCATCTGGCGGTAGACCAGGATATTCGTAGCCGCACGCTACGTAATATTCAGCGTCGTTTTATGGTCGATACCGAACAAGCTCAGCGCGTGGCGCAACTGGCCTCGCATTTCGTCGATCAGATCGGGGAAAAGTGGGATGTCGAGCCATTAAGCTGCGATCTACTGCTCAGTGCCTGCCATCTGCATGAAATCGGGCTGAGCGTGGATTTTAAACAAGCCCCGCAGCATGCAGCCTATCTGGTGCGTAATCTGGATTTGCCAGGTTTTACTCCCGCTCAGAAAAAGCTGCTGGCGACGTTAGTGCTCAATCAAACCAATCCGGTTGACCTTCCTTCTTTGCACCAGCAAAACGCGGTCTCTCCGCGCGTTGCTGACAGGCTCTGCCGCCTGCTGCGCCTGGCGATTTTGTTTGCCGGCCGTCGCCGTGACGATCTGGTCCCAGACATTGCGTTAAGCGTGGAAGGTGAAGCGCTGACGTTAAAACTGCCCACAGGCTGGCTGGAAAATCATCCGCTGGGCGCAGAGTTAGTGTTGCAGGAAAGCCAGTGGCAAAGCTATGTGCACTGGCCTTTGATCTTCGGGTAAAAAACAGATTGCCGGATGGCGCATGCGCTTATCCGGCCTACGAAATGCGTTATTTTGCTTTCGCCCGCGCTAACATCTCTTTGATATTTGCCACGTTCGCCTGGCCTTTATGCATCCGTTCTTCCGCCGACACCACTTTACGTTCCTGCTCCCAAATCAAATCGTCCTGCGGTAATTCCAGCAGGAAACGGCTTGGTTCCGGGCGTACCAGTTCGCCATACTGCCGGCGCTCTTTGCACAGGGTAAAAGTCAGCTCTTTCTGCGCACGGGTGATGCCCACATACGCCAGGCGGCGCTCTTCATCAACGTTATCTTCATCGATGCTGCTTTGATGCGGCAGTAAGCCTTCTTCCATACCCACCAGATAAACGTACGGGAATTCCAGCCCCTTCGAGGCGTGGAGCGTCATCAGCTGTACCTGATCAAGCTCTTCATCACTTTCACCGCGTTCCATCATGTCGCGCAGTGTGAAGCGGGTGACAACCTGGGTCAGCGTCATCGGCTCTTCCAGATCGCTCCCTTCCAGCATTTCCGTCATCCAGCCAAACAGCGTATTGACGTTTTTCATCCGCATTTCAGCGGCTTTCGGGCTTGGGGAAGTTTCGAACAGCCAGGATTCGTAATTGATGCCGTGGATAAGATCTCGCACCGCAGCAATCGGTTCACGCTCCGCCAGGCGCTGTACTTCACCCAACCAGTGGGTAAAACGAGTCAGCGACTCGTAGCCACGCCCAGTCAGGGTCTGAGTCAAGCCCATATCAAAGCTTGCGGCAAACATGCTTTTGTTGCGAGTCATCGCCCATTCGCCCAACTTCTGTAGCGTCGCCGGGCCAATCTCTCGCTTTGGCGTGTTAACGATGCGCAGGAAAGCGCTATCGTCATCCGGATTGGTCAACACGCGCAGATAGGCCAGCAAATCCTTGATCTCAGGACGCGAGAAGAAAGATGTGCCCCCAGAAATACGATACGGAATGCGGTTTTGCATCAACAGCTTTTCGAACACCCTGGACTGGTGGTTACCACGATAAAGGATCGCGTAATCCTTGTAAGCTGTCTTATTGATAAAGTGATGGGCGATAAGCTCCCCGGCCACACGCTCCGCTTCGTGCTCTTCGTGGTTGGCGCTCAATACCTTCAGCTCAACGCCATAACCCAGCTCGGAAAACAGCTTCTTCTCAAAGACGTGCGGGTTATTGGCAATCAGGATGTTCGCCGCTTTCAGGATACGCCCTGAAGAACGGTAGTTTTGTTCGAGCTTGATAACCTGAAGCTTCGGGAAGTCTTCGTTCAGCAACACCAGGTTCTGAGGACGCGCCCCACGCCAGGAATAAATAGACTGATCGTCATCGCCCACCACAGTGAAGCGTGCGCGGCTGCCCACCAGCAGTTTCACCAGTTCGTACTGGCTGGTGTTGGTGTCCTGATATTCATCCACCAGCAGGTAACGAATTTTGTTCTGCCAGCGTTCACGCACTTCTTCATTGCGCTGTAACAATAGCGTTGGCAGCAGGATCAGATCGTCAAAATCCAGAACGTTACACGCCTTCATGTGCGCGTCGTATAGCCCATAGCAATGGGCAAAAATTCGATCTCGTTCCCCTTTCGCCTGCGCTGCGGCTTGCGAGGGCGTCATCAGATCGTTTTTCCAGTTGGAGATCGTCGAGATCAGTTGCTGCAACAGCACCTTGTCGTCTTCGATAATCCCTTCTGTCAGCTCTTTGAGCAGCGCAGTCTGATCGGTATCGTCGAACAGGGAAAAGTTAGATTTCATCCCCAGCGCGGCAAATTCACGTTTAATGATTTCAAGCCCAAGCGTGTGGAACGTGGAAATCATCAACCCGCGTGCCTCTTTGCGCCCCAACGTTTGCGCCACACGCTCTTTCATTTCGCGAGCTGCTTTGTTGGTGAACGTCACCGCCGCAATGTGTTTTGCCTGATAGCCACACTGATGGATCAAATGGGCAATCTTATTGGTGATAACGCGAGTCTTGCCGGAACCAGCACCCGCCAGCACCAGGCAGGGTCCGGTGACGAATTCGACGGCTTGTTGTTGTCCGGGGTTTAAACGCATAGGGTCACTCAATGAAAAACGGGAGGGCAGAAATAGAGCGTGGTAGTATAACGAGCCTGAACCACACCACTCAAGGCACAATCATGGCAAAAACAGCAGCAGCACTGCATATCCTTGTAAAGGAAGAAAAACTGGCTCTGGACCTTCTGGAGCAAATCAAAAATGGTGCCGATTTCGGCAAGCTTGCGAAGAAACACTCCATTTGCCCATCAGGCAAACGAGGCGGTGATTTAGGCGAATTCCGTCAGGGCCAGATGGTTCCGGCGTTTGATAAACTCGTCTTCTCTTGCCCAGTGCTGGAGCCAACCGGCCCACTGCACACCCAGTTCGGTTACCACGTTATTAAAGTGTTGTACCGCAAATAAATAACAAAGCCTTCTCATCGAGAAGGCTTTTAGTGTTTGCACCCTCTCCCCGTGGGAGAGGGCTGGGGTGAGGGCATCAGACCGCACTAACCCCTTTGATTATCAGCCAGCTACAGCGATACGTTTCATATCGGTCATGTAGCCACGCAGTTTTTTACCGACTTTCTCGATTTCATGACCGCGAATCGCTTCGTTGACATCACGCAGCTGAGCGTTGTCTACCGCGCCTTCAGCAATGGCTTTGCCCAGGTCACCTGGCTGAATTTCAGTCATGAACGCTTTCAGCAGCGGTACGCAAGCGTAAGAGAACAGGTAGTTACCGTATTCAGCGGTATCGGAGATAACCACGTTCATTTCATACAGACGCTTACGCGCGATGGTGTTGGCAATCAACGGCAGCTCGTGCAGTGATTCGTAGTAAGCAGACTCTTCGATGATGCCGGAATCGACCATGGTTTCGAAGGCCAGTTCAACGCCCGCTTTCACCATCGCAATCATCAGTACGCCTTTATCGAAGTACTCCTGCTCGCCAATTTTGCCTTCAAACTGTGGTGCGGTTTCAAACGCGGTTTTACCGGTCTCTTCACGCCAGGTCAGCAGTTTCTTATCGTCGTTGGCCCAGTCAGCCATCATGCCGGAAGAGAATTCGCCGGAGATGATGTCATCCATGTGCTTCTGGAACAGCGGAGCCATGATCTCTTTCAACTGCTCGGACAGCGCGAAAGCACGAACTTTTGCCGGATTAGACAGACGGTCCATCATCAGGGTGATACCGCCCTGCTTCAGCGCTTCGGTGATGGTTTCCCAACCGAACTGAATCAGTTTTTCGGCATACGCTGGGTCAGTACCCTCAGCCACCAGCTTGTCGAAGCACAGCAGAGAACCGGCCTGCAACATACCGCACAGAATGGTCTGCTCACCCATCAGGTCAGATTTCACTTCCGCAACGAAGGAAGATTCCAGCACGCCTGCACGGTGACCACCCGTAGCCGCAGCCCAGGCTTTAGCGATGGCCATACCTTCGCCTTTTGGATCGTTTTCCGGGTGAACGGCGATAAGCGTAGGTACACCGAAACCACGCTTGTACTCTTCGCGTACTTCAGTACCCGGGCACTTCGGTGCCACCATTACGACGGTGATGTCTTTACGAATTTGCTCACCCACTTCCACGATGTTGAAACCGTGAGAGTAACCCAGCGCGGCGCCATCTTTCATCAGCGGCTGAACGGAACGTACTACGTCAGTGTGCTGTTTGTCCGGCGTCAGGTTTACCACCAAATCAGCCTGAGGGATCAGCTCTTCGTAAGTCCCCACTTTGAAGCCGTTTTCGGTCGCCTTACGCCAGGAAGCACGCTTTTCAGCAATCGCTTCTTTACGCAGCGCATAGGAGATATCCAGACCGGAATCACGCATGTTCAGGCCCTGGTTCAGCCCCTGCGCACCACAGCCGACGATGACCACTTTTTTACCCTGAAGGAAGCTCGCGCCATCGGCGAATTCGTCGCGCGCCATGAAGCGGCATTTACCCAGTTGGGCCAGTTGCTGGCGCAGATTCAGTGTGTTGAAGTAGTTAGCCATGGTGATTCCTCGTGATGTTGTACTGTCTTATTGTTCGGTTCGCGTTTTGCGAGAATGTACCCACATTACAACAGGAAATTCATTGCGGAAATTGATATATTCACAACATCACGTTGCAATTTATGCAATGTAAAACCGTGGAGTATTTTCTGTGGATTTACGCGATCTGAAAACCTTCCTGCATCTGGCGGAAAGCCGTCATTTTGGCCGCAGCGCTCGGGCGATGCACGTCAGCCCTTCCACGCTATCCCGACAAATTCAACGCCTGGAAGAAGATCTTGGGCAAGCGCTGTTTGTGCGTGATAACCGCACAGTGACGTTGACCGAGGCGGGCGAAGAACTCCGCACTTTTGCCCAGCAAACGCTGCTGCAGTATCAGCAATTGCGCCACACCATCGATCAGAAAGGCCCTTCGTTGTCAGGCGAGCTGCACCTGTTTTGCTCTGTGACCGCGGCATACAGCCACCTGCCACCCATTCTCGACCGCTTTCGCGCCGAACACCCTTCCGTCGAAATCAAACTGACAACTGGCGACGCCGCCGACGCGATGGAAAAAGTGGTGACAGGTGAAGCGGACCTGGCCATTGCAGGGAAACCGGAAACGCTGCCCGGCGCGGTGGCATTTTCGATTTTGGAAAATTTAGCCGTGGTGCTGATCGGCCCAGCGTTACCTTGCCCCGTGCGCACGCAAGTCGCGCAGGAGAAACCCGACTGGTCCACGGTGCCCTTTATCATGGCCGATCAGGGGCCCGTCCGCCGCCGCATCGAGTTGTGGTTCCGCCGCCATAAAATCAGCAATCCCTCGATTTATGCAACGGTGGGCGGCCATGAGGCAATGGTGTCGATGGTGGCGCTTGGCTGTGGCGTAGCGTTAATCCCGGAAATCGTGCTGGAAAACAGCCCGGAACCGGTGCGCAACCGCGTCATGATTCTGGACAGGAGCGACGAGAAAACCCCGTTTGAACTCGGCGTTTGCGTCCAAAAAAAGCGGCTGCATGAGCCGCTTATTGATGCGTTCTGGCATATCCTTCCGGCAAATTAACCGAATAATGTTCACCCACGCCCCAGCCATGTCCCTTCCACTGGAGACTAATTGGTATCAAAGGCGCCAGGTGTAAACAGACTCTGCGGGTAAAATCGTCACGAAAGAAACAGGACCTGACAAGAGGGAGTGACGATGCAGAAACCCAAAAAGATCTTCAACAACACCGATAATATTCGCGCTGAAATCATGGAAGGGCTGGTGTACGCCGGAATGGGAAAAATCCATGCCCTGCCGGAGTATTACGCGATTTATCGCACCCTGCCACAGAATGAACAGACGGTGATTGTCAGCGGTGGCGGCAGCGGCCATGAGCCCACCTTTGGCGGATTCGTCGGTGAAGGGGGTATCGACGCCTGCGCGCTCGGCGAAGTATTCACCTCTCCTTCACCCGATCAGATTATCGAGGCAAGCCGCGCCGTGCATCGGGGAAATGGCGTACTTTTTCTTTACGGTAATTACTCCGGCGACGGGATGAATTTCGATATCGCCGCTGAAATTCTTGCCGAAGAAGGCATTGAATGCCGCACCGTACGCGCGACCGATGATATTGCCTCTGCACCGCCTGAAAGAATATCCGATCGCCGGGGTGTAGGTGGCCTGGCATTTCTCTACAAACTGGCCGGCGCTGCAGCGCAGTTCGAGCACTATACGTTGCCTGCGCTCGAAGCTCTGGCGAAAAAGGCCAATCACCACACTCGTACCATCGGCGTGGCACTCAGTGGCTGTGCGCTTCCGCAAGCTGACGCCTTTAACTTTACGCTCGCCGACAACGAAATTGAGCTCGGTATCGGCATTCACGGTGAACCGGGGCTGTGCCGTATGCCTCTGCCGCACACGGATGAACTGGTCGAGATGATGATCGAACGTCTTTGCATCGACCTGCCATTTGGCCCGGGCGATAAAGTCTGCGTGAGCGTGAATAATCTGGGGTCGCTCAGCAATAGCGAACTGATGGTGGTGACTCGTAAAGTCGGTCTGTCATTGGAAGCTCGCGGGATCCTCACCTACGACGTGCAGGTTGGCCACTTCTGTACCTCGCTGGAGATGTCCGGTTTCTCGCTGAGCATGCTGCGGCTGGATGATGAAATGCAGCGCCTGTATGACTACCCCATCAACACCCTCGGCTGGAGAAAATAAGATGAATACAACCCAATTCACCGCCTGCCTTCGGTACGTATCAGAAGGCATGATCGCCAGCGAGCCACGCCTGACCGCGCTTGATCAGGTCATTGGCGACGGCGACCACGGTATTGGTATTAAACGCGGCTTTACCGCGCTGCACACACTGCTCTCTTCCACTGAGTTTACCCCAGCGGATATCGGCGAGTGCCTGCTGCAAAGCGGCACTCGATTGATGACCAGTATGGGAGGTGCCTCCGGTGCCATCTTCGGGACACTTTTCCGTGCCGGTGGCAAAGCGCTTACCGGGCGGGACGCCTTTAACCCGATAACACTTGCTGAGTGGCTGGAGAGTGGGATGATGGCTATCCACCAGCGCGGAGGGGCCGAGCCTGGCGATAAAACCATGGTCGATGCGCTGGCCGCCGCCGCTTTGCAGGCCAAAGAGGACGTTGCGTTGCCGCTGCCGGAAGCCCTGGCGCATTGCGCCCAGGCTGCGATGGCCGGTGCAGAAGGCACCAGCATAATGGTGGCACGGTTTGGCCGTGCGAAAAATCTCGGAGAACGGGCGATCGGCCATTGCGACCCGGGCGCGGTTTCTATGGCGCTGATCCTGCAGTTTATGCATGAGTTTGCGAACCAGGCATAAAGCTCAAGCAATAAAAAACCCGATGTCGTTTGCTCACCGGGTTTTTTATTGTCTGAAAGATGTCCATCATCGCCAGAGCAGAATGTCGGATAGCGGTTTTGCTTATCTGATCCGCACCCTGCAGGCGTCACCTAAGGGTTAGTCAAAACCAAAACCCTCAGCAAACAACACCTTCAGCTTTGTCATCGCCTCTTGCTCATCGCTGCCGCTGCAGATGATCTCAAGCGATCCTTTGCCTTTGATCCCCGCACCTAAAATACTCATGATGCTTTTACCTTTGATAACCTTACCCTCGTAGATCATCTCGATCCGAGACTGATACTGGGCACACGCTTTTGCCAGCACACCTGCTGGTCGAGCGTGAATACCGTGCTGATTGCTGATCCTAACGACCTCTTTCAACATATTCGCGGTTCCTTTCTCACGGCTCATCAGCCGGGCACATAGCCTGAATAAAATTGTAATAACCCTGAGTTAAGAGCTGGGCGACCATCGCGCCAGGGTCAACAAACGTCCGTGAGCGTTCGCCGTGGATAGCAGCTCGCCCATGTTTCGCCACCATTGTTGTCGTCTGCTGTACGCCCCACTGCGCCTGAAATAAAGCTTCCCGGGCCTGATCAACTGGTGTCGCCGTCGGCGTTTTGAACACCACCAGCGCAGGTGCCATACCATCAAGAAACGTCTTTTCACCGGGCTGCGCCTTGCCGCGTTGCTGGACGCCGTCATACCAGGCCTGAAAAAATGCGCCTGCATCATCCGCGGTGAATGTCTCGCGCCCCTTAAAAATCTTCCCCGCCTGCATCAGCCCGGAAGCCATCAGCGTGCCCATGGTGGAGGGGACCGCTGATGCCATCGCTTTGCCTGCGAGATAAAAAAAGCGCCCAAGATCGCGCTCGTCACTCTGCTCTACCGCATCGCTCGCCGCAGTAAAACCATCGCTCATGGTCAGACCCAGATCGCCGTCGCCCACCACGCTATCCAGTTCAGTCAGCACCTGCTTATTGCCTAGCATCACATGTGCCCATTCGGCAAAGAGCGGACGCAGTTTCTGTGCATCCAGCGTCATAGTGCCTCCTTAAGCGGGAAACTGACGGAACATGGGCGTATCAGCGCTGGCATTGAGCAACGCTTTCAGCTCACTGTCCACCGGCATCAGGCTAATCGACATGCCGGTCATCTCCATCGCCGTCGCGAACTCGCCCACCCACACGCGGAAAACGCGAATGTTGCTCTCCGCCAGAATCTGCTGCACGTGGCGATACATCAGGTACAGTTCTTCCAGCGGCGTGGCGCCAAGACCGTTAATCAGCACCGCCACTTCATCTCCCTGCTGACAGGGCGAGTCCGCCAGAAGCCAGGACATCATCTCTTCGGCAATCTGTTCCGCGCTCAACTGCGGACCGCGACGAATTCCGCTTTCACCGTGGATCCCCATACCAATTTCCATTTCGCTGTCACCCATGTGGAAACCCGGTTTGCCGATCCGCGGCACAATGCAGGGCGATAGCGCTACGCCAAGAGTACGTACGCGGTCGCCCGCTTTCTGGGCAATGCGCTGTACTGTGACCAGGTCATCCATTCTCGCGGCCGCTGCTCCAGCGCATTTGTAGACGAAGAAAATCCCGGCCACCCCACGCCTTGTCGCCACGCTATCACCCGGGACAGCACCAGCCGAGTCGTCGGCGGCGACCACGGTGCAGGTACGAATGTCGCTTTCCATGTCGGCCATTTCTGCCGCCATGTCGAAATTGAAAATGTCGCCATTGTAGTTGCCGTAGAGATACAGCACGCCAGCGCCGCTATCGACGGCCTGCGTGACCGCCAGAATTTGCTCCGGCGACGGCGACTGAAACACATCACCGATGGCGCAGCCGTCAAGCATCCCCTCACCCACATACCCCAGGAACAGCGGCAGGTGACCTGAACCGCCACCGGTGACTATCCCTACTTTCCCGGGTACCGGACGCGCAGTGGCTAAGCAGTGCAGGTCATCATTGACGAAGCGAAAGCGGTCGGGGTGAGCCAGATAGATGCCTTCGAGCATCTCCGGGATAAAATCCTCCGCCTGATTGATAAATTTTTTCATGCGTTCTCTCCATGAATACCCGCCCAATCGAGCGGGGCGTTGAGGAATTAGCGGGCGAACTTAATCTGTGAGGGATATTCCCAGCGCTGCAGCTCTTCCGGCGTAAAGGTCTCCGGCTCTTGACCGCCATTGATCACCAGCGCGTGGTAGTAAATCTGCGCCATCTCTTCGAGGTAGGCGGATTTCAGAACTGCTTCATACGGGTCTTTATCCACACCAATTGCGCCATGTTTTTCCATCAGGATGGCATCAGCGCGTTTAATCGGTTCGATAACGCTCTCCGACAGCGCTGGCGTGCCGGGGCGGCCATACGGTGCAACAGGAATCACGCCATCTTTCAGGTTGAGGATCGCACACTCATAAACCACCGCCGGGATCGGTTTATTCAGCACGGCAAACGAGGTGGCATAGAGTGAGTGGGTGTGAGAGATGGCAAAAATATCCGGGCGCGCTTTATAAATCTCAATGTGCATCAGGCATTCACTGGTTGGACGCAGGCCAGCTTCGCTTTCGATAACGTTAGCTTCAACGTCCATCACCACAATGTCCCGTGGCGTTAAATGCATTTTGTCGATGGTGGTCGGGGTCACCAGAATAAGCCCGGTTTCTTTATCCCGTACGCTGGAATTACCCGCTTTATGTTTACACAGCCCCCACTGCTGGGCGGTTCTGGCCATTTCAACGACGTGTTTTTTCTGAATCTCTAACATAATATTTATCCTGTATCCGGTGGTAAGGACGAACGCGGTCGCGACAGTGATTGCCGTGAAGTAACGTTGCAGCGTATGAGCGACAACGCATTTAGATTAATAATTAAAGGCGGCGGGTAATTTCGTTTATTAGTGCGGATTCATCCCGCGCCCGACGAATAAAATCTGCACCGTCATAGAACTCAAGAAACTCATTTAATTGGGCCAATGCCTTTAAGTGTTTTTGTGGGTTATGGGTGGCAAGGACGATAATAATATCGGCCTGCATATAATCAGCGAAAGCAATCTTATAGGGCAGCCGTAACAACGCCATTCCCGTATTCAGGGCGCCATCATCCACACCCGCATGGGAGATAATGACCCCATCCGCCAGCATAATATAGGGATGCTCTTCGGCAATTTTGTTCAGCATCATTTGCACGTAGCGCGGTTCAATCACCCCGCTTTGCAACAGTGAAGCCGACGCCCGGGTAATCGCTTGCCGCCAGCAACCGGGCACTTCAGCGGCAAACCGGACGTGCGCTTCCCCAAGCAAGTCAATCAGCGAGGGGGCTGGCGGCTCGAAGCTACCCACCGAACTGGCAGCGCCATTTTCCGCATAGATATAACTGGCAAGCGCTCGCTGCAGCCCTTTGTGGTCGATGATGTTGCCAAAGCGCTCGAAGATCAGCAGCAGCTGCTCAATCTGGATTATATTCGGATCCACGCCCTGAAGCGCGCTGATGACGTGGTTACGGAAAGCGCTTTTATGAAGGCTGCCGATCGACGGATTGACCACAAACACCATCTTGCTGGTATTCAGATGGGTGGTCGCAAAGACGACGTCATAATGCCCGGTATAGCGCTCAAACTCGCGACGGGACAGCATCTGCGTGAAGTGCAGCTCCGGGAATAACACCTGCAGCGTCAGGTATAAATAGGTTGAAATGGTGGCGCTGTTTTCGCACACCACCACTGCCGTTTTCTGCAGTTTTATCTGATGGATAACCCCTTCTCGCGTCAACCAGCCGCCGAAGAGCACCGTCAGGAATGCCATTTCTTCATCCGGGATTTCACAGTGCAAAAGGGTTTCAAAAGGTACCACTGCACGGCGCACCATTTCATGCAGGTGGCTAAACTCTTTGACCACCAGATCATAGACGCTGCTGGTGTTGGCCAGATGATAGCGAATGCGGTAGTAGGCCGGTTTCCAGTGCTGGTAGATTTTTTCAATCAGCTCATTTTTTTCTTTAATCGTGACGCAGCTTATCGTTTCAAAACTATCGACAACGGCCACGACGCTTTCCAGCAAAAGAGTATCGAGATGGAAATATTTATCGGCGATACTCTGAATGTTGGAGCTCTGGATCAGTGCTGTCAGGAAAATCAGTTCATTCTCACTGTTGATATTGATTTTACTGATAACGCCTTGCATCAGCGTGAATTCTCTGCTGCGGGTAATATCGGCGTAACTGTCAGGAATAGTGACCAGATTTTTACCCGATTCAATACGGTGCAGAACAAAACAGATAAAATAAATAAGCTCCTGGAGCTGACGATCGGTAAATTGAATTTTAAAGCATTTTTCAATTTCACTAAAAATATTACCGACCGTTTCCAGATGTTCACTCATCACATTGTTATATTGACTAATGATATTTTTCGCCACTGGAATTTCAAGTACCTGGCGCAGGCAACTTAATAGCAAATAGCGCTTCTCGAGCTCCTCGCCAAGAATATGGTAGCCATTGCCCCGGTCATAGTTGATTTCTAACCCGTGTTTGATGACCTCGCTACGTACTTTTTTCAGGTCGTTAATAATGGTGTTCTGGCTCACTCCCAGCGATGACGACAAGTGCAGCAGTGACAATTTTTCGCTACGCGTCAGTAGCATGAAGATAATCATCTGCCCGCGTTCCCCTTCCGAGAAAAGGTAACGCTGCTCCGTTTCAGCAGTCTGGTTCTGGCGAAAATGTTCCAGAACATGGCGTGGGATGTGCAGCTTTCCTGTTTTCAGGCGATTGATACGATCGAAGTGGTGCGATTCCAGATAGTCATTCACCTTTTTCAACGTATAGCTCAGCTGCTTGCGCGTCAGGCAAAACTGCTCTTCGAGCTTCGTCCCCGTCATGCTGGGGTCGTTCACAATCGCATCCAGGACTGCGACCACACGTTTATCCATAGCCATATCGACCCTCCTGCGATGAAAAATCTGGCGGCGGAGCCTACCGCCAGAGATGAACACCGATTTCAGCATTACGCTTGCTGAGCGTTCTGCTGCGGTCCAGCTTCCTGTAGCGCCAGGCTGCTTTCGCGGCGCAATTCACGGGAGTAGAAGAAGTAGCCGCATGCCCAATAAATCGCGAACAGCAGCGGAACAACATTGCCCTCAAGGAACTTGAATAAGAATGAGAAGGCGTAGGTAAAGACCGGTGCGTCAATGGATGTGTTAGAAATCAACTGCCCGGAAGGTATGGTAATCGCTTTAGTCGCCAGACCCAGTTCTGTGATGATTGGCGCAAACTGCGTGCCCACGAACAAAAAGAAGGGCACGCCCAGAATACTCAAAATCACCATCCTTAATGTGTTTCCGCGGGTCACGAGATACGCAGGTACAACCAGTCCAATATTAATGATCCCGGCAAACGGTAAAATTTTATTTCCCGGCAGGATCAATGCCCATAGCAGAGTGAATGGAATGGCGACAATGATGGCAAACCAGATTTCACTGGCGCCTCCCATGAACGGCCAATCTATCCCCACGAACAATTTACGTCCAGAGAACCGCTTGTTCATGTAATCACTGATGGCCTCTGAAATGGGCGATAACGCTTGCATAAACAGCTTTGAGATCATCGGGAACAACACCAGCGCGGTTGCTGCCTGCACGCCTAACATCAGCGTTTTTGCCACGCTATAACCGGCAATGACGCCAAACAGAATCCCGAGAATAAAGCCAATCACATGATTTTCAGCAAATACCCCGACTTTGGCTCGTAGCGCTGTGGCATCCATCGGTTTATTGCAGACGGGAATTTTTCGTAGCAGCAAATCAAAAGGATGGTAAATGGCACCAAAGAACACCATGCGATGCGTGCAGGTCACACCAGGAATCCCCGTCAGCTTTTCAATGCGATGTTGATGAATATCGCCCGCGTTAAGCTCCATAATTATCTGGAATACCGCAATGAGAAACGCCACCGCCAGACTCCATACAGGGCCAAATAACGGCGTCGTCACGCTAACGACGATAAATGCAGTAAAGATTTTTCCCCAGACATTCCAAAGGTCGGCGTTGAACGTATCGGTTTTGTTCAACATCAGCATCACGATATTTACACCAACCTGAAGCGGGAACATGATAAACGCGTAAGGCCACGCCCAGGAAATGTTCGCCATTGTCGTCCAGCCAGCATCCACAATACTCAGCTCAAGGCCAGTCCGCTGCATCATGGTCTGCGCAGCGACACCGATAGCATCCACCATAAAGCCAATCAGCATGCTCATCCCGACAAACGCTACGCCGAGCGTGATTGCCGCCGAAGCCGCATCGCGGAATTTCATTCGTACCATCAATCCAGCTAATAGCATAATTGTGGGCACAAAAACCGGCGCGCCTAAATTCAGAATGTAATTTATGACTACACCAAGAAAGTCCATAGCACTTCTCCACTAAAATAATTATACGGATTAAAGAGCTACACCTTATTTACAGGCATCAATGACCTTTTGTAATTCTTGCTCCATGCCCATACCGGTCAGAAAGGCGATACCGTTAATTACAGGAATAGGATATGCCTTATCGACCTTCGTTATTGCGATATAGGCGGCACTGTCCTTAATATGGCTATCGAGAGATTTCAGGTCGATAACTTCAATTTTAATGTGCGACTGATTCCGTTCATTTAATAAACGGGAAACCTTACTGGCAACGGTTTGCGACGTCGCAACGCCGCTTCCACAGGCAACAATGACTTTTTTCATCTTATCAATCCTTATCTAATTGCAGTCTTGATGTGAGGGTACAAAGAAAGGTATCTACATCTTCTTTTTCACATAGCACCTGGATCACCTCTTCATCTGCAAGGCAATCCATCAGTTTTTGCAGTGCCGACAGATGGCTGCTATGGTCAACAAAACCAAGTAAGACAATAAAGTGGACGTAAAGCGTTTTCTCGTCATTACCCATTTCATGCCAGGCAAGGGGCTGCGACAGGCGCGTCACGGAGATAAAGGGGCGGATCACATGCTGGGGATCGGTATGTGGAAGGGCTATCGCCACCGGCACCGTGGGTAAACCGGTGGGGTATGCTTTTTCACGTGCGGCGATCGCTTCAAGAAAAGAGCCGCGCACAAAACCCTGTTCTTTCAGGAGCAAAAATATTGAAGAAAAATAATCCATGGCGTTGGCGTAATGCTTATCAAGAAATGTGAGCTGAGGCAGAAAATATTCACGCCCTTGCGCATTTTCATTTGCGGCATCAATTATATTCGCACACATCCGAATATCCCCTCTAAGCGCTAAGAATTAACTAAGGACAATATTAATTCAGACCTTCTGGTTGAGCGACAAGTATTGCCCCCAAAAGATGTGCGCAGTGTGGCGCAACGCGGTGAGCGTTTTATTATGAATGACATCACATTTTTGTCGTAGAGATCTGCTGGCAGAAAAAACAGGCCATGCGGGAAAATATAACAGAGAGGAAAAAGTAAGATGACAGGGGATAATCCTCATCGATCATCCCCTGTTTAACACACGTTAACCTGCCAGGAAGAAGCGGAACGCCGGGTTATGGGTTTCGTCGTGACACTCATAGCCCAGTTCATTCAGACGTATTTCGAAATCTGGCTCGTGCTCGCCCAGTTCAAATGCGGCCAGTACGCGACCATAGTCGGTGCCGTGGCTGCGGTAGTGGAACAGCGAAATGTTCCAGTGCGTGCCCAGGGTGTAGAGGAACTTGAGCAAGGCACCCGGTGATTCCGGAAACTCAAAGCTGTAAAGACGCTCCTGCAAGGGCTTCGATGGACGCCCGCCGACCATGTAGCGAACATGCAGCTTCGCCATTTCATCATCGGAAAGATCGACCACGCTGTAGCCACCGTCATGCAGCAGCTTGAGGATCTCTTTACGCTCCTCCAGCCCGCGACTGATCCGCACGCCCACGAAAATACAGGCGTCTTTGGCATCGGCAAAACGGTAGTTGAACTCAGTCACTGAACGACCACCCAGCAGCTGGCAGAACTTCAGGAAGCTGCCCTTCTCTTCCGGGATCGTGACCGCCAGCAGCGCTTCTCGCTGCTCGCCCAGTTCACAGCGTTCCGAGACATAACGCAAACCGTGGAAGTTAACGTTAGCGCCGGAAAGCACGTGCGCCAGACGCTCGCCGCGAATGTTGTGCTGCGCGATATATTTCTTCATCCCCGCCAGTGCTAAGGCACCAGACGGTTCAGCCACTGCACGCACGTCTTCGAACAGGTCTTTCATCGCCGCGCAGATGGCATCGCTGTCCACGGTAATAATATCGTCGAGGTATTCCTGGCACAGACGGAATGTCTCATCACCGATGCGTTTTACTGCCACGCCTTCAGCAAACAAGCCTACGCGCGGTAAATCTACCGGATGGCCTGCATCCAGCGCTGCCTTCAGGCAGGCTGAATCTTCGGCTTCAACCGCAATCACTTTGATTTGCGGCATCAGCTGCTTGATTAACACCGCCACGCCTGCTGCTAAACCACCGCCGCCAACGGGCACAAACACGCGATCGAGATGCGCATCCTGTTGCAGCAATTCCAGCGCCAGCGTGCCTTGCCCGGCGATCACCATTGGATGATCGAACGGGGGCACCCAGGTAAAGCCCTGCTGTTCGGCTAACTCAATCGCTTTGGCTTTCGCTTCATCGAAGTTCGCACCGTGCAGCAACACTTCACCGCCGAATCCCCGTACCGCATCGACTTTGATATCTGCCGTTGCCACTGGCATCACGATGAGCGCTTTCAGACCCAGACGAGCGGACGAAAACGCCACCCCTTGCGCATGGTTGCCTGCGGATGCAGTAATCACCCCACGAGATTTCTGCTCTTCCGTCAGGCCCGCCATCATCGCGTAAGCCCCGCGCAACTTGAAGCTGTGCACCGGCTGCCGGTCTTCACGTTTCACCAGAATCACGTTATCGAGACGCGACGAGAGCTTGTCCATCTTCTGCAACGGCGTGACCTGGACAGCCTCATAGACTGGCGCGCGCAGGACTGCCCTGAGATATTCCGCCCCCTCGGGGGCGGCGGATAGCGGTTGGGACTCGGCCATGATTAACCCCCGAGCTTAGATTTGTCGCGTACTGCGCCTTTATCGGCACTGGTCGCGAGGCTGGCATAAGCGCGCAGCGCAAAAGAAACCTCGCGTTGACGATCGCGTGGCGTCCAGGCTTTGTCACCCCGGGCTTCCTGGGCTTCGCGACGCGCAGCAATTTCCTGGTCGCTCAGTTTCAACTGGATGCCGCGGTTCGGGATGTCGATGTCGATCAGGTCGCCGTCTTCAATGATGGCGATGTTGCCGCCACTGGCCGCTTCCGGAGAAACGTGGCCGATGGAAAGACCGGATGTCCCGCCAGAGAAGCGTCCATCCGTGACCAGCGCACAGGCTTTACCGAGGCCCATGGATTTCAGGAAGGTGGTTGGATAAAGCATTTCCTGCATGCCAGGCCCGCCTTTCGGCCCTTCGTAACGAATCACGACCACGTCGCCCGCGACAACTTTGCCGCCAAGAATGGCTTCAACGGCATCGTCCTGGCTTTCGTACACTTTTGCCGGGCCGGTAAATTTCAGGATGCTGTCATCCACACCGGCGGTTTTAACGATACAACCGTTTTCCGCGAAGTTACCGTACAGCACAGCCAGGCCGCCGTCTTTGCTGTAGGCATTTTCCAGAGAGCGGATACAGCCTTCGGCACGGTCATCATCCAGCGTGTCCCAACGGCAGCTCTGCGAGAATGCCTGAGTGGTACGAATCCCAGCCGGGCCAGCACGAAACATGCTTTTCACTGCATCGTCTTTGGTCAGCATCACGTCGTACTGGTCGAGCGTTTGTGGCAGAGACAGACCCAGCACGTTTTTCACGTCGCGGTTCAGCAGCCCGGCACGATCCAGTTCGCCCAGAATACCGAGCACGCCACCTGCACGGTGAACGTCTTCCATGTGATATTTCTGCGTGCTTGGCGCAACCTTACAAAGCTGCGGAACCTTGCGGGAAAGCTTGTCGATGTCGCTCATGGTGAAGTCGATTTCAGCTTCCTGCGCTGCCGCCAGCAGGTGCAGAACGGTGTTGGTAGAACCGCCCATCGCGATATCCAGCGTCATGGCGTTTTCAAACGCGGACTTGTTGGCGATATTGCGTGGCAGTGCGCTGGCATCATCCTGCTCGTAGTAACGCTTGGTCAGTTCTACGATGCGCGTGCCGGCATTGAGGAACAGCTGTTTACGATCGGAGTGAGTTGCCAGCAGAGAGCCGTTTCCTGGCTGAGACAGGCCCAGCGCTTCGGTCAGGCAGTTCATCGAGTTGGCGGTGAACATCCCGGAACAGGAGCCACAGGTCGGGCACGCGGAACGTTCAATCTGATCGCTTTGCTCGTCGGAGACTTTTGGGTCAGCGCCCTGAATCATCGCGTCAACCAGATCCAGCTTGATGATTTGATCGGAGAGTTTAGTTTTCCCGGCTTCCATCGGGCCGCCGGAAACGAAGATAACCGGAATGTTGAGGCGCAGAGAGGCCATCAGCATCCCCGGGGTGATTTTGTCGCAGTTGGAGATACACACCATGGCGTCGGCGCAGTGTGCGTTGACCATGTACTCCACGGAATCAGCGATCAGTTCACGCGATGGCAGCGAATACAACATGCCCCCGTGGCCCATCGCGATACCGTCATCAACGGCGATGGTGTTGAACTCTTTCGCGACGCCACCGGCGGCTTCGATTTGCTCTGCAACCAGTTTACCCAGGTCGCGCAGATGGACGTGACCCGGCACGAACTGGGTAAACGAGTTCACGACGGCAATAATCGGTTTGCCGAAATCGGCATCGGTCATTCCGGTGGCACGCCACAGCGCGCGGGCACCCGCCATATTTCGGCCGTGGGTGGTAGTGGCGGAACGGTACTTAGGCATGCTCTGTTTACTCCCGTCTGACTGTTTAGCGGGACGGTGCGTGCCGTCCCGAATTTATGCTTATGGATTAACCTGATCCAGCCAGCCGTACTTGTCTTCGGTTTCCCCGGTGAAGAGGCCAAAGAAGGCTTGCTGAATGCGTTTGGTAACCGGGCCACAGCGGCCTTCACCGACCTGAATGCCATCAACGCTGCGAACCGGGGTAATTTCTGCCGCGGTACCGGACATGAACACTTCATCTGCCAGGTAGAGGGATTCGCGCGACAGAACCTGCTCACGGACTTCGATGTTGAGGTCTTTCGCCAGCTTGATGATGGCATCACGGGTGATACCCGGCAGTGCGGAAGAGGTGAATGGTGGAGTGAACAGAATGCCATCTTTCACTTCAAACAGGTTTTCTCCCGCTCCTTCGGAGATATAGCCGTTCACATCCAGCGCAATCCCTTCCTGATAACCATGACGACGTGCTTCGCTGCCTACCAGCAATGAGGAGAGATAGTTACCCCCGGCTTTTGCGGCCGTTGGGATGGTGTTGGGTGCTACGCGATTCCAGGAGGAGACCATCGCGTCAATGCCCTGATCCAGCGCTTCTGCGCCGAGGTATGCGCCCCACGGGAACGCCGCGATGATAACGTCGGTGGTGTAGCCCGCGGGCGGGTTCACGCCCATACCAACATCGCCAACAAATACCAGAGGACGGATGTAAGCGCTGGTCAGGCTGTTTTTGCGGATAACCGCACGGCAGGCTTCCATCAGTTCATCAACGCTCTGGGAAACCGGGAAACGGTAGATTTTGGCTGAGTCATGCAAACGCTGCATGTGTTCACGATGACGGAACACCACCGGGCCTTTGTGAGAGTCGTAGCAGCGGATGCCTTCGAACACGGAAGTGCCGTAGTGCAGCGCGTGAGACATCACGTGTACCTTCGCCTCACCCCACGGAACCATCTCACCGTTGAACCAGATGTAATCAGCTTTTTTCGTCGTCATTGTTCTTCCTTTTGCGCTCAGGCGCGGATTTGTTGTGATGATGTTTTTCGTTGCTGGATGTCGACGTGAGCAACATCCACCAGTTTGCTTAACTGGCTAAACAGTAATTCGACAGGGCGAAGACTGGCAACGGTCAATTCGATATTTATGTTCTGCGCGTCACTGCCCGTTTCCATATTCATGGCACAAATCTGGAAACCACGATGGCGTACCACACGCAAAACACGTTCTAACGTTTCAGGGTTGAAGCGGGCCTGCACGGCGACCTGATGGTGCATCATGATAATTTCTCCAGCATTTCAGCATTACTGGCGCCCGGGGGAACCAGTGGCCAGACGTTTTCAAGTTCGTCGATTGAGACATGAAGCAGGTAAGGCCCTTTGCTGTTCAGCAGAGTATCGAGCGCCGCTTCAACCTGGTCTTTACGGGTGATGTGCTGGCCAGGGATGCCAAATGCATTGGCCAGCATGAGGAAATCGGGGTTATCGGTGAGCGTGGTTTCGCTGTAACGCTCCTGGAAAAAGAGCTGTTGCCACTGACGAACCATCCCTAAGCGCTGGTTATCCAGCAGAACGATTTTCACCGGCAGCTGCTTGCGTTTCACGGTGCCAAGCTCCTGCACGTTCATCATGAAAGAGCCGTCACCGGAGATACAGATAACGGTGTCTTCCGGGCGCGCCACCTGCGCACCTACGGCAGCTGGCAAGCCGAAACCCATCGTGCCAAGGCCGCTGGAAGTGATGAAGTTTTCCGGGCGAGTGTAAGTCATGTGCTGCGCCGACCACATTTGGTGCTGACCGACGTCGGTGGTGACAACACTGTCTGCCGGTTTGCGATCGGAGAGCTGTTTGAGCAACAGCGGCGCGTAAATGGCTTCGCCAGGATGGTCGTAATGCCATTCATACTCTGCCCGTAAATCTGCTGCATGCTGGCGCCAGTCATTGATATCCAGCGTCTGTTGCAGGGCAGGTAACAGGGCGTTTAACTCCCCCTGCAAACCGACATGGGCCTGACGCAGTTTATTCAGCTCCGCCAGATCGATATCCATGTGAATGACTTTGGCGTGTGGAGCAAATGTGTTCAGTTTGCCGGTCACGCGATCGTCAAAACGAGCGCCGACGGCTATCAGCAAATCGCATTCCTGAACGGCGAGATTCGCCGCCTTGGTTCCGTGCATGCCGAGCATCGCCAGATAGTACGGGTAATCTGCCTCTACGGCGCCGAGCCCTTTCAGCGTGCAGGTAACAGGCATCTGCGTGACGGCAATAAACTCACGTAATGCCGGAACAGCCTGTGCCATTCCTACGCCACCGCCGACATACAGCATTGGCTTACTGGCCTGGGCGATCATCTGACGAGCCTGAGCAACGTCGGCGTGCGGGAAATTGTTTTCATCTTCGACGGTGGAGAAATGCGGTTCCAGATCGGCGCTGGCGACCTGAATATCTTTCGGGATATCAACCAAAACGGGGCCGGGGCGGCCTGAATTTGCTATCTCAAACGCTTCAGCCATGACTCGCGGCAGCTCTTCCAGTGACTGAACCAGAAAGCTGTGCTTAGTGCAGGCCAACGATAAGCCCAACACATCAACTTCCTGGAAAGCATCGGTACCGATAAACGGTGAGGCGACCTGCCCGGTGATGGCAACCACCGGCACCGAATCGAGCAGCGCATCAGCAAGACCGGTTATCAGGTTGGTGGCTCCTGGCCCTGAAGTCGCCATGCAGACCCCGGTTTTTCCGGTTGCCCGGGCGAAACCGATCGCCGCCATCGCTGCGCCTTGCTCGTGGCGACACAGTAGGTGTTCCACGCCGCCGTCATACAACGCATCGTAAATCGGCATAATTGCGCCACCCGGATAGCCGAATACGGTCTCGACTCCCTGCGCTCGCAACGCATGTACCACCCACTGAGCCCCATTCATAGTTACATCCCCGCCGCTAATCGCGAGAAACAGAATTTTATGCTACTCATCATACTCTGCTCCGCTTTGCTGATTCTGAGTCATAAAAAAACCCCCGGACCTTTCGGTGCGGGGGTCTTAGTTCGTTAAGGCTTGATTCTTAAGCCTTTCCTCGTCCAAGTGCAGCCCCGCACGGTGGGATAATAATCACCACCACGCTAATCACGACCAGGCTAATCACTCGTAGAAGGGCTTTCATTTTCTGTACTTTCTGGCTTCTTGTTCGAAGGAATACCTAAAGAGTTACCACAGACACGAAGACAAACACAAGATTTTTTTATGACCCACTTCATGACTATGCTAACAATTTCGATAAAAATGATTGTTTTTTATAAGAAATAATCGAGATGAAAACTTTTCACCCTTTAATCCCTTCACACACCTTAAATAAATTTTCGATCTGGCTTCTAACTTTCCGCAATTAGCTGCAAAAATCGCAATATTTCATGGAAAAGGATCGCAACGTGCGCAATGAGCGCATTGTTGAAGAAGGGCAATGCGGGATACTGCCGGTGAAAGGAGACACTATGGCATTGTCGATTGTATACACGCGTGCAGCGTTAGGGGTGCATGCTCCGCTTATCACCGTAGAAGTGCATATCAGTAACGGGCTGCCCGGTTTAACGATGGTCGGGCTGCCGGAAACCACAGTGAAAGAGGCCAGGGATCGGGTCAGAAGTGCAATCATCAACAGCGGCTATGAATTTCCGGCAAAGAAAATCACCATCAACCTGGCCCCTGCAGACTTGCCAAAAGAGGGTGGGCGATATGATTTGCCTATCGCTATCGCGCTTCTGGCGGCCTCTGAGCAGCTTCAAACCAATAAGTTGAGTCAATATGAGCTAATCGGCGAACTGGCGCTTACAGGTGCCTTACGTGGGGTAACAGGCGCTATTTCTGGTGCCATGGAGTCGCATAAGGCTGGCCGGCAGATTGTGCTGGCCGCGGAGAATTCCGCTGAGGTCGGGCTGATTGGCGGAACAGACTGTTTTATTGCCAACCATCTTCAGGAGGTTTGTGCTTTTCTTGAGGGGCGGTTTGAATTAGAGCATCCACAGGCAGAACCTGAGACAGAAGAATTTCAGGACGCAGATATCAGCGACGTGCTGGGGCAGCAGCAAGGAAAGAGAGCGCTAGAGATAACCGCTGCGGGTGGACACAATCTGCTGCTTATCGGCCCGCCTGGGACAGGAAAAACCATGCTGGCCAGCCGTTTACCCGGCATATTACCTTCCCTGAGCACGCAGGAGGCCCTGGAGAGTGCGGCTATATTCAGCCTGGTCAATGCAACCCATATGCAAAAACAGTGGCGTAAGCGGCCATTCCGCTCGCCTCATCACAGTGCATCACTGACGGCAATGGTTGGCGGAGGTTCTATTCCCGCCCCCGGGGAAATATCTTTAGCGCATAACGGCATTCTGTTCCTCGATGAACTGCCTGAATTTGAGCGCCGCGTGCTGGACGCACTGCGTGAGCCGATCGAATCAGGGCAAATTCACATCTCACGAACGCGAGCCAAAATTACCTATCCCGCCCGCTTTCAACTGATAGCGGCAATGAATCCTAGTCCCACCGGGCACTACCAGGGCAATCATAATCGCAGTTCACCTGATCAGGTTCTGCGCTATCTGGGAAGACTTTCCGGTCCTTTTCTCGATCGCTTCGATCTGTCTCTTGAAATCCCACTGCCGCCCCCAGGGCTACTGACTCAACCGCCAGAATCAGGTGAAAGCAGTCAACTTATCAAACAACGTGTCGTTGCGGCTCAACACAGGCAGTTCATGCGACAAGGTAAACTCAACGCACTGCTGGAAAGTAACGAAATCAGGCTCAGGTGTGCACTACGGGACGAGGATGCAAGCTGGCTGGAACAGGCTTTAACTAAAATGGGGCTTTCTATCCGCGCCTGGCAACGGCTGATTAAGGTGTCACGCACCATCGCCGATCTTGCGGAAAGTGAGCACATCAAAAGAGAACATCTTCAGGAAGCGCTTGGCTATCGCGCTATCGAAAGGCTGCTTATTCATTTACAGAAAATGATGGCGTAAAAAAGGGGCTTTCGCCCCTTTCAGATTGCTGACAAAGAAGGAAAAAGCGTGGTTTTTCCTTCTTTGTGGTGAGCTGCCGAAAATCAATGAATTGATTTTCCTTATTTTTTGTTCTGCCACCCATGACAAAACTTCATTCGTTAGAGGTTTGTCATCAGTCTCAAAGGGCTTTCGCCCCTTTCTCATCAATCATCGCTTTCGGTGTAGTCTTCTGCACCTTCAGCCTGCGGTTTCCCGCCCGACAGCGTATGAAAACGCTTCGGACGCTTGATGCGTGCCATGTACTTAATCCACACACGCTCAATTTCTGTTACTGGCTCACGTTCACCGCGGCATACCGCCACAAACTGTTTTTCGTCTTCGGTTGCAGGCTCACGTTTACCCAGATCCAGCTCATTAAACGCATAACCGTGACGTTCCAGCAGTTGGGCTTCTTTAATGGTGAAATCACCATGACGAGAGAATCCACGCGGATAATTTTTATTGTCGAAAAAACGATTAGTCGTCGTAAAGCTTTCCGCCATCCTACACGCTCCTGATTCTTTGGCTGAGCTATTTATGGCGCGGAGTATTAGTTACGCTTGACAGAGCGTCAAACAAAACATTTAAATCAACACGACAAATAATTTTGTGGAGAAGGTTGTGGATACGGAATTGCTAAAAACTTTCCTCGAAGTGAGCCGTACTCGTCACTTCGGCCGCGCAGCAGAGGCTTTGTACCTGACGCAGTCGGCTGTCAGCTTTCGTATTCGTCAGCTTGAGAACCAGCTTGGCGTAAATTTATTCACCCGCCATCGTAATAACATCCGACTTACGCCGGCAGGTGAGAAACTTCTTCCCTACGCCGAAACACTGATGAACACCTGGCAAACGGCCCGTAAGGAAGTGGCCAGCACATCACGGCATAATGAGTTTTCTATTGGTGCCAGTGCGTCGCTGTGGGAGTGCATGCTGAATAGCTGGCTGGGGCGACTTTACCCTTTGCACGGCACACTTCAGTTTGAGGCCAGGATCGCGCAGCGGCAGTCGTTAGTAAAACAACTTCACGAGCGCCAACTGGATCTTCTGATCACCACTGAAGCGCCCAAAATGGATGAATTCAGCAGTCAGTTATTGGGGCACTTTACGCTCGCCCTTTACTGTGCCGCCCCCTCACAAACGAAAGCAGACCTGAACTATCTTCGTCTGGAATGGGGCCCTGATTTTCAACAACATGAGACAGGGTTAATTGCTTCAGACGATATCCCTGTGCTCACAACCAGCTCGGCTGAACTGGCTCGCCAACAGCTCAAACCTTTAGAGGGATGTACCTGGTTGCCCATGAACTGGGCAAAAGAGAGAGGTGGCCTTCATACCGTGTCTGACAGCGCCACTCTTTCCAGGCCGCTGTATGCAATCTGGCTGCAAAACAGCGATAAGCAAGTTCAGACCCGCGAGATCCTGAAAACAACGGTGTTGGAATAACCTGACGTGGCGTATTCTGGCAGGAGTTGCCTGCCAGTTTGGTAAACGACAGACGAAAAAAAATCCTTTGCCGAAGCAAAGGATTCTTAATATGGCAGGGGCGGAGAGACTCGAACTCGCGACACCCGGTTTTGGAGACCGGTGCTCTACCAACTGAGCTACGCCCCTAAATCACGCTTACGATTAAGCCCGCAACAAAGCAGGCTTAACATTTAAATAAGTGGCGGAACGGACGGGACTCGAACCCGCGACCCCCTGCGTGACAGGCAGGTATTCTAACCGACTGAACTACCGCTCCACCGAATACTGTCTTACTGCTACCGGTTGTCACCCCGGCTTACTGCTTTAACTGTCGAACCCTTCACAGCATTACTGTGACTGCGTTCTTAATTTGATGCCTGGCAGTTTATGAGTCACTTTGTGACTCACCCTTCGGGCTGTTGCTTTGCAACATTCAAAAGCATTCGCTTTTGTCCTACTCTCATCGAGTAGTGAACTGCCCCGAAGGCTGTTCAGGTTTTTCAATTTGATGCCTGGCAGTTCCCTACTCTCACATGGGGAGACCCCACACTACCATCGGCGCTACGGCGTTTCACTTCTGAGTTCGGCATGGGGTCAGGTGGGACCACCGCGCT
>NZ_JBLFJW010000028.1:0-73905 GCF_047713085.1 Pantoea sp. sgz302252
GGACACCACCATCGTGCCGCTATTTTTCAGGGTGCTGTTGTCATTGAGGTGAATGGCGTTTTTGTTGTTATCAACCAGCAGCGTGCCGGTGCTCGCGTTCTCAAATACCGCGTTGTTTTTCATCTCCATCATGCTGGCGTTACCGGCATCCGCAGCGCTGCCCAGCGTCACTGTGCCGGTATTAGTCATACGGCTGGAGTCACGCAGCTTAACGCCGTTGTCGACTGTCCCACTGTTATTTAGGGTACTGGTACCCGTTGCCAGGATGGTACTGCTTATGTCACCGGCATTGGTGAGTGTGCCGTTAGCGATATTCAGAGCTGCAGTGATGCTGGCTCCACTCTGGTTATCCAGCGTGCCGTCGACATCAATAGTTCCAGGGCCTTCGAGGGTTCCCGTATTGGTCGCCACCGTGCCTGACTCAACCCAGCCAGAAGATGTTATGCTGGTAATTCCACTCAGCGTGCCTTCCAGAACCATCGACGCTAAATCGTCGTCAGTGTTATCGGCGCTGTCTGGTACACCTTCGCCAAGGATAACCTGGCCTTTGTTGATGATACGGTTGTTGGCATTGCCGTCGGAATAGAAGGCCACACCATTTTCAGCATTGATATTGATGACGCCAGTAGTGTCGTTGATCGCAGTACCGCCCGCATAGACCGCCATGCCAACCAGCGGAGCCGTTGGGTCGTAGTTCTCATCCTTCTCGAGGTTAATGGTGCCCTGGTTAACCACGGTATTATTACCATAGGCCGCCATGCCCGCACCGGCATTATTAATAGTAATGGTACCCTGATTGAGAGCGGAAGAGCCGGTTTTGCCATAATTTGCGTCATGGTCACTGCCAGCTCCCATACCCACTGAGTAATCAATCGCCCGGGTACCAATATTTGAAGCCAGAGTGGTGGTATCATTCGGGTCGACCCATAACGCATCGGTCGTGATGGTGCCATTATTGACCGCATAACCGCCATCGTATAATCCGACCATGCCGACAGCGCCACGTCCGGCCATATCGATAGTGCCATTATTCACTACCGTGCTGCCGTCAACCGCAGCAACCATTCCCTGAACGGAAGTCGCCTTATTATTGAAGGTGGTTTGTGCGTAGACACCATAGAATTCAGGAGTGTTCACCACGCTGTCCTGGTTAACCACTTTCCCAGTTATCACGGCACCACTCTCATTGACGGCCGTACTGCCAAACTCGGTGAGTGTTCCAGAGAGTGCAAATAGATCTCTTGAGGTTGAAGTTGCGCGGTTAAGGGTAATTTCACCCTGGTTACTGACCAGCGTGCCATCACTATAACTCGTCACGACAGAGATATTGGTTGACTCGATAGCCCCCTTATTGACAACGGATGAACCATTGTTGGCAGTGATTAATGTCGACTCTTCCAGAGACTTATCAATTGGGTTTGCATCAGTGACAAAGCTTGCCCCGTCTTCAATTATCAGAGAGGCACCATTTGTGAGATCGAAGAAGGACCGCCATATTCCGGATTTAAATTCCCCGCTCAGGGTGGATTCACCGTTCAGGACCAACGTCGACTGGCCATCGACTGAAACAGGAGAATCATAAGCGAAGCCATAGCGCCCGTTGGCAATCTCATCGCCAGCGGCGGTATCCGTCATCGCATCGGTTTCGCCGACCAGATGAATACCCTCGTTCAGGGTGACGGTGTTACCATCGCCCTTCACTTTTAGCCCCTGAATCTCTTCTTCTGTTCCACTGGCATTGCCATACTTTGAACCTGCATATTCACCGTCACTGATCACGGTTAAACTGCCGTCGAGGGTGACATTGTTATTATTGCCCTCGACGTTAATGCCGACTGATGGGTCCCAGAAATAGTCAGCGGCGTTATCCGCAGTCTGATCTTTATCGACCACCATGTTGCCACTTAGCGTTACGGTGTTACTTTCACCGGTCACATTGACACCGGTGGCTTTTTGCCCGGTGACGTTGATGGCGTTGGATTCCAGGCTCACAGTGTTCCCGTTACCGGAAACATCTAACCCTGTTGAGAAATCGCCGACGTTCAGATCGCCGGTTTGATGGACGGTATTACCGTTGCCATCGACAGCCACACCGGTGGAATGGATATTTTCATCGCTACTGCTTACAGTAGTGGTACCGCCATTGGTGATGGTATTGCCATCGCCGCTGACCAGAATACCCTCCGCGCCTTCGGTGGCGGTGATATCGCCGGTATTGCTGATGACGTTATTGTCGCCATAGACTTCGACACCAATGGAGTCTACGCCGTTGGCGCTGGTCGCTCCGGTGGTGGTAATGGCGTTGTCGTCGCCGATAATAAAGCTGCCGGTAGCGCTTTCTGTGGCGGTTGAGTCACCGATGCTGACGGTGTTGCCGCTGCCATCAACTATCTTGCCCGCATTACCGTTGCCGGAGGCAGTGCCGCCGCTGATGGTGACGGAGCTGTTGTCGGTCAGCGTCATGTCACCAATATCGGTCAGCGTCAGGTTGCCTTTGTAATCGTAAACCGCGGCTTTGGTGCCATCGCCGCTGATCATATCCAGCTTAATGGTGTTGCTGGCCTCATTTACTTTGTACTGATTCAGCAGCGCGGTTCTGCCGTCGGTTGTGTTGGTCAGCGTCCAGGTGCCGTCGCTATTAGTGGAAATGTTCCAGACGGAATCACCCACGGTCAGCGTTTTCGCCCCTTTATCAATGGTGACGTTGTTGTTATAGGTGGTGACCGTGGTGTCAGTTCCACCGCCGGAATCGTCGCCACCAGAATCATCACCGCCGGAGTCACCGCCAGAATCGCCGCCAGAATCACCACCGCCGCCAGTGTCACCACCGCTACCGGAATCATTGCTGCTGTGGTGGCTGTCACCGTCGCTATTGGTAGCCGCTAAGCCAACCGTCGCCAGCAGCGCAGTCGCACCACCGGCAACCCACGCCCATGTCGTTCCTTCGTCAGCGTTAATCACTGGCTTCAGGCACACCGGAGCGAGTTTATCTTTTTGCTCTTTCGTTAATTTACTGAGATCACCCGGACACTGAATCTCCGTTTTTTCCTCTGAGGGGTCAGCGGGCTCCGCCCACGCCATATTTCCTTGCAGGGTAAAGGCAACACAGAGAGAGAGTGTGCTCCTTTTTAACATTTTCTTACTGGTTGCCGATTTCATGGCA
Organism: Pantoea sp. sgz302252; assembly: GCF_047713085.1. Taxonomy (NCBI): domain Bacteria; kingdom Pseudomonadati; phylum Pseudomonadota; class Gammaproteobacteria; order Enterobacterales; family Erwiniaceae; genus Pantoea; species Pantoea sp. sgz302252. Next base: position 3,164 of record NZ_JBLFJW010000028.1, read on the forward strand.
TAGACCCTTCTGTAATGATTGGATACGCTTTCCTCTCCTTGTGGGAGAGTTAAGGATAGTGATGACTGGAATGTTAATTAAGTTGTGCGCATTCAATAAAAATAACATTTCATTCAGAAATACAACTAGTTCACACAGTTGTATTATCAGGCTGAATTTTTCTTACGGGCGTTCTTTATTCCTGTCGCGATATATTTCGACATAATGAGATTGTGTATAGAGATAATGTTTATCACTAACCCACGGAATAACGTTCTTTATCACAGAGTTGCAGATGCGTTTGTCTATTAGAGATAACAGGCATTAAAAATCGACACCTTTGAGCAACTTGTTATTTAGTTTGCAGGATTTGCACGCCACCTAAACACATTACAAGTATTCATCAGTTGAGGAGTATACCTCACAGAATTGATAACGTGGGGGAATATTTCAATGTTATGACTATGACGATGAAATTACTAATCAATTGAATTTCAAGGGATATTTTAATTGTTCATTATAACTGATTTAATAATTATTTTTTACTAAATGAGACTGCATCTCTTCCTGTGACATTTTTCTTTTTCCGTTGGTTCTACATCGCCCCGTCTGCTTCCATTCCGTTTCTGTGATCGTTGCCTTCTGAGTCTTTCTTTTGTACAAGCACATTTCCTTACCCAGTTTGCCGTTCATATACTTTTGCGGATAAACACTTTGCTGCAGCAAAACGGAATTCACCGACACCGCTGCTTGCCCAGCGCCGGAGTCTCGGTAGAGTTCAGCCAGATGTTACCAGCGGGTGACCTCTCTTGATGCATACTCAGCCCACAAATCAGGCTGAAGTTTCAAATGAGCCGCCAGCCGGGAGACAACACCGTCGTGAGGTGAAATACTTTTGTCGGGAGGAAACCCGGGGCCCCGCAAATAGCAGAGTAAAACAGCAAAACCCAAGCGGATCAGAAGAACGTCATCATCCGGCACAACCAACAAGCGTTATTTTTCTTCACTACTGAGTATTTGCCTCCGTGGCATAAATATTTGTGATGTTAAAACTCGCTTAAAGCGAGGTCTGAAGTTCGGTGGTTCGAAAATTTTCGGTAATATTATCTGACAAATAACCAAATTATAGTGAGGCCAACATCCGTTTTTATGTAACGAAAAGACATGTGCCCTCGATTACATTTTTCGCTTTCCTCACCTTCTATAGTGTACGCCACTGTTGTGCCTCACGCGATTCTGCATGCCCACAGCGGGTTCAAGGTTTCCATTTTTTCGTCGGTACTTCCATAAAGGTCAGTACTCTGTATCCAAGTTTATGCAATGAGGTGTATATGTCTACTTCAGTAATTGAAAAGCAGAGCGCTTATGAGAAGCTAAGCCTGAGAGAAAAGGTTGGCTACGGTATGGGTGATGCAGGTTCCTGTATGATCTGGAGCGTTCTGGCACTTTACCTGACCTGGTTCTATACCGATGTTTATGGGCTGGATCCTGCGATTGTCGGGACGTTATTCCTGGTCATTCGTATTTTCGATGCGTTTAGCGACCCCGTGATGGGGGCAATTTGCGATCGTACCCAAAGTCGTTGGGGTAAATTCAGACCGTGGCTACTGTGGATGGCAATACCCTTTGGTTTGGGGGCGATACTGATGTTCTCCACACCCGATCTGAGCATGAATGGGAAAATTATTTATGCCTGGGTGACCTATCTGGTCATGTCCTTAATCTATACCGCAATCAATATCCCGTATTGCTCGGTCGCGGGTGTGATTACGCTTAATCAGAAAGAACGGATGAGCTGTTTGTCATGGCGTTTCTTCCTTAATGGTCTGGCGACGCTTATCGTCTCCTCGACTATTTTACCCCTGACCGACTGGCTGGGAGGCGGTAGTCGGGCTTCCGGTTTTCAGATGACCATGATGATTATGGGGGGGGCGGCAACCTTAATGTTCCTTTTCTGTTTCTCCAGCATTAAAGAACGCGTTGTTTCAGTTAATGCCAATGATTCGTTAAAGCGTGACCTGAAAGACATCATTAAAAATGATCAATGGCTGTTGATGATCTCCATCACCTTCCTTAACGTCTTCCCTGCCTTTATTCGCGGGGCGGTTACCATTTATTATGCAACCTATGTCATGCATGCCTCTGTTGGGTTTATTACCTTCTTTATGGCACTGGGTGTCGCGTGCAATATGTTGGGAAGCGTTATTGCCAAACCGCTTACCGACCGCTTCGATAAAATTAAGCTCTTTCGCGTACTCAACGTTATTCTGGGGATACTGTCGTTCACATTGTGGTTTGTTAACCCTGCGTCGCTGACACCGTTGTTAACGCTGTTTATCATCATTAATATTCTGCATTTAATTCAGTCAGGACCGATTCTGTGGGCCATGATGTCTGATGTGGATGATTACGGTGACTGGAAATTTGGCAAGCGCCTGACCGGCATCTCCTTTGCGGGCAATCTGTTTATGTTGAAAATGGGCCTGGCCGTAGCTGGGGCTATCGTTGCCTGGGTTTTGGCATCAACTGGTTACGTTGCCAATCAGCCGCAGCAAAATCACGAGACGATCCAGTGGATTATCATCATGTTCTCGCTCATGCCAATGCTAAGCTATTTTGTCAGCGCATATATGGCACGTTATTTTAAGTTAAACGATGTCTTCCTCGAAAGAATAAAAGTCGATCTGGCAAAGCGCGAACTGGAAAATGGCCGTGCACAACCTGCGGAACCGACTGACACCCTGGCGATTCAACCCTCACATTAATTTTGAATAACAAGCGGCATCCTCGATGCGGGGTGCCGCGCGGTTTAATTATGTTTTAGTGATTCAGGAGTATTCAATTGATGTCCAGTGAAAATTATTATGATGTAACAGAATGGAATGTTGGCAATCCGTATAGCGATATTGGCGAAGTTATCAACAGTATCATCACCGATATTAAAACGAGACAAACGGCGGTTGATGTCGATGAAAGCGGGAAACCGGGGGCGGTTATCTATATTCCACCAGGAGATTACCATCTGAAAACGCAGGTCTTGATTGACATCAGTTTTCTTAAAATCATGGGCTCCGGCCATGGTTTTACCTCCTCAAGTATTCGGTTCAATACCCCGGACACCTCAAACTGGCATGAAGTGTGGCCAGGAGGCAGTCGGGTCATGGTTGATTTGTCTCCGCAGTTGGGTGATGAAGAATATAAAGGTGCCGCGTTTTACGTGAAACGCGATGGCGATCCACGTATCAGCTCCGTTGAATTCACCAATTTCTGTATTGATGGTTTGCACTTTGTCGATGATGGCTCAGGCAATGACGATCCTGAAAATACCTATGTGAACGGTAAAACAGGTATTTATATCGCCAGTGCCCAGGACTCATTCCGCGTTAATGGTATGGGCTTTGTGTATTTAGAACACGGCTTCACCAGCTATGATGCTGATGCCCTGTCAGTACATGATAACTTTATTGCCGAATGCGGGAACTGCGTTGAACTGCGCGGGTCAGGACAGGCGTCAAAAATCACCGATAACTTGATCGGTGCTGGCTACAAAGGTTATTCCATTTATGCTGAGAACTTTGCTGGCCTGTTAGTCACTGCCAATAATATCTTCCCTCGCGGTTCAAGCAGCGTCCATTTCTCCAACGTGGTGCGATCTACAATAAGCAGCAACAGGCTGCACTCGTTTTATCCAGGTATGCTGGTGCTTGATAATCAATGTGCTGAAGTTCTGGTGTCTTCTAACCATTTCTTCCGCGAGCATGAACCCTGGGAACCGATGCAACCCTATGATAATGGTTTAGATGATTTGTATGGCCTGTTGTATATTAACGGCAGCAATAATTCTCTGATTGCTAACCATATTTCTGAATCTATCGACGCGCAGTATATTAAGCCACTCGGGGCCAAACCGGTCATCATCCGTGTGATTTCAGGCAGCGGAAATTATATTTCTGACAACCGTATTGTGGCGACGACCAACGTGGCTGATATCCAGACGGCAAAAACAGATTCCTGTTTCGAGGCACAGGTGAGTTCTATGCTGTCGGTCAGGGATCTGACACCGCTTGACGTCACCATGGTGCAGGTTGAGACGGAGTCGGAGCAAAATACTGTTCTGGACTCGGGGAGTGATGCTCAGGTCGTTCTAGACAAAACGCTAAATGCGTTCCGCCCAACCCCTGTGCCTGGCGGCGTATAGATTTTTATCTGAGTTTATTGATAAAAAATGAGGAGGGTTTTTGAAGCTCTCCTCTTTTTTATGTCTGAAAAAAAAATCCAGGACTGTTGATCTCTGCGTTTACACCAGTTCAGCCAAAGACGGAATAGCGTCGATTGCACCGAAGCGTGTACAGGTTAAGGCGCCGACTTTGTTGGCCCACATGACATCCGCCACGAAATCATTAAAGGTTATCGCTCGGGTGTCACGCTGCATGAAACGCAGCAACAACGCGCCTACAAAGGCGTCTCCGGCTCCCGTTGAATCGACAGAATTGACCGCAATAGAAGGAACCAGAGTGTGCTCCCCGTCCCGATGGCTGGCCCAGGTTCCCTGGCTGCCAAGGGTGATGGTGACAAAGGTGGCTCCCCGGTCGTGTAAATATCGACATCCCTGAATCTTGTCAGTTTGACCGGTAATAAGTTCCAGTTCTTCTTCACTCATTTTGACAACATCGGCCATGTTCAGGAAGGGCTCGCAACGGCGAATAAATTCAGCCTCGTTACCCCCCCACAAACCGCTGCGGAAATTAGGGTCGAAAGAGAGCATTTTGCCCTGCTCTTTCGCCCGACGAGCGATCGTGGCGTAGGTCTGATAAAACTCACCATCCATCAAGCCAGTGGCCGCCCCGAGGTGAACGATTCCGCTACCGCTGAGAAAATCAGCGGGCAAACTTTGTAGCGATAAATTGCCATCGGCCCCACGGCAGAACACAAAATCGCGCTCGCCGTCGTGTTGTATCCCCACAAAAGCCAGCGTTGTGGGAAAGGCGTTATCGCGAATAATCAGAGTGGTATCCACTGATTCCTGACGCAGCCTCTCTATCAAAAACTCACCAAAAGGATCGTTGCCTACCTGTGCAGCCAGCCGAACATCCCCCCCCAGACGGGTAATCGCTACTGCAACGTTTGCTGGTGCACCGCCCGCTTTCTTGAGGAAGTTCTCGCCTTTTACCAACCCCTGATCGATGTCGGTACAAACAAAATCAATCAAGAGTTCGCCCAGGCAGACAATACTCTGACCATTCATGGTTGCTTCTAAGCTCATTATTGATGACTCCATGTCGTTCGATATTGTGAGAGTAACGCCGTGGTGAGCGTCGCGGACGAGTTGTATTCCAGGGCGATGTGCTGGCATGCACTGATATGGAAGTAGCGGCGCGTGCCGCACTGGCTACCCTGGTTGGCAAACACCTCAACAATGCCCGCATCAAAGAACAGATCCAGTTCGCTGAGCTCATCCACGTAAACACTGTAGCGCATATCGTCCAGGCCTACGGCCTGTAGCGTCAGCATATTTTCGTTAAAGCGCAGTGTTATATGCTGGTCATTTTCACCCTGCAACGTCAGGTGTAACTGGGTGATCTCATTTCCTTTAAGCTGTAGCGAGAATGATTGCCACGCATCAAGGCTGAGCTGTAACCGCCCTTCAGAGCATGCACGGAGATGTTCGTGTTGTTGGATGACACAAGAAGCTGGAGGCGGCACGGGTAGCATACACACCTGTCCGGCGTCATTAAGTGCAAACTGGCGCGGTAGCGACATTTCACCGTTGTAGACTGAATCAGCGCTCTTCTTGTTGGCCCAGTTGTACAGCCACGCAAAACCAAGGTTTTTTTCCCCATCGCGGAATGTTTGCAGCGCATAAAAATCCGTTCCGAAATCAAGCGTCTGCAATGCTTTATCATCCGGGGTAAAGCGACCCTGACTAAACTCGCCAGTCAGAGCATAAAGCAGGTTATGTCGCCCGGTTTTCGCTTCCTTATAGCCCACGATCCCCATGATTAACGCCCATTTATCCCCGATCGGGAAAAAGTCCGGGCATTCCACACAACGCCCTCCGTGCTGGCTGAACGTTTTATCTGCTCGATAGAGCACGTGGTCGAATACCCAGTCATCGCCGTTTGGCGAGATAAAAAGCAACACTGCGGGATCGTTGTCCACCGCAGCACCCAGCAACATGAAATAACGCTGTTGTTGTTTATCAAACCAGACTTTAGGATCGCGGAAATCGCAGCTCACACCTTGGGGCAGCTCGCTCAACACTTGCTTAACGGATTCCACTTTATCCAGCCAGCGGCCAGGCCGGGCGCACTTCTGAACTTCGCGATAACCGGCATACAGATCGTAGGCAGGTAAACGTTCGGTGAAGTAGAACCGGGTATTGCCGTCGTTATCCTGGAAAGCGGTACCGGAAAACGCACCACCGGTCGCGCCAAGGGCTTCAAGATTCTGCTCTGGCTGTAAAAACACCGGATAGTGACGCCAATGGTAGAGATCGTCACTGGTGGCATGCCCCCAGTGCATTGGCCCCCATTCAGTGCTATGCGGATGAAACTGGTAGAAAAGATGATAGGTATCTCCAATTTTGCACAACCCGTTAGGGTCATTCATCCAGCGGCTAAAAGGCGAAAAGTGCAGCGCCGGGCGCAACGGCTCTTGCTTGTACCAGGTCTCCATCTCATCTTGCCCCACAGCCCGTAACGTATCGGCTTCGCCGACCAGGTATGTTACCCCAACCCGGTGCACCGTTTCGGGCTGCCAAAAGTAAAATAACGAAATATCCGCCGCGTCATCATCCCATTCGATCGATATCGGTTCGTCAGAATAGTGAGTCCAGGTGAAATACTGATAATATTCAGCCGCTGTTTTTATGGCGTATACGATTTTTCCGGCCGCTGAAAACTGTAGCAACGGCAAACACGAGTCGTGATTTTTTTTCAGCCACAGATCAAATCGCGTGCCTGATACTGCGGGCAAAACTAATTTATTCATGGTGATTACTCTTTAGTTAACAGATGAGAATTATTTACAGGCGAAATGTACTCTATCCTCAACTGGTTCGATAAAAAATGGTTATACTTAATAAATAAGTAGTGCAAGCTAATTTTGAGCTATCGTCATACCCAAACTGCTTTGACGTATAATCAATCGTGTCGTTAACTCCACTGAGTCAATGTAATCCTTTTCCTCACGATTATTAATAAGTTCAAACGCCAACTTGCCCATTTCATTAATAGGCTGGGCGATGCTGGTAATGTTCATCATTTGCGCAATAATAGTATTATCGAAACTTGCCACCGCAATATCTGCTGGGATATTGCCCCCTTTACGTCTCAGACTTTCAATCACGTAGCTAGCGGCAACATCGTTATAAATAAACAGGCAGTCTATTTTTTCGCCCTGAGCAATTATATTATCCACAATATTTTCCAGCGAGTGGATATGCCCCCGGTTAATTTCGCCGTCGCCTTTCGGTATCCAGTAGCCATGGTGCTTTTCCACCTGGTGACCGTGGCTGAGCGCTCTTTTGCAGAAGGCTGACATTTTACGGTTGTCTACGCCATCCTGGCCGATAAAGCCTGGGCGAATACGGCCGATATCGATAAAATGCTCAGCTACCGTTTCTGCTCCTCGTTCCTGATTGTTGCAAACCGAATTAAAGAAACGCGAATTTTGTGTCACTACTGCGGTATGAATACCGGTGCTTATCAGCCACTCCGACAAGGAGGATTCGGCTTCAGTTGGTACCCAAATCAATGCCTCAATACCCATCCCGGCCAGTGTTCTGACTATTTGCTTGTCCTGAAATGGCTGGTTTTGATGGGTTTTTACAATGACTGATTTCCCGACGTATCGCGCCTCTTCCTCAAGCGAGGCCAGCAGTTCGCAGAAATGCGGGTTAATCAAATTAGGTAGCACGACTCCTATCAGGCCAGAGCATTTTCCGCTCAGCTGAACGGCATTTCTGTTGGGAACATAGCAGAGAAAATCCATCGCTTCGTGCACCGTACGGCGGGTTTGTGCCGTCACGCTCGGATGGTTGTTAATCACCCTCGATACCGTGGCGGTTGAAACACCCGCTTTCGTTGCTACATCTCTGATCGAAGCCATTAAGTTATGTTACCGATTACATAAGTTACATGTATTGTAACTCAGCACCTGACAAAAAATATCTAGTAGATCTCATGTTGGATCGTTACATAGATATAGCTTCAGGTTCACAGATTCATATTGTCGGTGGGTTCCTTAATCAGCGAAACGTTTTAATTGCTTCCGATTCGTCTTTTCTCGACTGTATATACACCACGCCTTTTTCCAGCGTTTGCTTCAGCCACTGCGTGGTATCGAAGTCATAACGGAACGTCGCCCACAGGAACATGCCACCCTGCGGCTGGTTGAAGCTGATATGCTCGCCCAGCTCGGCCTTCAGGAACTGCCAGTTTAACCAGTTTCTCACGACGAGCTTTGCTGAGCGTGGTTCCGCTCGGGTTGCCAAACGTCGGCACCAGATACACCGCTTTAATACGAATACGCAGCGGCTTTCTAAGAAGTCTTCTCTTGCCGGGCCAGCCAAATCGTACGCCCGCCGCACGTCGGGTCTTTTGTCACCTGGTTTGTGACGTTAAAACCGTGTGTGATAAACAGCTGACGATACTCATCATGGCCGAGACTCGCATGATAAAGCGGCTCGCCGATAAACTCCCCGATGGCTTCACCGTTATCGGGTCCGCTGGTGAACATCAACGCGGTACCGTCGTGACTATGGCGCTGAAAAATAGCGAACATCTTGCGTTGTGCACTGCGAGTCAGATGGAAAAAAACTGTCCCAGGCAAGGATGCCATCGAATGTCGTTTGAAGATCCAGACTGCGCATATCCGCAAGATGCCATTCGGCATGAGAAAAACGTTGCTGGCAGCGTTCAAGGAGCGGAGCTGAAACATCGACACCACAAATCTGGTGCCCCTTTTGCAGGAAATACCTGGCTATCGGATCCCCACCGCCACAGCCGAGATCAAGAATGCTGGCGTGTTCTGGCAATAAAGTTAAAAAGCGGTCAAGCCAGGCTTGCTCGATGAAATTCTCCTTGCGTACGGCATCCCACTGCGCTGCGCCTTCCTGATACAGGCGCATAATGTTCTCTGCTGATGGGTGATCTTTTTCCATTTCCAGCCTCTGTTTTAACGTTCGTTGACAATCGCCAGGCTCACACACACCAAATATGTACTCAGTACCATTTAAAACTCAGTACACCTTTTCACACTTTGAGAATCATTATGAACAAATGAGAGTGATGACAAACCTCTAACGAATGAGATCTGTCATAGGGTACCGAATAAAAAACAAGGAAAATCAATTTATTGATTTTCGGCTGCTCACCACAAAGAAGGAAAAACCACGCTTTTTCCTTCTTTGTCAGCAGTCTGAAATCTTTGATTGTTATCTTTACAACAATCTGTCTCGATGCGGTCGGCATTGGCCTCATCATCCCTATTCTGCCCCGTTTGCCGGAAGATGTGGCGCATACCAGCAATATTGCGCTGTAACACGCGTAAAAACACGTCACCCGAACCTGAAAACATGGCTTAAAGGAGTAAAAGCATGTCCGAACCTACCGATCGTGGAGCAAAGCGACTGAATTAGCATGATATAACGCCACTTATTTTCATCCCGGAATTTAATGTTGTTTTCAGCGTGGCGTTATTGCGCTTACGAGAGTTTGAGCGGGAGCTTACTTCTGATGCAATAAAATTCATTAAATATCAATGCATTGTATCGTGATTGTATTGTGATACTCGCCATAAAACCCGGCATGACTCGCTGCCTGAGTGTCAGTGTGGTGTATGTCGGAAATATTGAACAGTCAGGTTGCCTGCTGGTAACACTTTGGCCACTTGACAGTCGCATTGTGTACCGCCTCAACATGAGATAACAAAGTCAACACGGTATTTTATCAATATGTTTACTTTTTGAGGCTCGTCATAATTCCAGTAAATTCATCTCATCATTAGTTATTCACGAAAATTGCATATATATAAAGATCGGCATGGCTCTTTAATGCCTGATTCAAAAATAATAATGTCCTGTGCTTTTATTTATACGTAAGGCTAATAGAAACTGTGCCATTTATTGTTCCGGCTGTCGCATTTCCTGCTGCAGTATACACTCTGGCTCGCATGGCTAAACTTGCCGCAGCGGTTACGGGGTTGACCGCCACAATATACGTCTTACCATTTCCCAGATTTTGCCCATCTGCACGTTGTAATTCGATATCGACATTCCTGGCAGTACCGGTATTGGCGTACCTATCGCCACTTTCCGAGGGCGCGCCTGAATAAGTGGCAGTAACTTCTGTTGTTGAGTTCGGGCAGTTGATCAAATTCATCGCAAATTCGACCCAGCTCGAAGCAGCTCCCGGCTGGTTAAGAAAGCGCATTTGCAGTTTTTTACCCAGATCCACGCTCATTGTGGAACCGCCCTCAATCACGCACGGCGCGGCCTTAACGCTACCAAAAAAACTGAGCTGAATCTGTTCATACTCCGTTTCTTCTGAATTGGCCATGACGGGTACCAGTGACCCTCCCAGTAGCATAAACAGCAGTGCACTCTTCCTCGTTAACATAATCGTCCTTAAATGTGGATCGCCATATCTGACCTGATTTGCTTGCGCCAGCTATGACACTTATTCGTTGGCTTGCGGCTGATTTACCCGCTGTGGTAGACATTGCGCGGTCAAAAACTGAATACTGCTGTCTTTCTCTTTTTTCGTCAGGGTGTAGTTGGCCCAACATTGCTGTGAAGCATCATTTCCCCAACTTACCTGCAGCGTGCCGTTGCCATTCAGCCCGGATAAGTAGACCTGCCCGGCATCGGCCACAATGGACGAACTGCGTGATTGCTCATCAGCATGGCTGGCGATCGCGCCAAACGGTACAGGCGTATCGTTGTCACGCATTAACGTCATCAATACACGTTGGCCAATATGAACCTTAAAGTTAACGCGAGTTACCGCACCACGTGTGGGTACCGTCGACAGGCTGTTTCTGTCTGTATCCACGTCATCTCCAAAGGTTGACGTATCCAGCACGACGTTTGTTTTACGGTAGGCGCTGGCATACGGCACCACAGCGTATCCACGCGAATCCGTTTCCACGCCAACGTAGTTAGTAATTTCGGTGTTATTAGCACCCGGTGCTTTAACCAGTATCACGGTTTCGCCTAGCGGTTGTGAAAGTGTCAGGCCGTTTTCATGCAGTAAAATGCCGCCTCGTACGCCGTAGTTCACTCGATGCTGAGTCATGTCATAGGCATACCCCAAATTCGCTTCACCACGGCCACCGCGATAATCAAGATTAACGTTACTGGAACTGCTTCCCTGACTGGAGTAGCCCTGATAGACGCTATAACTCAAATTATTTCGTTCTAATAACGACCCACTAAGGGAGAGATTTTGCGAGGAATAGCCTGCACTGCTGCTGACACCGTAGGACAGATAGCTGCCAGGTACCCAACTGCTCAAAGGCAGGTTGAGTGTTAAAGCAAATAGCTGATCATTGCTGCTGTATTCAGCGGAGGTATTTTTGCTGTACGTATAGTTCAGCCCGTAGCTGACAAGGCCCCAGTTATTGTAATACCCTAGCGATGTCGACATCGTGCTGTTACCACTGTTCCAGTAGCTTTCTTTCATGAAACTTAGGTTCAGTGAACCAAAACCTTCCCACAAACTTTGTGAGAGCGAGACTTCTGAACGGTTCTTTTTGCGATCCGTGTAGCTATAGCCATCGTTTTCCTGCTGTGTATCCAGCGCATCCTGCAAGGTATAAAAGCCAGCCGTTGAGTAACGGTAGCCGGCCAGAGAGAAGTTAGTCCCGCTATCGACGAAGTTTTTGCTGTAACGAACACGCCAGGATTCCCCACGTTGCTGAGCAGGCATGGAATTGATCGTGGCTCTGCTTTGTGTCACATCGGCAGAAATTGCCCCAATTTTCCCCAGGTTCTTACCCGCCCCGAATGCCCAGGCATGGTAATCCCCTGCGCTCTGTATTCCACTATAGACTGTGAGCCCCCATGGCAGACCGTAAGCGGCTGTGCCCTGAGCAAATAAAGGTTTCTCGCCGTTCTCCTGATAGGATTTATATTGGCCTGACGCAAGGCTATATTTCAGACGGCCCTCACGCTGAAGAACCGGCACTGCGGCATAAGGAACCAGCATAGTTTGTTCACTGCCATCAGTTTCTTTTATCGTGACTTCAAGATCGCCACTTCCCGACGTTGGGTACAGATCGGTAATTTCGAATGCGCCGGGTGAAACATAGCTTTGATAAATGACATAGTCATTTTGTTTGACGGTAACCTGAGCATTGGTCTTTGCAATTCCACGGACAACGGGCGCAAAACCTTTCAGACTGTCGGGAAGCATGTCATCGTCAGATGAAAGTTGAGCCCCCAGAAACGGAACACTATCAAATACAACACTTGACGAGGCGGCGTCGCCCATCACCAGCTGACTTCTTAACGTAATAATATCCCGTTGCAGATAGCTGCTAATGGAATTCCAGTGTACACCGCCGCTGTTATCGCGGTTCCATGTTGAGTAATTTCTGAATCGCCATGCCCCGATATTGATACCGTTTCTCAGATTGAGATAGTAGCTTTCGCTGTCAGCACCGCTTCCGGTGTGCACACGGGTGCTCGCGCCACTGAAAGTGTAATTCAGGAGAAAGGCAGGAATACCGTGTTCCCATTTATCCGGAGACACATATCCGCGTGGTACATGACGGAGCGCGGCCTGAGGAATGCTGATATCTACACGCTGTTTATCAAAGCGAAAGACCATTTGGGCATCTTTGATTGCCTGCGATAAGTTCACACATTGTGTGGTTTCCCAGAGCGGCAGTGGCGTTATTTTGACACCAAATGAGGCAAATTCGTCTGCAGATAAGCAAGGTTGCAGGCTTTCAGCATGGGCTGCGTCACTCAGCAACAGAAAATCAACATCGCGAGTTTCTATTAACTCACCATTGAGGTAAAGATCGACATGGTATTTTCCTGGCGCTTGCTTTCCATGGGTTTCAAAGACAGCCAGGTCTGCTCCGGCTATTGAAGGGCTGTTTAATTCCAGTAAATCTGGGTTGAAGTAGTACTCTCTCGCGTAGGCAGTATTCCAGCCTGAATATATTATCAGCTGACATGGGATTATCATCACAAGGGAAAGTAATCTGATTTTCCGCATATCGGTAGACATATACGAATCCCATCCTTCAGCATTATTGCTGACTTATGTGTAAGGTGAACGTGCTATCACCAGCTATGGCTGGCGAAAATGGCCTCTATATGTTTAGAGTTTCGCCTGATACGTAGAACTCACGCCCCCTGAATCATTGATGATTGTCCAGCGAACATTACTACCGGTACTCCCCATTGGCATGGGATAAGTCACCGTAGATTTAGGCGAAACCATTGTGGTGTCTTTTATTTTCTTCCCACCTACCTCCAATGAATAAAGCGTAATGTAATAAGGTGAGTTATTCGCCAGTTGCAGAGAACTCCCCTGCTGCTTCCATGTTAGTTTCCCCGCAGCGTCTTCAAGTGTCCCGGCTACGCCTATTGGACGATAAATGAGTTTAATCCTGGTTTTAATGGCAATTTGCAGGCTGTTTTCTTGCTTCTCAACTGAAGGGATAGACTTCACATTCAGCCAAAACAATGACTCTTGATCTTTGGGTAATTCATTGCGAACCATGATTACACGCAAAACATTATCTGCTTGTTCATCCAGCCGAAATAACGGCGGTGTAATCACAAACGGCGATTTTCCTGTGTTGTCTTTAATGTCGGCATCAACCCATGACTGAATCAGATAAGCAATATTATCTGGATTGGTCAGAGTGATGGATGCTTCCTTTTTATTCCCCTTATAAATAAGACGAGTGCCCCCGACAACGACGCCCGCTTCCGCAGTAATGCCTGTAGCCAGCAATACCGTTGCCAGAAAACTGTTACGCCATAATTTATTCATAGTTCACACCGAGATATATTATAAAACTAAATTAAAAAAAACAGACAACATGTATTATCTGGTCGGAGGCACTCATTGATATTACTGATATATGATTGAAAAATTCACAATTGCGTTGGCTGAGCCAGGTGTCGGAGCTTCGGATGTTGTTGGGTAATAATAGGCACTGAAGTCCAAATTATTCGCCCCCTCAATGAGGTCATAAACTGAGGAGTCATCATTTAAAGTAACGATTTCTCCTTTGGCATCCTGCAACTGCACACCCACTTTGGTTGCCACGCTGTCTGCGGTTAACTGGACAATTTTGCTGTTTCCTTCCGCGGGCACGCCATCGAAACGTACCGTGGCTTTTGGCGTTGAAAAGCCTTCAGGGCAAACCAAATTCAAGCTGAAGTCTTTCCTGAATGCATTCGTTGCTGTCGGAACTGATGAATTAAATGCACTCACAGGAATTTTACCCAATGGCACAACGAGATTTTTCGATGCGTTATCAATGACACATGCGGTTTGAATAATTTCGCCATTAAAGGTGACGGTGCCATCAAAACTTGGATAAACAGCACTTTCTTCACCCAGGGCCGTTGAAGCCATGGCTACAGAGCTGCCGGCAATTGCTAATGTAAGAAGTATCTTTTTCATATACACCACCCATGAATAATATCGATTACCAATAGATGCCGCCAAATGATATGTTTTCCATATATTTAGCCATCTAAATTTCCGTTAAATGATTTCATAACATCATGAATAAAACAACAGATTGGGAAAAATAGTAAAACAGTATTTTTAACATGAATAATATACATTAAAAATAATGAAATCATCTTCACGCAATCCCTGGTGAATATCAGAATCTATTGATATAAAATCTCTACTGTCGCCACCGCATTTGCTGCTCCAGGTTTGATTAGATTCTTAGTTTGGTAATATTGTGCAGTGAACGGAAGCTCTATGTATCCTGCGGATGATGCTAATTTGTTAGTGTTATTTAATTTTACTGGGTTATTTTTATAAAGTAGCTGAATACCTACTCCATCTGCAATGCCAATATCACCATTACTTAAAGCCAACACCCCCTGCTCATTAGTGGTATTTTCATCGCTCTTTCCAGTGAATTTCGCTGAGATCGAAACTCCTTCGTCGCAGGTCATCCCAATGCTAAAACTTTTAGGCTTTGCCACAGAACCAACGCCGGTAAGTTCAGTAGCCAAAATCTCATCAAGATGGACATTCACAATCGGCGTTTCAACTTTACAGGAAACTGTTTGCACTATCACTTCAGTGCTTGTAAACCACAGAGAATTTGTTCTTAACGTCCCATATTTCAAGCCTGCGGTAGGTAAAGCAAAGTTCAATGTGCCTGATACAGGCTTAGAAAGGGCGATTAATTTCACCTTGAAGCGAGTTTTAGGTATGTACTCCCATAGTTCAATTGGGCCTTCTGTCATAGGGGAAACCATGTCGACCGTATTTTCAATATCGGAAGTGCTGTTGTTAAATTCGGTGTAAATACCAATGGAAGGATTTGTGGTGAGATAAACATTGTCATGACCAGATACTTGTACTTTGGTCATAGAATTAAAATACCCCGTTGAATAGATGACAGTGCTATCATCCCAAAAATATTGTCTGGAACATTTCACCCTGGTACCCTGAATGTCACCTTGCCAGTATTCGGTTTCCCATAAAACATCACCTGGTGCAGCATCCCTCGAAATGTTAAGCACACTGGGAAGGTTAACGTAAGCCTTAGATTCAGAATACCCGGACACAAATGAACAATCGGACTTTGCCAACGACGCCTTCGAAAATAGCATAGCCAATAGAAGTAAAATCAGAGAATTGA
This sequence comes from Pantoea sp. sgz302252, assembly GCF_047713085.1. Lineage (NCBI taxonomy): Bacteria > Pseudomonadati > Pseudomonadota > Gammaproteobacteria > Enterobacterales > Erwiniaceae > Pantoea > Pantoea sp. sgz302252. The sequence continues at coordinate 19,004 of NZ_JBLFJW010000028.1, forward strand.
ATCGCTTTATAAATATAATCTTAGCTGTCATGGTGACCTCAAATTCAGTGTAAAGATCCAGCAACCTTAAGGTTATGGTGATTAAGGTGTAGTTTGGGTCCTGGGTTATGACGGTGTTAAAAATAAAGTTGAATTTATTAATCTAAAGCCGTGCTATTTCTGGCCGCCATGGTAGTCACGCCGTTTTTTGTTGTCAATAAAATGGCCTTGTATTTAGGGTTATTTCCCATTTAATAAAATTATCACTTCCTTTATTCCTAAATATTCAATTTATGCTATGAATGTGAGTTGGGTATTTATATTTAATCTGATTACTTCACTTCGTTACGTCGTTTTGAAGACCAACAACATCGCTAACACCCCCTCTTCGCTGCTCTCTCTTGTAAATAATTATTCATTATGACTGTTAAAAATTCTGTCCATTTCGGCCGTTTTCTGGCGCTTCTTTCGTGCGAAATTTTAAATAAATGTTAAATTTATGCCATGCAGTGACTAACACTGCACACCACGGCTAACTAAGAACATATTACTTACAAGACTAAGGTTCATCATGGATAAGTTATCTTACGCATCAGATAGCAAGACATCTGCCTGGAACACCTACCTGCAACAAATCGAGCGTGTGGCCCCTTACCTTGGCGAATTGTCCCGTTGGGTCGATACCCTCCGCCATCCTAAACGCGCGTTGATTGTCGATATCCCGGTACAAATGGATGACGGGACTATCCGCCATTTCGAAGGCTATCGTGTGCAGCACAACCTTTCCCGTGGGCCGGGTAAAGGCGGTGTCCGTTACCACCCGGACGTGGATCTGAACGAAGTGATGGCGCTTTCAGCCTGGATGACCATCAAGTGTGCCGCCCTGAACCTGCCTTATGGCGGTGCGAAAGGCGGTATTCGTGTTAACCCGTTTGAACTGTCTGAAGGCGAACTCGAACGTCTGACCCGCCGTTATACCAGCGAAATCGGTATCATCATCGGGCCGCAGAAAGACATCCCTGCGCCGGATGTGGGTACCAACGGCAAAGTGATGGCGTGGATGATGGACACTTATTCCATGAACCATGGTACCACCATTACTGGCGTGGTCACGGGCAAACCGATTCATCTCGGCGGCTCACTAGGCCGTGAGAAAGCGACTGGCCGTGGCGTGTACATCAGTGGTCGTGAAGTGGCTCGCCGTGCGAACATTGAAGTTGAAGGCGCATGCGTTGCGGTGCAAGGCTTTGGTAACGTAGGTAGCGAAGCCGCTCGTCTGTTTGCCGGCGCTGGCGCTCGCGTTGTGGCGATTCAGGATCACACGGCCACCCTCTTCAATGCCAACGGCATTGATATGGATGCCCTGACCACCTGGCAGATTGAGCACAAACAAATTGCCGGTTTCCCGGGCGCAGACACCATCGCCAGCGAAGCATTCTGGGAAGTCGATATGGACATTCTGATCCCGGCCGCGCTGGAAGGTCAGATTACCCGTCATCGCGCAGAAGTGCTGAAATGTAAATTGGTGCTTGAAGGCGCAAACGGCCCAACCTATCCGGATGCTGACGATATGTTAGCCAGCCGCGGCATTATCGTGGTTCCCGACGTGGTATGTAACGCCGGTGGTGTCACCGTCAGCTACTTCGAGTGGGTTCAGGACATGGCGAGTTTCTTCTGGAGTGAAGAAGAAATCAACGCGCGTATGGACAAGATCATGACCGATGCGATGGTTCATGTCTGGGAGAAAGCGGCAGAAAAAACCTGTTCTCTGCGCACCGCCGCCTATATTGTGGCTTGTGAACGCATTCTGCTGGCCCGTAAAGATCGCGGCATCTATCCGGGCTAATCCCTGACCACGGTGAGCGGCACTGGCTGCTCACCGTCTCTCCCTTTCAGCGATACGTGGCGTATTCGAGCACGCTCTGGGTAAGGATTTCACACTGCTGGCCAACCCGACATTCCCGCATCAGTACGCTATTGTCGATAAAGGTTTCGGCAAGTGGCAAGTTTTACGGTTTTCATTCGCTTTCTGCTCCGTTGAGATATCGCGCTACTTTATGGCGATTTTGTTAACGGAGCATGACGCTGGAAAACATTACTGGCAAAAAGCATAACTGCGCTAAGCTCTACCTCGTCTAAACAAGGCTCAAGGAGTTTGTATGGCCGACTGGAACCCCTCGTTGTATCTGCAGTTTGCGTCTGAACGAACCCGCCCGGCGGCGGAATTGCTGGCAAGAATCGCCAAGCCTTCTGCCAATTATATCGCCGATCTGGGCTGTGGCCCCGGCAACAGTACCGAGCTGCTGCGCGATGTCTGGCCTGAGGCAGCGATCACCGGCGTAGATAATTCGCCAGCGATGCTGGAGAAGGCGCAACAAGCCTTACCTGACTGTCAGTTTGTGAATGCGAATATCAGTGAATGGCAACCAGAACAGCCACTGGATGTGGTGTATGCCAATGCCTCGTTGCAATGGGTTCCCGACCATCAAACGCTGTTCCCCCACTTAGTGACATTGCTGGCGAAAGACGGCGTGCTGGCGGTACAAATGCCGGATAACTGGGAAGAACCTTCGCATGCTTCGATGCGCCAGGTTGCCAGCGAACTGGACCATCCTCCACGGGCAAGAACACCGCTGCCGAGCGTGCAGACTTACTATGATTTACTGACCAGCCATGGCTGTGAAGTGGATATCTGGAGAACGGCCTATTTCCATCCGCTGGCATCGCATCAGGCCATCATTGAGTGGTTAAGCGCGACAGGTTTGCGCCCATACCTGCAAGATCTTGATAGCGCCAGCCAACAGGCTTTCTTACGCCGCTATTTGCAATTGCTGGAAGAACATTATCCGCACCAGCAAAACGGCCAGGTTCTGCTGGCGTTCCCACGGCTGTTCATTGTGGCTCGAAGCACTAAAAGCTGAAGTCGCGAACGATCGATAAATCCCAGGCCGTCGCGAACAGGGATATGAAAATGATGATGTTTACGGCGGTCTCAATCTTTTTTTCCATGATGACTCTCCTGATGGCTTTTGCCATTTCTGGAAAAAAGCTTACCTGGATTTTTAACAGCAGGGTTACAGATTCATCCGATAACGCACGTAATCCTCAACGGGCGTAAAACGGTCGTAAAGCTTTCTGGCCGGGTTATCGGTGGCAGTATGCCAGTACAGACGCGACCAGCCTTTCGCTTTCCCTTCATCAATCAACGCCTGAATAAGCTTTCCGGCTATGCCACGGCCACGCTGGTTTTCAGCCACAAACAAGTCTTCGAGATAACAAATAGGTGATGTTACCCACGTACCTTCGTGCAGCACGCTGAGTGCAAAGCCGACAATCTCGCCCTCCACCACCGCCACACGGCCAAAAATGGAAGACTGATCGCTCAGCATTCGCTGCCAGGTGTTTTCGGTTATCTCTTCGGTCACCACGGAGCGGTAAAACGCGTTGTACCCGTCCCAAAGCTGACGCCACTGGGCTTTGTCCTGCGCTTGTACTTCACGAATGCTTACATCCATTGCCAGCGTCCTTATGTTAGTTGATAGCATTTATCAGGCATTTTGCGCGCCGGAACCTTCTGGCCTGTTATTGCTGATATCTGCCAATTCGATTGAATCCCTGAACACGTCTGCACTTGCATATGTAAGCATTGATGCTCGTTGTTCAGGATGCGCTGACAAATAACGGGAAATCATATCAAAGCCCAGAGAATATCCCAGCCATCTGGGCAAATCGCCAAAACCGAAAAACCAGACATTATGGTGATAATTCGTGTTCCCCCATTCTCTTAATGCCCGTACCCTGTGAAGATTAATTTCGTGTAAATTAAGACATTCCCATGGTTCAGGCTGTCCCCCACAGACCTGAAGGGCGAAATGCCCGGCTAATCCCTCTGAGACAAGGGCTTCACCCAGAGAAAAACCATATCCCGGCCCACTCCATCTTGCTGCATGATGCAGTTCATGAGCAAACATTCGTTCCAGTGATTGATTGGAATTAGAACAAAATGCAGCGCTCACAGGATCAACCGTAATGTACACAACCCCAGGTTCTGGGCTATATCCCAGATGCCCCTTTTCAGGAATAACATGGGTTCCGGCTTTAACGATCACATCCAGAGAAGGTAATGACATCTGAGTATTGGCTTTTATATACGTTTCTGACAGACAGGCTTCAAGCCAGCTGCAATGTGCTGTTAACTTTCCCTGCGCATTAAGGAAGTGAAGTACCATGGATGACATGAGACCTCCTGTTTTAGATTGAGTGTCCTGTAAACCGTGGGTGATGCGCGGTCATTGTTGCTCAGGCGATGAATCATGGCAATCATGTCATGGCGAGAACTCGGCTGGACATTGTTTTACTTTTCACCCTATTCGGCTCATAATATGAGCCAATAATTTACCTGTTCGGCTCAGAGGCTTTTATGACGCACTGGATTTGGCAACAACCGAACTGGCCAGAATTTTACTGGCAGGATGAGTCCGTTTTGCCGCTGTTGCGTCAGCTACAGCGAAAAACGGGTGTTTTGGTGGGCCGCAGTGAAGTTCAGGACGAAGAAAAGCAAACGCTGGACGCCCTGCTCACCAACATTCTGGCCTCATCGGCCATCGAAGATGAGCGGTTGAACGCGCATTCAGTGCGTTCATCTCTCGCTCGTCGCCTTGGCGTGGATGAAGAAACACCCTTTCCTGTTTCTGAACGCTCGGAAGGCGTAGCGTCGATAATGATCGATGCTATCGATAACCGGCAGGTTCCTCTCTCCCTTGCCCGTTTGAACCAGTGGCATCGCTGGCTTTTTCCGCATGATCCGTGGGCGGTGCATTCCGTTCATGCCGGTGAACTGCGAGGCGGCGAAACCATGCAGGTTGTCTCGGGGAGAATCGACAGACCCGTCGTTCACTTTGAAGCGCCACCTCGCGAAGGGCTTGAGGAACGACTGGAAAACTTTATTGTCTGGTTTAACCTGAGCAACAACGATCCGCTGCTGGACCCAGTTATCAGGGCCGCAATCGCTCACCTGTGGTTTGTTACGCTTCACCCCTATGACGACGGAAACGGACGCTTAACCCGTGCGCTGACAGATTTAGCGCTGGCCCAGGCCGACAAGCAAAGTATCCGCCTGTATGCCATGTCAGCCTCCATTCTTGAGCGCAGAAGTGCTTATTACCGTGTCCTTGAACAAACGCAAAAAGCGGGGCTGGATATCACCGGCTGGCTCGTCTGGTTTCTGGAAACGCTTGATACCACTCTGGATGCCGCGTTATCGAGAATTGACAGCACGCTGGAGAAAAGCCGCTACTGGAAACGGCACGATGTGGTTCGTCAGGTCTTAAGCCCGGAACAGATGAAAGTCCTTAACCGGCTTTTGGAAGGGGGAGACGCGGGTTTTGCGGAGGGGATCAGCGCCAGTCAATATCAGAAAGTCGCGAAAGTCAGTAAAGCGACGGCAACCCGTCACCTTGCGTTCCTGCTGGAACAAGGGTTGCTTGAGAAATTACCCGGCGGCGGACGCAACACACGTTATCATTTGGCGAAAATGGCATGAGCCAAATGCTGGCTTTATTCAACTCAGTCAATGAGCCGAATATGCATCTCAATCGGCTCATCTCCCCTTCAAAGCTTTAACAGGCACAGTGCCAAACCGGGCTGTGTTAAAAAAACAAAATAGAATGTTGTAACTAATGAGAAGGTAAAACAAACCCGGCATTTCGCCGGGTTGAGAGTGATGACAAACCTCTAACGAATGAGATTTGTCATAGGGTACCGAATAAAAAAACAAGGAAAATCAATTTATTGATTTTCGGCTGATAACCACAAAGAAGGAAAAACCACGCTTTTTCCTTCTTTGTCAGCAGTCTGAACCCGGCATTTCGCCGGGTTATGATTAAGCCCTTAACACAAGGGTTGAACGGCTTCGCGCATGCCTTTGCTCAGAATAGCGTTGAGATCGTGAGTCACCTGCTCCACCAATCCCTCAACCTGAGTCAGGTCCTGCTCCCAGTGATCTTTCACCGACAATACCGCTTCAACCAGCGATTGCGTGCTGATTTGATTATCACCATGCAATGACCAGAGTTGCTGGTAGCGTTCAATCCAGTGCGCGTCGTCCTGAACGGGATAGCTCTCTCCGTTGCGCTCTGCACGATAGAACGCAATCAGCGCGGCAAGTGCAAAGGTCAGCCTGCCCGGAAGTTTGCCCTGTGCTTTCTGCCCTGCCAGCAGCTGCGGCAGAATACGGGTGCGGAACTTGGTCATGCCGTTGAGTGAAATCGACAGCAACTGATGCTTGATGTAAGGATTACGGAAACGCCCTGTCACCGCGCTGGCAAAAGATTCCAGCTCATCGCGTGGCAAGTCGAGCACCGGAATGATTTCCTGATGAATCGCTTTCTCGACAAACGCACAAATGGCTTCGTCGTTCATCGCTTCACCCACAGTGTCCAGCCCTGCCTGATAAGCCACCGGCACCAGTGCCGTATGTGCGCCGTTGAGGATAGCCACTTTGCGCTCTTTGTAAGGCTTGATGTCATCCACAATCAGCACATTGAGCGGGAGCTTATCGAGACGAAGCTCAGCCGCGAGCGTTTTCGGCCCCTGAATCACGAACAGGTAGAAATGCTCGGCGGTATCAAGGAAACCATCTTTATACCCGAGCTCGCTTTCAAGACTCGCCACTTCATCACGCGGATAACCCGTCACGATGCGGTCAACCAGCGTGGAACAGAAAGTGTTCGCGGTTTCAATCCAGGTGATGAAAGCTTCGGGTAACGCCCATTCGTGGGCATAGCGCAGCACCAGTTCACGCAGTGCGTCGCCGTTATAATCAATCAGTTCACAGGGAATAATGACCCAGCCTTTATCCGCAGCGCCCGCAAAATGACTGTAGCGCTCAAACAGCAAGCGAGTCAGTTTCGCCGGATAGCTGATGGCTGGCGCATCGTCGAATTTATCCCCCGCGTGATAGCTGATCCCGGCTTCTGTTGTGTTAGAGAACACAAAGCGCATTTGCGGATTATGCGCCAGTTCCAGGAATGCAGCGTAATCGCTGTAAGCGCTGATTTCACGGTTAACGGAACGAATCAGACGCGCGTCGCTCACCGCTTCGCCCTGTTCATTCAGGCCACGAATAATGGTGGTATAGAGGCCATCCTGGGTGCTCAGCGACGGCGGAAAATCGCTGGCAATCGGGCGCACGATAACCACACCAGCATTCAAATCGGTGTGTTCATTCAGGAGGTCAATTTGCCAGTCGATGAAAGCGCGAAGAAAATTACCTTCTCCGAACTGAATGATACGGTCGGGGTAGTGGGCACCAGGAAAATCGCGGCGGTTTAGTGTTTTCACAATGGGTTTCCCTTATTGATTGGTCATACAGCCTGCGTTATTGGTCTAATAACTTAGCAGACTTTAAAACCACGAAACCCCTGCTTTGATCAAAGGTGCGCCACGTTCTGCCAGAAAGTGGCGGCTTTATCAGGGGGAAAAGATTGCATAGAAAGGACGGAGGCGCCACCAATCAAGCTGTCGACCAGAATGTCGCTTAGTTCAATTACGCCGTTCGGCCTGATGCTCTTTCTTCATGGCATACATGCGTTTATCCACCGCGCGCAGCCAGCTGGTCAGGTTGGTGATATCGTCGTGATTGAACTCCGTCACGCCCCACGAAAACGCCAGTTTCCAGGGCTTACCCGAGGTGAGGTTCCATGCGTCGGCCTCTTCCACCAGATGCTGCATCGCAATCCATGCGCCGCTTTCATCGGTATCGGAAAACAGAATACCGAACTCATCGCCACCGTGGCGTACCAGCAAATCGGTATCGCGAAAAGCTTTGGTCAGCAATTGCGCCATTTGCCTGAGGGCGACATCGCCTTCGGCATGCCCGAAGCGATCGTTTATCTCCTTGAACCTGTCGAGATCCAGCCAACCGAGCGTTAAAGGTTCCGCCCGTCGACGAGCAGAGGAAATGGCGAAGTTAGCCAGATGCTCGAAGCCGCGACGGTTTAATAGCCCGGTAAGCACATCGGTCGTAGCCTCAGCAATGGTTTCAAATTCATCTTCGACAATGGCTGCCAGATCTTTCAGCACCGCCACATCGTCGTCGGTGAAAGTGCGTTTATCATGATCGAGCAAGCAGAACGAACCGACCATCGCGCCATCAGGAAGGCGCAGCGGATAGCCTGCATAAAAGCGGATATGCGGCTCGCCCGTCACCAAAGGATTGTCGCTAAAACGCGCGTCGTTTCTGGCATCCGGCACCAACAACGGCGTTTCGTTGAGAATAACATGGCCGCAAAACGAAATATCGCGCGGCAGTGATGCGTAGCGCAGGCCATTACAGGACTTGAACACCAGCGATTCTTCATCCACCAGGCTCACCATGGCCATCGGGACATTAAACAAACGACGCGCCAGGCGAGTCAGGCGATCGAAGCGCGTCGGATCGCCTGCATCGAGAATGCCCGACTCACGTAACGAGGCCAGCCGCTGGGTTTCATTTTCAGGATGGTCAGGACTCTTCATAGCGTCTCCTCTTGCCGAATAATGAATAGCTTAGCCTGGATTTTTGAGGGAAAGGCTTAATGGGCGTAGATTTGGGTTTTACCGCGCTTTTTGGTTTCGTAGAGCGCGTCATCGGCGGCTTTCAGCCAGGCGGCGACACTTTCTATCTCTGGTCGGGCGCTGGATGGGTGAATGCTTTCGCTTAATTTCTCACCTAAAAAGGTGACATTGTCACCTATGCATCATGAAGGCGCTGACTCCAGCAGCCCTTCTTCCGCCAGCACTTTGGCACAGGTTATGTTACGCCCGGCCTTTTTAGCCCGATAGAGATACTCATCGGCTTCCACCAGCAATTCATTGAAGGCATCAATCATGGCTTTGTTACCGACACTGCCGCTGCCCATTCCGATGCTGACTGTCACCCGCAGCGGCTGCTGTCGCCACTGGAAAACATAATCCTCAACGCGGCAGCGAATTTTCTCTGCCAGCTGATAACCATGGAGCGGATCCTCTGTTTTGGCGGCAACGGCAAACTCTTCACCACCCATTCTCGCCACCAGCCCTTGCTCACCCACGGCGTCATGCACCTGTCGAGCAAACGCCGCCAGCACATAATCGCCGCACTCGTGCCCGTGGCTGTCATTCACGCTTTTAAAGAAATCGATATCGATCAACATGACCGTCAGGTTCTGGTCAGGGTTGCCCGGTTGATTTTTTAACGCTTCGTACAAGCCAGAACGGGAATAAACACGAGTCAAAAAATCGAAGTCTGCACGCAGCGATACCTGGCGAATCAGATTATTAATGGCCGCCACACTTGTAGACACAATAACCGGGCTAATAGCCAGCGTGGCAATGCCCAGACGCGTAGAAAACAGTTGCGCAGTATGCAACGGCCCGGAAACGGCAAGATTGATAACCGAGTTAGCAACCAGAATAATTTCGCTCGCACCGGTAATCAGCGTCAGCAAACAGGTGACCGGCAAAGGATAACGAATGGCACACCAGATAAGCGCCGGCAACGGGAATGCCAGACTTCCCGCCCCGCCCACGGCGATGGAAGCCAACACAGAAAGCACCAGCGTGAAAATGGGCAAAAGCTGTTTCCAGCGGATACCGGTGAGTTGATGCGGCATCGTCAGTGTCATCACACACGGCAGGATTAGCACGCCGGTAGAGAACTGTTCGCTAAACCAATCCGCAAGCAGCGGCATAAAGGTTTGCCTGTCGATACCTACCGACCCCAAAGCCCCAATCAGGGCGCAAAAGACAGCGGACACAAGGCAATAGTAAAAAAGTCGGAGCGCATTAATCGGGCCAGGATCGCGCCCGGCCTGTCGTTTATCGCGCATCACTAACTGCGCCACCATGATAATAAACACCATGTTCGAGGCGTTAATCACCAGCGAGGCCAGCCCCCACTGAGTGGTCATTACGTCATACAACAGCATCGCACCGTAACAAATGACGTAATAGTGGATTCGGTTGAGCCAGATATAGCGAGCGAATATCGCCGCCATCACCGCATTCAGCGGCCAGAATAAGGAAAGCTCCTGCACCATACGCAGTATCGCGCCAATCGCATAAAACAGCGTGGTGATAATAAACAGAACAAGTGCATTACGCAGGGCGTGCGCTTCGCTAAAAAGAGTGAAACGAGGAACGGAAATCGAACGCATTAATTATCTTTCCATATAATCGCAGATGGCAATTATTTCGAGACTTGAGGGACAATGATCGCTAACTGTATCTACTATTGATCACAATGCGCGTATTCACAATTCGCCTTGTTACTTATTTGCAAAATCAGCCAGTGATGAATCACTCTTGCCCTATCAGTAGACGGAACGCCCCAGTCGCTGAGTCAGTTTCTCCAGCGAGGCGATCCCCGCCAGTGAGTTCCCAGCCTCATCCAGTTGCGGGCTCCAGACGGCAATCACCATCTCATGGGGCACAATCGCAACAATCCCGCCGCCCACACCCGATTTCGCGGGCAACCCGACACGCCAGGCAAACTCCCCGGCATTCTGATACATCCCGCTGGTCGCCATTAACGCGTTCACCTGCCGTGCCTGTAACGGCGTAATGACGGGCTGATCGCGTTGCGGAAACTGCCCCTGATTCGCCAGGAACAGAAAGGTCTGCGCCAGCTCGGAGCAGCTCATCTTCAGCGCGCAATAATGGAAATAGTTTTGCAGGACAGTGGTCACGTCATTATGGAAATTGCCAAAGGACTTCATCAGCCAGGCAATCGCGGCGTTACGCGCGGCATTTTCAAACTCCGAACGAGCCACTACGGCGTCGTAGGCAATGTCATCCACACCCGAAAGGTTACGTACAATTTCCAGCATACGCTGGCGCGGCGCACTCAAACGGCTTTGCAGCATATCGCAGACCACCAACGCGCCCGCATTGATGAAGGGATTACGCGGAATCCCCTGTTCGATTTCCAGCTGCAATAAAGAGTTGAAGGGTTGGCCGGAGGGATCTTTTCTGACGCGCTGCCAGATTTCCTCTTCCGGATAATGGTTCATCGCCACTACCAGGCTGAGCACCTTGGAAATCGACTGAATCGAGAAACGCTCATCGGCGTCGCCGGCACGAAAATGCTGACCGTCAACGGTACTGATAGCAATCCCCAGCTTGCTGCCATCCACACACGCCAGTGCCGGAATATAATCGGCGACTTTGCCGCTCCCTATCAACGGCTGAACTTCTGCTAACACAGATTCCAGCATGCTGTTATCGATGACCGTTACCACTTTCACTCCTTGCCCGCAGGCCAAATTCGGCCTGCGAGTATACCAGCGTCAGGCTGGCAGACGAAATAGCGCCCCGAAGGGCGGAAGGATTAGTGGCGATCCTTCCACACGGTCTGAATATTACAGAACTCGTGCAGACCAAAGTGCGACAGCTCGCGCCCGAAGCCGCTCTTCTTCACGCCGCCAAAGGCCACGCGGGCATCGGAGGCGCTGTAACCGTTGATAAACACCCCGCCGCATTCCAGCTCATCGGCAAAGCGCTGAGCAAGTTTTTCATCTGCCGTATAAACCGTGGCGGACAAACCAAAATCGCTGTCGTTCGCCAGCGCCAGGGCATGGTCAGCATCACGGGCAACGGTAATAGCAGCAACCGGACCAAACATTTCCTGACGGAAGGCGGTCATTTTCGGAGTGACATTCCCCAGCACGGTGGCAGCGTAGTAGTTGCCTTTGCCGGAAATTTTCTCGCCGCCCAGCAGCAACGTTGCGCCTTCTTCGAGCGTGGCGGTGACCTGGTCGTGCAGTTCATCACGCAGATCGTAACGCGCCATTGGGCCGAGGTAGTTTTGCTCATCTTCCGGGTTGCCCATTTTCAGTTTGGCCGCTGCCGCCACAAACTTCTCGGTAAAGGCGTCTGCAATGCCCGCTTCCACGATAAAGCGTTTTGCCGCCGCACACACTTGCCCGGTGTTCTGGTAACGCCCGATGACCGCCGCTTTCACCGCTTCATCCAGGTCGGCATCGTTCAGCACGATAAACGGATCTGAGCCGCCAAGCTCCAGCACGCATTTTTTCAGCGCCGCGCCTGCCTGTGCGCCGATGGCTTTACCTGCACGCATACTGCCTGTCAGCGTTACCGCCGCAATGCGTGTATCGTTGATCATCTGCGAAACACCATCGTTGGTGGCATTGACCCAACCGAATACGCCTGCTGGTACGCCCGCCTCGGTGAATATCTTGCCGATAAGCCCGGCGCTGCCCATAACGTTTGGCGCATGTTTTAGCAGGTAGCTGTTTCCGGCCAACAGAATAGGCACTGCACCACGCATGACCTGCCACAGTGGGAAGTTCCACGGCATCACGGCCATGATTGGCCCCAACGGACGGTACTCGATAACCGCTTTTTGATTTTCAACCTGAGTGGCTTCAGTGGAAAGCATTGCCGGGCCATGTTCCGCATACCAGTCGCAAAGATTGGCAGATTTGGTCACTTCACCGCGAGCCTGAGCGACAGGCTTACCGATTTCGCGGCTGATCAGCAGCGCCATTTCTTCCGCATGCTGGCGTAACACATTGCCAACGTTGCGCAGCGCATCGGCGCGCTCAGCCACAGAGCGTTTCTTCCACTGACGAAAACCTTCGTCAGCCAGCGCCACAGCCTGATTGACCTCTTCCGTCGTGGCCCACGGCAGCGCAGACTGGGTTTCCCCCGTGGCCGGGTTCAGGGAAATAGCGTGGGTTGCAGGTGATGTCATGATTTTTTTCTCTCTCTTCACGAAGGCTATTGCCGGATATTGCCGCACTCTGCTATTTATGAAAAATGAATAATATTAACCACACCATTCACGATACGAGAACAGTATGGACTTGACTCAGCTTGAGATGTTCAACGCCGTCGCCCAGACGGGCAGCATTACCCAGGCCGCGCAGAAAGTGCACCGCGTACCGTCAAACCTGACGACGCGTATCCGCCAACTGGAAGCCGACTTAGGTGTGGAACTCTTTATTCGCGAGAATCAGCGCCTGCGTTTGTCGCCTGCCGGTCACAGCTTCCTGCGTTACAGTCAGCAAATCCTGGCGCTGGTCAATGAAGCCCGAATGGTCGTCGCCGGTGACGAACCGCAAGGCCTGTTTTCGCTCGGTTCGCTGGAAAGTACCGCGGCGGTGCGTATTCCGCCGACGCTGGCGTTGTATAACCAGCGTTATCCAAAGATCCAGTTCGATCTGGCGACCGGGCCGTCAGGCACCATGATTGATGGTGTCCTTGAGGGCATGTTAAGCGCGGCGTTTGTGGATGGCCCGGTGATGCACCCCGGTCTGGAAGGCGTTCCGGTATATCAGGAAGAAATGATGATCGTGACGCCAAAAGGTCACCCGAAGGTCACCCGAGCCAGCGATGTTAACGGCACCAGCATCTACGCGTTTCGCGCGAACTGTTCCTATCGCCGACATTTCGAAAGCTGGTTCCATGCCGACAGAGCCACGCCAGGGCGCATTCACGAAATGGAGTCTTATCACGGCATGCTGGCCTGCGTGATTGCCGGTGCGGGACTGGCGATGATCCCACACAGTATGCTGGAAAGTATGCCCGGACATCATCAGGTGGACGCGTGGCCGCTGGCAGAAAAATGGCGCTGGCTGACCACCTGGCTGGTCTGGCGCCGTGGCGCGATGACTCGTCAACTGGAAGCGTTTATTACCTTGCTGGATGAAAGCCCGAAAATCCCGGAACAGCCTTGATATGAAGAAGGCCATTCCGTGGCCTTCACTTAACTATCGCAGCAGAATATTGCCCTGCATCCAGATCGTGGCTTTTCCGCTCATCAGCACACGGTTGTATCGCCCCCACGCGATGGAACCTGACGGGCAAGCATCCGGGTTTTCCCCAACTTTTTGCTCCAGTAAGGAATTAGCATGCTGTGCGCAGAACCGGTCACCGGATCTTCCCAGACGGCTTCACCGGGCGAGAAAAAGCGGCTGACAAAATCATACTCACCCGTCCCTTTCGCGGTAATAAACGCTACCGATGATGTAAGTGGTGGCCTGACCTGAAATCAACACGCGATCACCCTGCCATTCACAACGTAGATCGCCACCGCGAGCAGAAACCTGCCTTGCCTGCATCTTTGTCTTGCCGAGTTTTTCACCCCAATAAGGGATCAGCATGCTGTGTGCAGAACCGGTCACCGGGTCTTCCGCTACGGATTCGCCCGGGCAGAAAAAGCGGCTGACAAAGTCATGGTTTTCACCTGGCGCCGTGACACAAACCATTTTGCCCAGCGGCAACATAGCGTGGATATCTGGGGTCAGCGCCTCCAGTTGCTGTTGAGTTTTCAGCACCACAAGGTAATCACGAGCGACGCGAATTTCCTGGTAAGTGTCTACCCCTAACGCGTCCAGCAACAGCACTGGCGGCTCTACTGTTTCCGTCGCCCAGGCAGGGAAATTCAGCGTTAACCAGTCGCCGCTGCGGCTGACAATAAGTTCGCCGACAAAACGAGTCGAAAAGCGGATTTCAGCCTCAGGGTAATCGAGGTATTCGAATATCACATGCGCACTGGCGAGCGTGGCGTGTCCGCAGAGATTAATTTCCCCCTGCGTCGTGAACCAGCGCAGCTCAAAGCCACTGTCGGTACACACGAAGAAAGCGGTTTCTGATTGGTTATGCTCCTGCGCCATTTTCAGTAGCGTCTCATCCGGCAGCCACTCGAATAACGGGCAAACCGCGGCCGCATTTCCGCCAAAGGTACGGTCACTGAAGGCATCAACCATGTAAAACGGGATTTCCTGCATAGCCTTTATCCTTTTTTTATAACGACTTAGCAACATTAATACCTCGTTTCAGGAGAAATTACGAGCCAGTTTCCCGTTCCTGCCTCTGCTTTTTCAATGGCAGCCAATAAGTGCGCTCCTGGCCTCACCGTGTCATAAAGCTATTTTATGAGATCTTCATCACAAAACGGTTGTGTTTTGAGCAGCGTTGGTTTTAAGATCGCCTTCTCTTCTCCTTTGACTCACCAACCCAGAATCTTTCTATGACAACGAACACGGTTTCACGCAAGGTCGCGTGGCTGCGGGTGGTCACTCTTGCCATTGCCGCATTCATCTTCAACACCACAGAATTCGTGCCAGTGGGGTTGCTGTCGGATATCGCCCACAGCTTTTCGATGGAAACCGCGCAAGTCGGGATCATGCTGACGATTTACGCCTGGGTGGTAGCGCTGATGTCGCTGCCCTTTATGCTGCTCACAAGCCAAATGGAACGGCGTAAGCTGTTGGTTGGTCTGTTCGTCCTGTTTATCGCCAGCCATGTGCTCTCGTTCCTTGCATGGAATTTCACCGTGCTGGTGATTAGCCGCATTGGTATCGCTTTCGCTCATGCGGTGTTCTGGTCGATTACCGCGTCGCTGGCGATTCGTCTTGCTCCTGCCGGTAAGCGTGCCCAGGCATTAAGTTTGATTGCCACAGGTACTGCGCTGGCAATGGTGCTGGGTTTACCCATTGGTCGCATCGTCGGGCAGTATTTCGGCTGGCGTACCACCTTCTTTATTATTGGTCTCGGCGCGTTAATCACGCTGGTTGCGCTGATCAAGCTGCTGCCGAAGCTGCCAAGTGAGCATTCTGGCTCTCTGAAAAGTTTGCCTGTGTTGTTCCGTCGCCCGGCGTTGATGTGCATTTACTTGCTCACCGTTGTGGTGGTGACCGCACATTACACCGCCTACAGCTACATCGAACCGTTCGTGATGAACGTGGCGGGGTTTGATGCCAACTTCGCGACGCTGCTGCTTTTATTATTAGGCGGCGCGGGGATCGTGGGTTCGGTCATCTTCGGCAAGCTCGGCAATCGTCATGCTTCCTCACTGGTGAGCAGTGCTATTGCGCTGTTGACGGTTTGCCTGGCAGCGCTGTTGCTGGCGGCAGAAAGCGAAATCAATCTCGCCATTCTGAGCATCGTCTGGGGCATTGCGATCATGATTATCGGCCTGGGCATGCAGGTGAAAGTACTCGCCCTTGCGCCAGATGCCACTGACGTCGCCATGGCGTTATTCTCCGGCATCTTCAATATTGGGATCGGCGCGGGCGCGCTGGTAGGCAATCAGGTGAGTTTGCATTTCGATATGGCGGACATTGGCTATGTCGGCGCAGTGCCGGCAGTTGCGGCGTTAATCTGGTCGGTGGTTATTTTCCGCCGTTGGCCTGTTGCGTTGGAAGAGCAGGTACAGCACTAAGTTGGCAGGATGAACGCCCGGTGGCGGCTACGCCTTACCGGGCCTACAGGATGGCAACAAACTATGCGTGATAGGTCGTAATAATTTCCAGCACGCCATTGATAATAAACTGCACGCCCATACACACCAGCAGGAAGCCCATCAGGCGGGAAATCGCTTCGATACCGCCCTTTCCGACCAGGCGCATAATCGCCCCTGAACTGCGCAGGCATCCCCACAAAATCACTGAGACTGCGAAGAAAATCAGTGGCGGTGCGACCCACACGACCCAATCGGGAAAGTTCACGCCGTGTTTCACGGTAGACGCCGAGCTGATGATCATCGCAATCGTGCCTGGCCCTGCGGTACTCGGCATGGCTAGCGGCACAAAGGCGATATTCGCTGTCGGCTCATTTTCCAGCTCTTCCGACTTATGCGCGGCTTCCGGCGATTCATGCGCTTTCTGCTGTGGGAACAGCATGCGAAAACCAATGAAGGCCACAATCAAGCCACCCGCGATACGCAGCCCGGGAATCGAAATACCAAAGGTATTCATCACCACCTGACCGGCGTAATACGCGACCATCATAATGGCGAAGACATACACAGAGGCCATCAGCGACTGCCGATTACGCTCTGCGCTATTCATGTTGCCAGCAAGGCCGAGGAACAACGCGACGGTGGTTAACGGGTTGGCCAGCGGCAAAATCACCACCAGCCCAAGGCCAATGGCTTTAAACAAATCGAGCATGAGGAAACACTCCTGTGAGAACGGTCATTGCCGGCAGAGTATAAGAGCATTCTTGTCAGGATTACCACGCCAAAGTGTTAGCCCTTTTTTCGTCCGTAAAGCTATAACGATCCGTTATCAATGGGTGCAGACAGCGTTAAAAAATGTGACGCGACTCACTTTAGCAATTCGTGGCATAAGCTTATTCATTCGGTTGACTTATGGTTGCCTGGGCAATAATATCGCCAGCAACTAAACTACTTGCCAGGGCAACCTTTGTGAAAAGCACCAGTGATCTGTTTAACGAAATCATCCCACTCGGTCGCTTGATCCATATGGTCAACCAGAAAAAAGACAGGCTCCTGAATGATTATCTGTCGCCTATGGATATCACTGCCTCGCAGTTCAAAACGCTGTGTTCAATTCGTTGTGAAGTGTGCATCACCCCGGTTGAACTGAAAAAAGCGTTATCGGTCGACCTGGGTGCGCTCACCCGCATGCTCGACCGCCTGGCATGTAAAGGCTGGATTGAACGCCTGCCAAACCCGAATGACAAACGCGGCGTGCTGGTGCAATTGACACCGGACGGCGCAGCAATATGTGAGCAATGCCACCAGTTGGTGGGACAGAACCTGCATCAGGAATTGACAAAAAACTTAACGGCGGATGAGGTCGCAGCCCTTGAGCTTCTGCTCAAGAAAATCCTGCCGTAACAGATCAAAGGGGTAAGACGATGTCCAGACGTAATACTGACGCTATCACTATTCATAGCATTTTGGACTGGATCGAGAGCAATCTGGAATCGCCGCTGTCGCTGGAAAAGGTGTCAGAGCGTTCGGGTTACTCCAAATGGCACCTGCAACGGATGTTTAAGAAAGAGACCGGACATTCACTAGGTCAATACATCCGCAGCCGTAAGCTCACTGAAATCGCACAGAAGCTGAAAGAGAGTAACGAGCCGATCCTGTATCTGGCCGAACGTTATGGTTTCGAGTCACAGCAAACCCTGACGCGGACTTTTAAGAACTATTTCGACGTGCCGCCGCATAAATATCGCATTACCAATATGCCCGGTGAATCACGTTATCTGATGCCGCTTAATCACTGTAATTGTTAATCGCCTGCTAAAGACGTATCGAGGAAAAAATGAAACTGTTCGCCTCCGCCGCCCTCACCTTGTTGGTACTGGTCTCCGGCCAGAGTTTTGCGGAGCAATCCACTCACCCGGCCAGTCGCGGTGCTCATGACACCATGATAATGCCGTCAGCCCAGGATAAATCTCCGTTCGATTTTAACCATATGGGCTCTGGCAGTGATAAGTCCGACGAACTGGGCGTACCTTACTATAACGGAAACTCCCAGTAACTTTTTTGCCCCGCGGATGCGGGGCCTTTTTATGTCCGCGATTTACCCCTGCACCGCTTTTACCCGCCGAAAGCGCAATCCGAAGACGTTGATATACAGCCCCGCCATAATCAGCACCGCCCCCATCAGTTGCAACGTGGACAGCGTTTCGCCAAGCAGCAAAGCCGCACTGGCGATACCCACTACGGGAACAAGCAGCGAAAGCGGTGCCACACGCCACGTTTCATAACGCCCAAGCAGCGAGCCCCAAATGCCGTACCCAACAATCGTGGCCACGAACGCCAGATAGACCAGCGACAAAATGGTCGTGAGGTCGATATTCACCAGGCTTTGCACCATCAGCGTCGGGCCATCGAGCAGATAAGAGGCAAGCATAAACGGCAGAATCGGGATCAACGCACTCCACACCACTAACGACATCACCGCAGGGCGTGCCGGAAGCTGCATGATTTTCTTGTTGAAGATATTCCCGCAGGCCCAGCTGAAGGCCGCCGCCAGTGTCAGCATAAAACCGAGCATCGCCACCTGTTGTCCGTTCAGACTGGCCTCAATCAACACCAGCACACCAAACACGGCCAGAGTGATCCCCGCAAGCTGCTTGCCCTGAAGCCGTTCGCCGAAGGCGAATGCACCAAGAATAATGGTGAAGAAAGCCTGCGCCTGCAGAACCAGCGACGCCAGGCCCGCAGGCATTCCGAATTTAATCGCGCAGAACAGAAAGGCAAACTGACCAAAGCTGATAGTCAGGCCGTACCCCAACAGCAACGACAACGGGATTCTGGGGCGAGCAACGAAGAAAATGGCCGGAAAGGCGACGAGCGTAAAGCGCAAACCCGCCAACATCAGCGGCGGCATGTTGTGCAGACCCAGCTTGATGACCACAAAGTTCAATCCCCAGACCACCACCACTAACAGCGCCAACAACCCGTCTTTCCGCGTCATACCCTGCCTCTGAATGTTTAAATTTTTGTAAACAGGATCAAGGTAACG
This sequence comes from Pantoea sp. sgz302252, assembly GCF_047713085.1. Classification (NCBI taxonomy): domain Bacteria; kingdom Pseudomonadati; phylum Pseudomonadota; class Gammaproteobacteria; order Enterobacterales; family Erwiniaceae; genus Pantoea; species Pantoea sp. sgz302252. Next base: position 38,254 of record NZ_JBLFJW010000028.1, read on the forward strand.
AAAAAAACGCACAAGGAACAGATTATTCATTCTGGCAGGCAGTCGGGGCACGGATGGATAAATTGGGATCTATACAAGCCCCTTATGCCGTGATAATTCTGATACGGCACAACACAATAACTCAATTATTTTCCCTAAATCATTCGCGTCGCAGAAAGGCGGCGTGAAGTATGACGGGAATGTCGGTGAAAAAATGAAAGCCTCCGTTAAACGTTCGACCTCAGCGCTGCTGGTGTCGTCGTTGCTGTTGACTATCGGGCGCGGTGCGACGCTGCCTTTTATGACCATCTATCTGACACGTCAGTACGGCATGAGCGTGGAAGCCATCGGCTATGCGCTTACTATCGCCCTGACTATCGGGGTGGTATTTAGCCTGGGCTTTGGCATTCTGGCGGATAAATTCGATAAGAAACTCTACATGATTGTGGCTATCCTCGCGTTTATTGCCGGGTTTGCCGCCATTCCTGTGGTGAATAATGTCACGCTGGTAGTCTTTTTCTTCTCGCTGATTAACTGCGCCTATTCGGTTTTTTCTACGGTACTGAAAGCCTGGTTTGCCGACGTGTTAACGCCCGGCGAAAAAGCTCGCATTTTTTCCCTGAACTACAGCTTCCTGAATATCGGCTGGACAATTGGGCCGCCGATTGGCACCTGGCTTGTGATGTACAGCCTGCAACTGCCTTTTTGGCTGGCAGCCGTTTGCGCGGCGTTCCCGTTGGTGTTTATTCAGTTTTTCGTCCAGCGCGTCAGTATCTCTGCTGAAGAGAAAGCCGCGACTGTCTGGCAGCCCTCGGTGCTGTTAAAAGACCGGGCGTTGTTCTGGTTCACGCTCTCTGGCTTGCTGGCCTCTTACGTTGGCGGTTCCTTCGCGACCTGCATTTCACAATACGTTCTGAGCATGGGTGATGATGCCGATTTCGCGCAGAAAGTGGTTTCTGTGGTGCTACCGGTTAACGCCGTGGTGGTGGTCAGTTTGCAATACTTCGTGGGGCGTAAAATTTCCACCCGCAATATTCGTCCTCTGATGGTGGTCGGCACACTCTGTTTCCTGCTTGGGCTGGGCGGATTTATCTTCTCTGGAGAGAATCTGGTCTATTGGGGCATTGCCGCGGCGGTGTTTACCCTTGGCGAAATAATCTATGCGCCGGGGGAATATATGCTTATCGACAACATCGCCCCGCCGGGGATGAAAGCGAGCTACTTTTCTGCTCAGGCGCTGGGCTGGCTGGGTGCAGCGGCGAATCCGATGGTCACCGGGATTATCCTGACGAATCTTCCGGCGTGGACGCTGTTTGCCATCATGATGCTCGCTATCGTGCTGGCGTGGTTGATGATCCTGCGCGGGATGAGCGTTAAAGCCTGGGACGGTGAGCTGAAAACCGCCTAAACCACGCTTTTTCCTTCTTTGTCTGCAATTTAAACGGCCTGATTTTCAGGCCGTTTTTTCTGTCAGTGGTGCAGCATTTCATCTACGACCTGGTGGATATAAAGCTGGTCGGGATAGTAAGTCGGCCAGTTTTTCATCTCTTCCAGCAGCGCGGCCTGTGAAGTATTGCCGGTAAAAATATGGAAGTGCTGAGATTTGCGCGGGCCGATGATGTGGTCGCTGAACTGCACATATTTCGGGGCCTGGCTGGCGCTATCATCACAGGCAAAAAGATAACGCACGCCCTTCTTCCCTGACGAATAGTTCAGGATCTTAAAGCCCTCATAGCGGTAGCGGCAGGAGACAATATTATTGGGGGTATGAAATTCAATGATATTGTTTTCAATCGCAATTTTACCAACATTGGTTTGATAGCCGGTACGATAATAGGCTTTGATCTGTTCGAAAGATTTACTGCCCTCTTTTTCCGCCTTTTTCTGGAATACCGGGTCAAGGCTGCCGTTCACCAGTAAAGGGTAAACCGACTGCCAGATCCCTTCCCAATCCGCCAACTTACGGTCTTTGACGTTGCTGTCATCAAACACGCCCTTAGCGGCCTGTTGTTCAACTTCCGTCATGGCGTGCCCATGCGAATGGGCGAAAGCTCCGCTGCTTGCCAGCAGCCCCAGAAAAATCATTGTCAGAGATAAACGTGAAACGGCCATACAGATCCCTCAGGTCGATGTGAAAATGAAATGTTATAATATAACATCACAACCATCAACCGGAGTGAGACATTAAATCGTCACCAACCCTTTGACCCCTTCCGCCGCCATGTTTTCACCACGCCCTTGCTGAACAATCGCTCCGCGAGACATCACCAGATACTGATCGGCAAGCTCCGCGGCAAAATCATAAAACTGTTCAACCAGCAGAATGGCCATATCGCCCCGTCGAACGAGCTGGCGGATAACCTCGCCAATCTCTTTAATCACCGAAGGTTGAATGCCTTCTGTCGGCTCATCGAGGATCAGCAGCTGTGGGCGACTTGCCAGCGCGCGGCCTATCGCCAGTTGCTGCTGCTGACCACCGGACAGATCGCCGCCTCGCCGCTGTTTCATGGCTCTCAAAACCGGAAACAACTGGTAGATTTCCTCCGGGACTTTTGCGGCTTCTCGGGCAGAAAATCGTGACATCCCAAGCAGAAGATTTTCTTCAACGGTCAGGCGAGGAAAAATCTCACGCCCTTGCGGGACATACGCTATCCCGGCCTGCACACGCTGATGGGGTTTTCGGTGCGTGATGGGCTGGTCACGCCAGTTAACGCTGCCGCTGCGGGCGGGAATTAAGCCCATCAGGCATTTCAGCAGCGTGGTTTTCCCCACGCCGTTACGCCCAAGCAGACAGGTGATTTCGCCGGGCTCGGCAGTGAAGCTGACGCCGCGCAGAATATGGCTGCCGCCGTAATATTGATGCAGTTCCTGAACCTGTAACATAGTGACTCCTTAGCGCCCAAGGTAAACGTCGATCACTTGCTCATTCGCCTGCACTTCTTTCAGCGAACCTTCCGCCAGAACCTGGCCCTGATGCAGTACTGTCACCTTGTCGGCGATGGTTTCGACAAACCCCATATCGTGCTCAACCACCATCAGCGAATGCTTGCCGGAAAGCGTGCGAAACAGTTCAGCGGTGTATTCAGTTTCGGCATCGGTCATGCCTGCGGCGGGTTCATCGAGCAGCAGCAAATGCGGCTCCTGAACCAGCAGCATGCCGATTTCCAGAAACTGCTTTTGCCCATGTGAAAGCATCCCGGCGCGACGAGCGCGATCGCCTTCCAGACGCAGCAGTTGCAGGACCTCATCGAGCCTGTCCTGCTGCTCACCGCTGAGTGTTGCCCACAGGCTGGCCCAGACAGAGCGATCGCCTTTCATCGCCAGTTCGAGGTTTTCCGCGACCGTTAGCGCTTCAAACACCGTCGGTTTCTGGAATTTGCGGCCAATTCCCTGACGGGCAATCGCCCCCGGATCGAGTGCAGTCAAATCCACAGACTGATCGTAAATCGCCCTGCCGCTTTGCGGCCGCGTTTTGCCGGTAATCACATCCATCAGCGTGGTTTTCCCCGCCCCGTTGGGGCCAATCACGCAGCGAAGTTCGCCGACGCCAATCTCTAACGTGAGATCGGTTAGAGCCTGAAAACCGTCGAAATTAACGTTGATGTTCTCAAGTTGAAGCACCGGGTCTGTCTGGTCGCGATAGCGGTCACCCGGTAACTGGCGGGTGAAAAGTCCTTCATCGGGTTGCATCATTTGTCTCCTTTACGCAGCAGGCCAATCACTCCGCGCGGCAAAAACAACGTTACGACGATAAAAATCAGCCCCAGAAACAGCTGCCAGTATTCCGGCATGGCAACGGTGAAGAAGCTTTTGGCGCCATTCACCAGCCCTGCGCCGAGAATGGGCCCGATTAACGTGCCTCTTCCGCCAAGCGCTACCCAGATGGCGGCTTCGATGGAATTTGTCGGCGACATTTCGCCCGGGTTGATGATCCCCACTTGCGGCACGTACAGCGCGCCTGCCAGACCGCAGAGCACGGCAGACAACGTCCACACCAGCAGCTTGAAGCCACGCGGATCGTAGCCGCAAAACATCAGGCGGTTTTCGGCATCGCGAACGGCGGTCAGAATGCGGCCAAATTTACTGCGAGTCAGCGCAAACCCTATCGCCAGCGTCGCCAGAAGCAGCAGCACTGTCGCCAGAAAGAGCGCCGCACGGGTTCCCGTCGCCGTAATGGGGAAGCCAAGAAGGGTCGTAAATCCGGTGAACCCGTTATTGCCGCCGAACCCCGTTTCATTACGGAAGAACAGCAGCATGCCGGCATAGGTCAGCGCCTGCGTCATAATTGAGAAATAGACGCCTTTGATTTTCGAGCGGAAAGCAAACCAGCCAAAAATCAGCGCCAGCACACCAGGCACCAGTATCACCAGCAATAAAGCCCAGGCAAAATGCTGAGTGCCCCACCAGTACCACGGCAGCTCGCTCCAGGACAAAAAGGACATGAACGCTGGCAGGCCATCGCCCGCGGCCTGACGCATCAAATACATTCCCATCGCGTAGCCGCCAAGGGCAAAGAACAGCCCGTGCCCGAGAGAAAGCAAGCCTGCGTATCCCCACACCAAATCCAGCGCTACCGCCACGACGGCATAACAAAGAACTTTGCCGACAAGCGTTAATGTCCAGGTCGAGACGGCAAAGGGATGTGTCGCGGGCAACAATGCCAAAAAGGGCATAATCAGCAGCGCAATGGCTGCCGCGACACCGACCCAGCGAAGTGGGCGCGGCGTTTTACGCACAAGCGTTAACGTTAATGGCTGGCTCATCAGTCAATGACCCTCCCTTTCAATGCGAACAGGCCTTGCGGGCGTTTCTGAATAAACAGAATGATCAGCACCAGAATCAAAATTTTGCCGAGTACGGCCCCCATTTGCGGTTCGAGTATTTTGTTGAAGATCCCAAGGCCAAACGCCGCGACCACGCTTCCGGCAAGCTGACCCACACCGCCAAGCACCACCACCAGAAACGAATCGATGATATAACCCTGCCCCAGTTCCGGCCCGACATTGCCCAACTGCGATAACGCCACGCCGCCCAGTCCGGCAATGCCTGAACCCAGCCCAAAAGCGAGCATATCAACCCTGCCTGTGGGCACACCGCAGCAGGCGGCCATGGCGCGGTTTTGCGTCACGGCTCGCACATGCAAACCAAGCCGCGTTTTGTTGAGCGTGAGCCAGGTAAAGAACAATACCAGCGAGACAAAGCCAATCACCACGATGCGGTTCCACGGCAGAACCAGATTTGGCAGAAGTTGAATACCGCCAGAAAGCCACGCTGGATTGGCAACCTCGACGTTCTGCGCACCAAACAACATGCGAACCAGTTGGATAAGCATCAGGCTGATCCCCCAGGTGGCGAGCAAGGTTTCCAGAGGACGACCATAGAGATGGCGTATAACAGTGCGTTCCAGCAGCATGCCGACCCCGCCTGTCACCAGAAACGCGACCGGAAGCGCCAGTACCGGATAGAAAGCCAGCCATTGTGGCGCAAACTGGGCCAGCGCCTGTTGCACCAGCCAGGTACAGTAAGCCCCAAGCATCAACATTTCGCCATGCGCCATGTTAATCACGCCCAGCAGACCGTAGGTTATTGCCAGCCCAAGCGCGGCCAGCAGCAGAATGGAGCCGAGGGAAATGCCCATAAACGCCTGGCCAAGAATATCGCCCCAGAATAAACGCTGCTGAATGTGCTTCAGGCTTTCAGCCGCTGCCGCTCTCACCCCCGCATCAGATTCTTTGCTCGCATCAGTAAAGGGCAGCAAACGGGCCTGTGTTTCAGGGTCGCTTGAATGACCGAGCATCACCATCGCCTGTTTACGCACTGCCGCGTTGGGGCTGGTCAGTTGTAAATTAGCGAGGGCAATTTCCAGCTGCTGTTTAACCCCGGCATCACTCTCAATTTTCAACCGTTGTTCCAGCATTGGCATCAGATCGGGCGAGGCATCACGCTGCAGCGTTCTTGCTGCGCTCACTCTTTGAGTGACACCGTCACTTACCAGCTGGTGCGTGGCGAGCGCCCCGGACACCAGATTACGCAGCCGGTTAGTCAGACGCACAGGTTTTAAGTCACCTTGTGGCGTTGCTGCAGCCCCTAGAGCGACGATATTTCCACCCGCCACGCTAAAAGCATGTCGAGCGGAATCGCTACGTAAACTTTCAGCCGATAACGCCTGTAGCAGCGGTATACGCTGCGGCTGAGGATCGGCGGCCCATTGCTCCAGCAGCGTTGCCTGCTGAGTACGATTCGCCGCCACAAAGGCATCTGCCTCATTCGCCGCGTGGGCGAATAGTGGCAATAGCCAGACGAGCAGTAGCAGCCGTCGGATCAGTGTCATGGTCGCCTCCTTTGGCAGTGTTTTATTTGAGGGAGGTGAAGCGGTTGCAGAATGCCCGGCACGCACCCTCTCCCCAGGGAGAGGGAGAAGGACATTCAGTTCATCATTCAGTCCCCTCTCCCTGAGGGAGAGGGGGAAAAGTCACCGTCAGTTACTGGCCATTTTCATTGGCTGATCCGATTTCTTATCATTGCCCGGAATGTAAGGGCTCCACGGCTCAGCTCGCACTGGTTTGTCGGTCTGCCACACCACGTTAAACTGACCATTACTCTCGATTTCACCAATCATCACCGGCTTGTGCAGATGGTGATTGGTGGCGTCCATCGTCAACGTGAAGCCTGACGGCGCTTTGAAGGTCTGCCCGGCCATCGCCGCACGGACTTTATCCACATCCGTCGTGCCAGCTTTTTCCACTGCCTGCGCCCACATATGCAGGCCCACATAGGTTGCTTCCATCGGATCGTTAGTCACGACCGTATCGGCGTTCGGCAATTTGTGGGCTTTGGCGTACGCGCGGTAATCCGCCACGAAGGTCTGGTTTGTCGGGTTATCCACGGATTCGAAATAGTTCCAGGCGGCCAGGTTACCCACCAGTGGTTTGGTATCGATCCCACGCAGCTCTTCTTCACCGACCGAGAACGCCACGACCGGCACATCAGTCGCTTTCACACCCTGGTTTGCCAGCTCTTTGTAGAACGGCACGTTGGAGTCACCGTTGATGGTCGACACCACTGCCGTTTTGCCGCCTGCAGAGAATTTTTTGATATTCGCGACGATAGTCTGGTAATCGCTGTAACCAAACGGCGTGTAAACCTCTTCGATATCCTTGTCCTGCACACCTTTAGAGTGCAGGTAAGCACGCAGGATTTTGTTGGTGGTACGCGGATAAACGTAATCGGTGCCGAGCAGGAAGAAGCGTTTAGCGCTGCCCCCGTCTTCGCTCATCAGGTACTCGACCGCAGGAATAGCCTGCTGGTTAGGCGCTGCACCGGTGTAAAACACGTTTGGCGACATCTCTTCGCCTTCGTACTGAACCGGGTAAAACAGCAAGCCATTAAGCTCTTCAAACACAGGCAATACGGATTTGCGTGAGACAGAAGTCCAGCAGCCAAACACCACCGCCACTTTGTCCTGAGTCAGCAACTGACGAGCTTTCTCTGCGAATAATGGCCAGTTGGAAGCCGGGTCAACCACCACAGGTTCCAGCTTTTTCCCCAGCACCCCGCCCTTGGCGTTAATTTCATCAATCGTCATCAACGCCACATCTTTTAATGGCGTTTCGGAAATCGCCATCGTGCCGGACAACGAATGCATGATCCCCACTTTGATGGTCTCGGCGGCATAGACACTGACGCTAAACCCCAGGGCAATCGTGGAGGCAGAAAGAGCAAAAGCTTTAAGCAAAGTTCGACGGCGCATGATTCACTCCTGAAATGAGACAGCAACATGGATGTTATTAACCGGGTGTAGTCATCAGGAGTAAGGCAAAAACAGTGCCAGGTTGTAAAAGTGCAGGAAAACAGCCGTGATGGCCGGAGAGAGGCAACTTTTGTTGCAGAGTGCAACGCCAGATTCAGGGGCAACGTTGCTTTAAAACGGTGCAAATATCCATGTTAAAACATGACGGGAAATATAAAAGGCAGCGCAGGAGATGCTCTGTCACTGCCCTATTATCAATAAGACTTATTCTTCTACGACAACACGGCCGCTTATCGGCTGCACCGGACGATTATTGTCATGAATGATGGTTTTGAATGTCTGAATTTGTTGCTCAGAAGCCTGTAACTGCGTTTCAAAGACCATCCAGGTGACCCCTTCAGAGCACGGTGGTGTGGTCAACGAACCGCTAAAGCGATAGTGATTGAGTTCAGAGGGGAGCAGATCTTTCACTTTCACTGGCTGACTTAACGCAGACTCGTCTCCCTCTTTGGCAGGAAGATGTTGCCAGAGATTCGCCAGCGCCTTGTTTTCACTGCCCGTTTTGAACATAACGGCCAGTACGACAAGGTCGTCTGAATCAGATTTGTAGACCAGATGCATTTCCAGCGGGAAGTGTTTCCCGTTGATTTCGTTCTCACTTGGGGAGTGGAAATGGAACTGCGTCAGGGTATACAACTCATCATCCAGCTTCAGGGTGTTCCCTTCGCTGATGTTTACCTGGATCGTGTGACCATTATTAATCACGGTTTGCGGGCCGGTTTTAAAGCCCAGATTGAGATGGTTCAGGGTTGTTTTAGAAGCCTTCTTAATATTGATCGGTGACTGGTTTTTTCCTGTGGCACAGAGACGAAAATCTTGAGTAATACTGCCCCAGTGATCCGGGCCATTTTCATTCTGGTAGCCCCAGTGGGTGGTATTGACCTGTGCAGCACAGGCAGACGCGTAAATAACAAACGGAATAGCGGCATATTTAAAAAAACGGTTCATACATCCTCCATGAAAAACAGAGAAGATCATTAGTATTTTTGTCTTCCTCATCAACTGCAAATAACGTTAAAATTGGACGTCACTGTCCGTTTACGTACTTTTTTGCAGGCAATGCCGTTTATCTTGATTCAGCATTGCCCGGCGACTCTCAGAATTTACCTGGCATCGGCAGCAATCTCCGTCACCAACCGGACTTTCTGCCACTGCCGGGATGACCACAAACAGCGTTTCAGACAACAAACCGGCATGAGCCCGCTGGCCTGGTGCAAAAAATTTACCGGACCGGCAGTTTAATTCACACAATTAATGATTCGTTTAGATTCCAGGCGATATACTCTCTTCATCGCGGCTAATTAAGGTAAGTGAGGCTTTTATCGTACGTCTGAATATTTAACGGAGGTTAATCATGCTGGGAAATATGCATGTCTTTATCGCAGTCTTAGGAATCATCTTATTTTCGGGTTTTCTTGCTGCGTATTTCAGCCACAAATGGGATGACTAGTGAAGAGTGACAATCCCCACCCTTAACAGCCCCTTGCAGCATGTTGCTCAAGGGGCTTTTTACTGCCTGTGACAAAGCACAAAGGCAAAAAAAACCGCCAACTGAGTGGCGGTAAATGCTTGCATGGATAGATTTGTGTTTTGGTTAGTCAGCATCTCTGGCATTTCTTTGCCTGACTTGCTTGATTCAGACAAAATATCATTAATTGCTTCAATGAAAACTAAACAACTGATGATTACTCCGATAACACACTTTTCCATGCTTTTTTGCTCGGACAACACGCGGTGCGGACCGACCAGCGTCGTAACGAGCGGCTTTCCTGAATATCTTACCCTTACGGCTGGGTGACCCAGCGTGACGGTCGGCCTGAGATTGTGCGTGCTTCGCGTTGAACTGCCCCCCGCTGGTGCCACATTGGGCCACAAAGTTCCTGTCACGCTCTTTCGCGCTGCATGCTATGGTATTACGACAGTTAAAGCCTTGAGGAACAGGAAGAATGATTGTACTGGTTACTGGCGCAACCGCCGGATTTGGTGAGAGTATTACCCGCCGTTTTATCGCCAATGGACACAAAGTCATCGCCGCAGGACGCCGTCATGAGCGTCTGCAAGAATTGAAAGAAGAGTTTGGTGACAACATTTTGACGGCGCAGCTGGATGTTCGTAATCGTGCAGCCATCGAAGAGACGCTCGCCAACCTCCCCGCCGAATGGCGCAATATCGCTATTCTGGTCAACAACGCCGGGCTGGCATTGGGCACAGAACCGGCGCAAAAGGCCAATGTCGATGACTGGGAAACGATGATCGACACCAACAACAAAGGCCTGATCTACATGACCCGTGCCGTGCTGCCGGGCATGGTCGAACGCAACTGTGGACACATCATCAACATTGGCTCCACCGCAGGCAGTTGGCCTTATGCAGGCGGCAACGTGTACGGCGCGACCAAAGCGTTCGTGCGTCAGTTCAGCCTGAATTTGCGCACCGATTTGCACGGCACCGCCGTTCGCGTAACAGATATCGAGCCAGGCCTGGTCGGCGGCACGGAGTTTTCCAATGTGCGCTTTAAAGGCGACGACGCCAAAGCCGATAAAATCTACGAAAATGCGAATGCCTTGTCTGCGGAAGATATCTCTGAAGCAGTCTGGTGGGTAGCAACGTTACCGAAACACGTCAACATCAATACCCTGGAAATGATGCCGGTCAGCCAGACTTATGCCGGTTTGAGTATCCATCGTCAGGGATAAGCGCACATTTGTGCAATAAACTCGCCCGGCCTGCTGGCCGGGTATGTGCCTGACAACAAAATCAGCGTAAAATAACGCACTTAACCCGTCACCAAGAAAACGCAATGGCCGCAGAATCGCAACTCAATCCGACACAACCCGTGAATCAGCAGATTTATCGTATTTTACGTCGGGACATCGTGCATTGTCTGATAGCCCCCGGTACGCCGCTGTCTGAGAAGGAAGTGTCGATTCGGTTTGATGTTTCTCGCCAGCCGGTGCGTGAAGCGTTTATCAAACTGGCCGAAAACGGCCTGATTCAGATTCGCCCGCAGCGCGGCAGTTATGTGAACAAGATTTCACTCTCGCAGGTTCGTAACGGTTGTTTCGTCCGTCAGGCGATTGAGTGCGCCGTAGTCCGCCGCGCCGCAACGTTAATTACCGATGAGCAGAGCTATCAGCTCGAACAGAATCTTAACCAGCAGCGTATCGCCATTGATCGCCATCAGTTGACCGACTTCTTCCAGCTTGACGATGAATTCCACGCCCTGCTTTCGCAGATTGCAGACTGTCAGCTCGCCTGGGACACCATCGAAAACATCAAGGCCGCCATCGACCGCGTGCGTTACATGAGCCTCGACCACGTCTCTTCTCCGGAGATGTTGTTGCGTCAGCATCAGGTGATTTTCAGTGCGCTGGAAAAACGCGACGTCGAGGCTGTCGATAAAGCGATGACGCAGCATTTGCAGGAAATTGGCGAATCGGTGTTGTTGATCCGTCAGGAAAATAGCGACTGGTTTAGCGAAGAGTAAGTAAGAATAGTCAGACAGGAAGCCGCCTCAGAACGAGGCGGCTCAGATTGCTGACAAAGAAGGAAAAAGCGTGGTTTTTCCTTCTTTGTGGTGAGCAGCCGAAAATCAATGAATTGATTTTCCTTATTTTTTGTTCTGCCACCCATGACAAAACGGTATTCGTTAGAGGTTTGTCATCAGTCTCAGCCGCCTCAGAACGAGGCGGCTTTTTTTCATTACAGTTTCGCGGCAAAGTCTGCAACGGTCGCTTTCGCGCCTTTCGCCAGCAGCGACAGATAAGCTTGCGTTACCTGTTCTACAAATTTCCCTTCCAGCGGCAGTTCTTTACCGAAGATGGCTTCAATGCCGAACAGTGTTTTCACACGGGCTTCCCCTTGTTCGCTGTTCTTTACCACGCTTTGAAGGGTGCTCAGCAGCGGATCGCAGACTTCAATCTCATTGCCCTGCTCGTCCTTGCCATCGACATAGCGCATCCAGCCTGCCACGCCCAGCGCCAGCAGCGAGAAATCGCTTTTGTGAGCGAGGTGCCAACGTACGGAATCCAGCATGCGCTGTGGCAATTTCTGGCTGCCGTCCATGGCGATTTGCCAGGTGCGGTGGCGCAGCGCCGGGTTGCTGTAGCGATCAATCAGCAGGTCGGCGTAACGGGCCAGATCCACGCCTTTCACTTTCAGCGTTGGCGCTTGCTCTTTCAGCATCAAAGCGTGAGCGGCTTTGCGGTAGTTAGCGTCTTCCATGCAGTCGTTAATGTGCTGGTAACCGGCCAGATACCCCAGATAGGCAAGGAATGAGTGGCTGCCGTTCAGCATGCGCAGCTTCATTTCTTCAAACGGGATCACGTCGGACACCAGTTCAGCGCCAGCTTTTTCCCACTCAGGACGACCCGCCACAAATTTATCTTCGATAACCCACTGGCGGAACGGCTCACACGCAACGCCTGCCGGGTCACGTACGCCGGTAATGGCTTCGATTTTGTCCAGCGTCTCTGCGGTAACCGCCGGCACTATGCGGTCGACCATGGTGGACGGGAACGTCACGTTTTGCTCAATCCACGCCGCCAGTTCGCTGTTCAGCGCACGTGCATAGGCACGGACCACTTTACCTAAGACATGGCCGTTTTCTGGCATGTTATCGCAGGACATCACGCTGAACGGTACCAGGCCAGCCGCTTTGCGACGCGCTAGCGCTTCCACCACCACACCAATGGCTGAAGTTGGCTGATGTGGATTTTGCAGATCGGCGACGATCATCGGGTGATCGACATTCAGTTCACCGGTCGCCGGTGAATGGCAGTAGCCTTTTTCAGTGATGGTGAGCGAGACAATCGCCACCTGCGGTTCACACATCTTCGCCAGCACAGTTTCGAGCCCGTCCACCTGGGCGTGCAGCGCTTCTTTCACCACGCCGACCACTCGTGCTGTCCACGCGTTGGCAGACATTTCCGCCACGGTGTAGAGATTATCCTGTTGTTTCAGGTCGGCAATTTGCTGCTCGCCGCCAATCAGGTTCACTTCGGTGTAGCCCCAGTCGCTGTTGTGCTCCTGAGCCAGAATATCGGTGTACACAGCCTGGTGCGCGCGATGGAAAGCACCAAACCCAAGATGGACGATGCGTGGTACCAGCTTGTGACGATCGTAGGCCGGAAGGGACGCTTTGGCATTCAACAAGGTTTTGTTCATGAGGTTGCTCATTGTCGTGTGAGGTTGTCGAATCGAAGGATGTAGACCATCTCACGCAATTGGTATGACATCTTTGATTTCCGTCAACTACCATACAAGAAGAGGCTATCAGGCGACAAAGCGTGAACTGTGTCGCCTGACAGAGGGATAATTAGCTGTATTGCCCTACTCTTGCCCCGGCTTTTACCGGTGCAGGTTCCGCCGCATCCTGTGCCAGACTCAGGTCGCGGTCACACACTTCCGGCATCAGCACTGCAGCGAGCAGACCAATCAGCGAGTAACAAATCATCATCACCGCCATCGGCCACCAGCTGCCGGTCATGTTGCAGAAGATCCCCGCCAGCAGCGGCCCAAATCCTACCGCCACCAGGCCACCCGCTTCTTTGGCAATCGCCATTCGGGTAAAGCGATTTCGTGAGCCGAACATCTCCGCCATGGTGATGTTCTCCAGTGCAAACAATCCCAGTACCGCCACATTATGGATAACAATCAGGCACAGCATAATCGTGCTGGCGCTGTAACTCTTATCGACGATCAAGGCCAGCATCGGATAAGCCAGAATGATGGCGGAAATATTCAGGATAATGTACGGCAGACGACGCCCTACTTTATCTGACAGCCAGCCCAAAAGCGGGATGGTTGCAAAACCGATTATCGAGCTTATCATCAGCGCATCCGTCGGAATGGCTTTGTCGAACAGCAATGTCTGTACCAGATAGCCTGCGAGGAAAGTCTGGATTAAGCCGGAGTTACCCGCCTGACCAAAACGCAGCCCGGTTGCCAGCCAGAACGATTTGCTGCTGAACATCGCGCCAAGTGAAGCCTCTTGTGAGGCCTGGACAACCCCTTCACCATCGCTGACCTTTTCGAACACCGGGCTTTCTTTCAGGTTCAGACGTAGCCAGATAGCAAAGATCATCACCACGACACTGGCGAGGAACGGCACACGCCAGCCCCAGGCAATCAGCTCTTCGCGATCAAGGGCGAAGAACATAAAGGCCCAGATAGCGGTGGCGCTGAGCGTCCCACAGTTGGTGCCCATCGCCACCAGCGAAGAGATAATTCCGCGCTTTCCTTTTGGGGCATACTCCGCGAGCATGGTGCCTGCACCGGATATTTCCGCTCCCGCGCCTAACCCTTGAATGATTCGCAGCGTGACCAGTAATACCGGTGCGAAAATCCCGATTTGCGCATAGGTCGGAAGCACCCCAATCAGCGTCGTGCAAATGCCCATCATGGTGATGGTGATAAACAGCACCCGTTTACGCCCGATGCGGTCGCCCATCTTGCCAAAGATAAACGCACCGATAATTCGCGCGATGTACCCTGCGCCGTAAGTGCCCATCGCCAGGATCAGCGCCATCGCCGCAGACTGTTCCGGGAAGAAAATTTCATGGAAAACCAGCGCCGCGCCGAGGGAATAAAGCTGGAAATCCATAAATTCCAGCGCGGTGCCCAGCCAGCCTGATACCGCTGCCCGAACCAGGTCTTTAGTGCTTCGTACAGGTTGATGTTGTGTCATAATCTTGTCTCTGAATAAAGTGCGGACAACTCAACTCGCGTCTGTTTTATTATTTTGCAAAGGTCAGCAGAACCTTGCAGCAGCGCTTCTGATCTTTCTCAAAAAGCGTTATGGCATCGGTCACGTCCCGATAATCAAACTCGTGCGTGACCAGTTTTTCCGGATTGATAAGCCCGTTTTTGAGCCAGTCGATCACCACCGGGAACTTGTGGGCATTTAGTCGTGAAGAGAAAATACTCAGTTCCTTGCCGGTAATGCCCTGCTGAACGATTGAAGAGGCATCGCTGGAGAACCCCATCAAAACGATTCGTGCAGCAGGTGAAGCCAGGGTGATGGCTTCCTGCAAAATGCTGGGGTGACAAGCGGCATCGACGATGAGCGTGGGTTTACTGCCCTTTTCCGCCAGCACATCTGGCAGCGAGAGGTCGCTGTTGTTGATTGTCCAGTCTGCACCGCTGCGCTCAGCCATCATCAGGCGCTCTGGAATACGATCCACCACGATGACCTGCTTCACTTTATAAACCCCTTTCAGGGCCTGAACGGTGACGAGCCCCATCGGGCCTGCGCCATACACCAGCGCCACATCTTGTTCTGTTGGATTCACCTGGCCGGTGACATTCGCCGCGATCGTGAAGGGTTCGATCATCACCGCATGTTTATCCTGGATGTTGTCCGGGATAGCCCACGCATTGCGTTCAGGCACAACGGCGTATTCACTGAAGCCGCCATCACGATGCACGCCCAGCACCACCAGTGAAGTACAAACGTTCGGCTTGCCAATGGAACACGGATAGCAATGCCCGCAGCTGATTACCGGGTCCACGCTGACACGCTGGCCGATCCGCTCTGCGCTGACGCCCTCGCCCACGGCGTCAATCAGGCCGAAAAATTCGTGCCCAATCACACGCGGGTATTTCGCAAAGGGATTATGACCGCGATAAATGTGGCTATCGGAACCGCAGATCCCCGCCAGCTTCACTTTGACTCTCACCTCGCCGGCTGCGGGATTGGGCACATCGCGTTCTTCAATCACTAATTCGTTCGGTTGACGAATAACGATACTTTTCATCTCAACGCTCCTTACCAGTTCCACAGTGTGCCGTCTTCGAGGCGAGCGACCGGGAGGTAGGCCGGGTCGTAGGGATATTTCGCCGCCAGTTTTTCGTCAAACTCGATGCCCAGCCCCGGTTTATCACCCGGATGCATGTAGCCGTTGTCGAACGTCCAGCTGTGTGGGAAGACTTCGAGCATTTGTTCGGAGTAACCCATGTATTCCTGCACGCCAAAGTTCGGCACCCACAGATCAAAGTGCAGCGCAGCGGCGTGACAAATAGGTGACAAGTCAGACGGCCCATGAGAGCCCGTACGAACCTGATAAAGTGACGCAAAATCGGCGATACGCCGCATGCCGGTGATGCCGCCTGCGTGCGTGATGGTGGTGCGGATATAGTCGATAAGCTGCTCTTCGATAAGCTGCTTGCAGTCCCAGATACTGTTGAAGACTTCACCTACCGCAATTGGCGTGACGGTGTGCTGGCGAATCAGGCGGAAACATGCCTGATTTTCCGCAGGCGTCGGGTCTTCCATCCAGAACATGCGGTATTGCTCAATGCTTTTGCCAAACCGCGCGGCTTCAATCGGCGTCAGGCGGTGATGCATGTCGTGCAGCAGATGTTCGTTAAAACCAAATTTCTTGCGCACCGCGTCGAACAGCTTCGGCGTAAAATCGAGGTATTTTTCCGTGGACCAAAACTGTTCTTCCGGCCACTGGCCTTTGGTCGCGGGTTCATACGCCTGGCCTTTGCCTTTCGCCATGCCATAAGTGGTTTTCATGCCCGGCACGCCGCACTGCACGCGAATCGCTTTAAAACCCATCTCTTTGTGGCGCGCGTAATCGTCGAGCACTTCATCAATGGAATGGCCGGTGGTGTGACAATACACCATCACGCCCTCACGGGAAGCGCCGCCCAGCAGTTGATAAAGCGGCATTCCGGCGGCTTTCGCTTTGATATCCCATAACGCCATATCGACAGCCGAAATGGCAGACATCGTCACCGGCCCGCGACGCCAGTACGCGCCTTTGTAGAAAAACTGCCAGATATCTTCGATTCGATGGGCGTCACGGCCAATCAGCTGTGGGCACAGGTGATCTTTCAAATAGGACGCAACCGAAAGCTCGCGTCCATTCAGGGTGGCATCGCCAAGCCCGACAATCCCGTCGTCGGTCGTAATTTTCAGGGTGACAAAGTTACGCCCCGGACAGGTGACAAACACTTCTGCTGCAACAATCTTCATTTTCTTTCCCTGCTCTCTGTGTTGATGGCGATATATACGCAAAGTGGCAACTACCATACAAGTATATTGATCAAAAAAGTCACAGTGGATCACAAAAATAAGTGTGTGGCCCTGGCGGCAAAAACCGGCAGGGAGAGGAAAGTCGAGGAAGATATTAGTTGATGCGATCTTTCACGATGAAGAAGCAGCCGCAGCGCTGAGGCACACTCGATAACCCCGGACGATTACCATGAACGTTTTTTTCGGGTGAGTGTCTGCAAAGTCCTTAAGGATAAATTAATCTGAATAAAGGGAGAATCGCTTTCTCTCACAGACTCACGGCCATTGAGGTGCAGGATTATGGGTATCGACAGAATGGCAACGGTTGTGTTGCGCCGCCAGGGGATCGGCGTGAAAGATAAGGTGATTCGCTTTCGCGGCAATACCCTCGTGTTCCGTTTTAATCAGGACGGCTACGACATCTATAGCAACGGGGCGAAAATTACCTTCGTGAAAACCAAAGATGTTAACGAGGCAGTTCGGTTGTACAAATCTTCGCTCAGCGACGCCTGCTAAACGCCCTTCCTTTTTACTTCTGGTTGTTTTCTGGTTAAGTTTTTACGTCGCTGCGTGGGTATTCCCTGTACAGGAGTTGTAGTAAACTTCCCCTGTGGGTTTACCGTTTTTATCCCGTAAGGAAACAGCCATGAAAGTGACTTTAAGCAAACGCCTGTGTCTGACGGCGATGCTGGCGTTGAGTGCCATCGTGTACACCGCCACGGCAACTGCCGAGACCAGCAAACTGGTTATTGAGTCTGGTGACAGCGCACAGAGCAAACAGAATGCTGCGATGGACAAGGAACAGTGGAACGATACCCGTTCCTTGCGCCAGAAAGTGAATACCCGTGCAGAGAAAGAATGGGACAAAACAGACGTCGCTTTTGATACGCGCGACAAGTGCGAGCAAAGCGCCAATCTGAATGCGTACTGGGAACCCAACACCCTGCGCTGTCTCGATCGCAACACCGGTCGACCTATTGCCCCGTAATGCTGAACGGCGCCCTCTCTGGCGCCTTTCTTTTCTGCACTAATCAGCACTATTCAGCACTGAAGCTCACAAAAGGAAATCACATGGCCGATGCTTATGCCATTAAGCTGCGCCCGCTCGAACGCGAGGATCTGCGCTTTGTTCACCAACTCGACAATAACGCCAGCGTCATGCGCTACTGGTTCGAAGAGCCGTATGAAGCGTTTGTTGAGCTGTCTGACCTTTACGACAAACACATCCACGACCAGAGCGAACGCCGCTTTGTGATTGAATGCGATGGTGAAAAAGCAGGTCTGGTCGAACTGGTTGAAATTAACCATGTTCATCGTCGCGCAGAATTTCAGATAATTATTTCCCCGGAATATCAGGGTAAAGGTCTGGCCTCAAGAGCCGCGCTGCTGGCGATGGATTACGGCTTTACGGTGCTGAACCTGTACAAGCTGTATCTGATTGTCGATAAGGAAAACGAGAAAGCGATTCATATTTATCGTAAGCTCGGTTTTCAGGTCGAAGGGGAACTCATCCATGAGTTTTTCATTAATGGTGAATACCGCAACACCATTCGCATGTGCCTGTTCCAGCATCAATATCTGCCCAAACATAAAGCAGGCGCGCAGAACCTGCTGAAGCCGACGGCTCAGTAATACTCAATCGTATTTTTGATGGTGTAATGCTGCTTCACCGGCGGCGTTGCACTGTCATCGACAATCTCCAGACTGCAACTCACCGGATTGTCATGCCTGTCGTAGTCACAGGTTTGCGCCACGTTGCCGATGGTTTTGTCATTCAGCGTACTTATCGCGGTGTAATCGAGCTTTTTACGTTCATCCTTTGAGGGGGTCGAGATGATTTTCAGCGTTTCATTATCGCCCTTCGACGTTTTGCCCAGCGGATACCCGTCTTTGTCGTAGTGATAATCTACCGTTAGCGCTTTGCCATGAGCCGCTACCACAAACCCGTTATCATCCGTGTCCCAGGTCAACCCCGCCGCGGGCATGCCTGCCAGCTGGCATTTGCCTTGCAGCAAAATGCGTTTTTCCTGAGTCATGCCATCCAGATAATAGTTGGCATCCAGCACCAGCGTCGCCCCGGAGTTGTTCTCCAGGTCGTGCAGTTCGATGAGATCAAAACACCCTTCCGTAGAGAGCTTCGCGCTCACGCGTTTGGTCACTTCGCCTTTTTCGTTCATCAACGTCTGGCTGAAATCTTTCACCGGGCCGCGCAGCGGATCGAAATCGAACTCATTCGAAAAGCTGGCCATTTCCGGGGTAAATGCCACCGGCACTGACGCGTTATCGCAGGCTGTAAGCACGCTGAGCAGCGGCATCACGAACAGCAGTTTCTTCACACCGATTCCTTGAAGGGAGAATTTTCTCAATCATATTAGCAAATACAGCGATTTACACTACGAGTGCTATGCTTTTATCTCACGACAGCGATAAGGAGATGCAGATGAAAAAGACTCACTGGCTGGTTGCTCTTTTGTTTGCAAGTGCGATGCCTGCCCTTGCCGCGCCGGAGTCCTGCGAGCGCGTGAAAGACGACATACAGCAGAAAATTGTGAATAACGGCGTGCCGGAATCCGGGTTCACGCTGGATATCGTGCCAAACGATCAGGCTGATAAACCTGATGCTCAGGTTGTGGGCCACTGCGCCAACGACACGTTTAAGATCCTCTACACCCGCAACGGCAACGACGCACCCGCCGAATAACCTGCGAATGAAAGATATTATCTCTGGCTTGACCAGGGATAATATCTTCCTACCCCCAAGTAAGTAACATTCACCCATCATCATTCAGGCTGATGTTTCTGGCCGATAATTACAACACGATGGAGTGAACAATGTCTGAGCGTCAGCAGCATGAACACCCCGGCGGGATCAGCCGCCGTACCCTGATTAAATCTTCTGCTATCGGTTCCTTAGCTGTTGCCGCCAGCAGTCTTTCTTTACCTTTTACCCTGAAAAGCGCTGCCGCCGCCGTGCAGCAGGCGACTCAACCAGACGATAAAGTTGTCTGGGGTGCCTGTTCGGTCAACTGTGGTAGCCGTTGTGCCCTGCGTTTACATGTCCGTGATGAAGAAGTGTATTGGGTTGAAACCGATAACACGGGCGACGATATTTATGGCAACCACCAGGTCCGCGCCTGTTTACGTGGCCGCTCTATTCGCCGCCGTATCAATCATCCTGAGCGTCTGAACTACCCGATGAAACGTGTCGGTAAACGCGGCGAAGGGAAATTCGAACGCATCAGTTGGCCTGAAGCGCTGGACATTCTGAGCGCCAGTCTGAAAAAAGTGGTCAGTGAATACGGTAACGAAGCGGTTTATATCCATTACACCTCAGGGATTGTCGGCGGCAATATTACCCGCTCTTCTCCTTATGCCTCTTTGGTCGCCCGTCTGATGAACTGCTACGGAGGCTCCCTCCAGCAGTACGGCACCTACAGTACCGCACAAATCGCCTGCGCCATGCCGTACACCTACGGCTCGAACGACGGTAACAGCACCTCCGATATTGAAAACAGCAAGCTGGTGGTGATGTTCGGCAACAACCCGGCGGAAACTCGCATGAGCGGCGGCGGAATCACCTATTATCTTGAGCAGGCGCGCGAACGTTCTAATGCCCGCATGATTGTGATTGACCCGAGGTACACCGATACCGCTGCTGGCCGTGAAGATGAATGGGTACCGATTCGCCCGGGCACAGATGCTGCGCTGGTGGCGGGTATTGCCTGGGTGCTGATCAACGAAAACCTGGTCGATCAGCCCTTCCTCGACAAATACTGCGTAGGCTACGACGAGAAAACGCTGCCGGAAGGCGCGCCAGCCAATGGTCACTATAAAGCCTATATTCTGGGCCAGGGTGACGATGCCACGGCAAAAACTCCGGAATGGGCATCACGTATTACCGGCATTCCAGCTGAAAAAATCATCAAGCTGGCGCGTGAAATCGGTACCGCGAAACCGGCTTATATTTGCCAGGGCTGGGGACCGCAGCGTCAGGCCAACGGTGAGCTGACTTCCCGCGCCATCGCGATGCTGCCTATTTTAACGGGCAACGTCGGCATTCATGGCGGCAACAGCGGCGCTCGTGAATCGACTTACACCATGACCATCGAGCGCATGCCGATTCTGGAAAACCCGGTCAAAACAGCCATTTCTTGTTTCACCTGGACAGACGCCATCGAGCGTGGCGCTGAAATGACAGCCACCCGCGACGGCGTGCGCGGTAAAGATAAGCTGGATGTGCCGGTTAAGTTCATCTGGAACTACGCAGGCAACACCATCATCAACCAGCATTCGGACATCAACCGCACTCACGACATTCTGCAGGATGAATCGAAGTGCGAAATGATTGTGGTCATCGAAAACTTCATGACCAGCTCGGCAAAATATGCCGACCTTCTGCTGCCGGATCTGATGACCGTTGAGCAGGAAGATATCATCCCGAACGATTACGCTGGCAACATGGGCTATCTCATTTTCAGCCAGCCCGCCACGGCACCAAAGTTCGAGCGCAAACCTATTTATTGGATTTTGAGCGAAGTGGCAAAACGCCTTGGCGATGACGTGCACCAGCAGTTTACCGAAGGGCGTACGCAAGCCGAATGGCTGCAATATCTGTACGCGAAAATGCAGGCGAAAGACGCCCAGCTTCCTTCTTATGAAGCACTGAAAGCGATGGGCATTTACAAGCGTAAAGATCCAAACGGGCATTTCGTCGCGTACAAGGCTTTCCGTAACGATCCTGAAGCGAACCCGCTGAAAACGCCGTCCGGCAAGATTGAAATTTATTCGGCGCAGCTCGCGAAAATTGCCGCCAGCTGGCAGCTTGAAAAAGACGACACGATAAGCCCGCTCCCGGTATACGCTTCAACATTCGATGGCTGGGACGCTCCGCAGCGCAGCCAGTTCCCGTTGCAAATGTTCGGGTTCCACTACAAAGCGCGTACCCACTCCAGCTACGGTAATGTCGATGTGCTGCAAGCTGCCTGCCGTCAGGAGGTGTGGCTGAATCCACTTGATGCAGCAAAACGTGGTATCAGCAACGGCGATATGGTTCGCGTGTTCAACGGACGCGGCGAACTGCGCATTGCGGCGAAAGTGACGCCGCGCATCATGCCCGGTGTTAGCGCCATGGGCCAGGGCGCATGGCATGATGCCAACATGAACGGTGACCGCATTGATCACGGCTCCTGTATCAATACGCTGACAACTCATCGCCCGTCGCCGCTGGCAAAAGGCAATCCGCAACATACTAATCTGGTTGAAATTGAGAAGGTGTAACGCCGCTTGTTCAATCGTCGTATATCGTTAATGAAGTGAACAACATCGGCGCGGGCTCTCCCGCGCCGCAGCAAGGAAAAGAGTTATGAATCAACCCCGTTTCGTTGAAGCCATCGCCATGAGCGGCCGCGTGCTCGGTGCCCTGTTTTATTTCGATCCGCAAAGCGAACAGGCGGCTCCGTTGGTTAATGCTTTCCGCGACGGCAGTTGGGCGCAGCAATGGCCGGAATCTGTCTCGTTCAACGCAGAACTGATTGAGGATTTTAAGGGCAAGACTGACGAACCTCTTGCAGAGGCCTGGCAGCGTCTGTTTGTTGGCCCCTATGCTTTGCCAGCGCCGCCATGGGGTTCCGTGTGGCTCGATAAAGAAAGCGTCCTGTTTGGCGACTCTACGCTTGCCCTGCGTCAGTGGATGCGCGAAAACAACATCGCTTTCGACGCTCAGCAAAATGAACCGGAAGACAACTTTGGCACGCTGTTGATGCTCAGCGCCTGGCTGAAAGAAAATGGCCGTGAAGAAGCATGGCAACAGCTGCTGGCGTGGCATCTGCTGCCGTGGTCTGGCCGTTTCCTGCAAACGTTTATCGATAACGCCGACCATCCTTTCTACCGTGCGCTGGGCCAGTTAGCCCAACAAACGCTGGCCTTCTGGCAGGCCGGGTTGCTGATTCCGGTTGCCGAAAAGAAACTCTACCGCTAAGCCTCACCTGCCGAAAGGCAGGTGTCTTAACTTAAGTTTCAATAATCTGCAAAACTCCATCTTGTGACAATGTCACTTTTACATTTGCCTTTTAGGACTATTCCCGCTTTTGCGGGCTAAGCCGTTACGTCATAAGGCGTAACACCTTGTTTACATTTCATGACACCGCGCTTTCATTCCGCCCTTTTCTGGAATCCTTCCCAACCGCTTGCTATAGCTCAGTGACCCTGCCGGAACATGGCATAACAACAAGCAACGCCTTCAGGTGGTTGCGATAACGCATGCAAACAGGGAGACACACTGCAATGCACAACACTTTACTGACGCGCGCGCTGCTGTTCGTGGTAGCGATTGTCGCTGTCCTCGCACTGCTCACGTGGGGTATTGGCCTTGAGACCCTTAAAGCCCGCCAGGTCGATTTACTCTATCTCGGCCAACAGCACCTGATTCTGGTGTTCTCATCCATGTTTTTTGCCTTACTGGTCGGGATCCCAAGTGGGATTTTACTCAGTCGCCCTGCCGCTCGCGGTGTGGCGGAATACGTGATGCAAATCTTCAACATCGGCAATACCTTGCCGCCGCTGGCGGTGCTGGCTCTGGCGATGGTGGTGGTCGGGATTGGTGACAAACCGGCTATCGTGGCGCTGTTCCTCGCCTCGCTTTTACCCATCGTGCGAAATACCTATTCAGGATTGTGCTCCGTTCCCGGTTCACTGATTGAAGCCGCGAACGGCATTGGCATGACCAAATGGCAGCGTCTCTGGCAGGTTGAACTGCCTAACGCCTGGCCGGTGATGCTTTCGGGGATTCGTATCGCGACCGCCATTAATGTCGGGACCGCGCCACTCGCGTTTTTGATTGGCGCCAGCAGCTACGGTGAGCTGATTTTCCCTGGGATTTACCTCAATGATTTCCCGACGCTTATCCTTGGCGCCGCAGCCACGGCCCTGTTTGCCCTGATCCTCGACACGCTGCTTGCCGGGCTTGGACGCATACTCAGCCCGCACACCGCTGAATAACAACAATAAGGAGCACCCCATGAGACGACTGACGCGTCTGTTTGTCGCCGCCGCTGCATTGGCGCTGATGGCCACTCAGGCTAAAGCGGCACCGATGATTCTGGCGACCAAGAGTTTTACCGAACAGCACATTCTTTCCGCCATGACCGTGCAGTACCTGCGCAAGAAAGGCTTTCAGGTGCAGCCGCAAACCAACATTGCGACGGTGATTTCTCACAATGCGATGATTAACAAGCAGATAGACATGACGTGGGAGTACACCGGCACCGCACTCATCATCTTCAACCACATAAACAAGCGTATGTCACCGGAGGAGTCTTACGACACGGTGAAACGTCTTGAGGCCAGACATGGCCTGGTGTGGCTGAAACCGGCTGAAATGAATAACACCTACGCCTTCGCCATGCAGCGTAAACGTGCAGAAGAAGAGAACATTAACACCATGTCCGAAATGGTGGCGAAGATTGAGCATATTCGTCAGACAGACCCAAAGCACAACTGGCTGCTTGGGCTGGATTTGGAGTTCGCCGGGCGTAGTGATGGCATGAAGCCGTTGCAGCAGGCCTACAACATGGAGCTTGATCGCCCGCAGATTCGTCAAATGGACCCGGGTCTGGTGTACAACGCCGTACGTGATGGCTTCGTTGACGCGGGTCTGATTTACACCACCGACGGGCGCGTAAAAGGGTTCGACCTGAAAGTGCTTAAGGACGACAAAGGTTTCTTCCCAAGTTATGCCGTCACCCCTGTCGTGCGTAAAGACACGCTGGAAGCTCATCCTGGGCTGGAAGAGGCGCTGAATACGCTTTCCGGGCTGCTGAATAACGAGGTGATCACCGAGCTGAATAAACGTGTCGATATCGACCATGAAACACCGCAAAAGGTGGCGCATGATTTCTTGCACAGCAAAGGTCTGGTCTAAGGAGAAACCATGGAAACCCTGCATTACATGATTGATAACTGGGACTATCTGGCGAGCCTGACCTGGCAACATCTGTGGCTGGTTCTGCTGGCTGTCGGGCTGGCGATTGTGATTGGCGTACCACTTGGCATTTTGATTGTGCGCCACAAATGGCTGGCAACGCCGATCCTTGGGCTGACCACCATCCTGCTGACTGTGCCGTCCATCGCGCTGTTCGGCCTGATGATCCCACTGTTTTCGCTGATCGGTCAGGGGATTGGCGCCCTGCCCGCCATCACTGCGGTATTCCTGTACTCACTGCTGCCGATTGTGCGTAACACCCACACCGCGCTGGACAACCTGCCGCCGGGCCTGCGTGAAGCAGGACGCGGGATCGGCATGACCTTCTGGCAGCGTTTGCGCTGGGTGGAAATTCCGATGGCGCTGCCGGTGATTTTCGGCGGTATTCGTACCGCGGTGGTGATGAACATCGGCGTGATGGCGATTGCCGCCGTGATTGGTGCCGGTGGGCTTGGCTTACTGCTGCTCAACGGGATTGGCGGCAGTGATATTCGTATGTTAATTGCCGGGGCGCTGATGATTTGCCTGTTGGCTATTGTGCTCGACTGGTTGCTGCACCGTCTGCAGATTGTCCTGACACCAAAGGGGATTCGATAATGATAAAGTTAGAAAATCTGACCAAACAATTTACCCAGAAGAACGGCCAGAGTTTTAACGCCGTCGACAACGTGAACCTGAACGTGCCGGAAGGCGAAATGTGCGTTCTGCTCGGCCCTTCCGGCTGTGGCAAAACCACAACCCTGAAAATGATTAACCGTCTGATACCGGCAAGCAGCGGGAAAATCCTGATTAACGGTCAGGACACCAGCGAGATGGACACCGTCTCGCTGCGTCGCAACATCGGTTATGTCATCCAGCAGATTGGCCTGTTCCCGAACATGACCATCGAAGAAAATATCACCGTAGTGCCACGCATGCTGGGCTGGGATAAAGCTCGCTACAAAGCGCGCGCCGAAGAGCTGATGGATATGGTCGCGATGGACCCGAAAAAGTTCCTCAATCGCTACCCGAAAGAGATGTCCGGTGGTCAGCAGCAGCGTATCGGCGTTATTCGTGCGCTGGCGGCTGATCCTCCGGTTCTGCTGATGGATGAACCTTTCGGTGCGGTCGACCCGATTAACCGTGAAGTTATCCAGAACCAGTTTCTCGATATGCAGCGTCAACTGAAAAAAACGGTGATGCTGGTCAGCCACGATATCGACGAAGCGCTCAAACTGGGCGACCGTATCGCCGTGTTCCGTCAGGGCCGAATTGTGCAGTGCGCCAGCCCGGATGAGCTGCTCGCCAAACCAGCCAATGAATTTGTCGGTTCCTTTGTCGGCCAGGACAGAACGCTGAAACGCCTGCTGCTGGTTTCCGCTGGTGACGTCACCGATCAACAGCCGACGATCACGGTGAAGCGAGACACCGCCCTGCCGGAAGCTTTCGCCACCATGGACGACAACGATATTCGAGCCATCACCGTTGTCGATAACGACGGTAAACCGCTGGGCTTCGTTAAGCGCCGTGAAGCACGAAATGCCAGCGGAAGCTGTGCCGACCTGCTTCACCCGTTCCGTGTCACCGGTAAAGCGGAAGATAACCTGCGCGTGGTCTTGTCCAAACTGTATGAAAGCAACACCAGCTGGATGCCGATTGTCGATGAAGATGGGCGCTATAACGGGGAAATTTCACAGGACTATATCGCGGATTATCTCAGCTCCGGCCGTACGCGTCGGGCGTTGAATATTTATTCTGTAGATTGATGCCGTGCCCGGCGGCGCAAGCTTGCCGGGCCTACAAAATTCATCACCCTGCCTTGTAGGCCCGGTCAGGCGCAGCCGCCACCGGGCAACAATGTCCCCTCTATGACAATAATCAAATAACCTCAGCAGGTTGTGTATAGTATTCACTATCTGTTTTCTGAATACGTAAAACGCATGCACCGTCTTCACGCTTACCCTGATATTCAGGCGATGTTCCGCCGTTTACTGATTGCGACGCTAGTCGGCATCCTCGCCTCGCTCGCCGTGGCGCTGTTTCGTCACGCAATGTATTTGCTGGAATGGGTTCTGCTCAGCAATGACAGCGGTAGCCTGGTGAATGCAGCAGCAAACTTACCTGCATGGCGGCGTTTGCTGACACCAGCACTAGGGGGTTTAGCCGCCGGGTTATTGCTATGGGGATGGCAACGATACACTCGCCAGCGCCCTCACGCGCCAACTGACTATATGGAAGCGCTGGAAACCGAGGACGGCAAGTTTGATTACGGCGCAAGTCTCATCAAATCGCTGGCCTCGCTGCTAGTGGTCGTCAGCGGCAGCGCAATTGGGCGTGAAGGTGCCATGATTTTACTGGCGACGCTCGCGGCTTCTTTCTTTGCGCAGCGTTTCACGCCAAAAGCTGAATGGAAATTGTGGATTGCCTGCGGGGCCGCAGCCGGGATGGCAAGCGCATATCATGCACCGCTGGCGGGCAGCTTGTTTATCGCTGAAATTCTCTTTGGCACCTTGATGCTGGCCTCGCTCGGCCCGGTTGTCGTTTCTGCGGTGATTGCGCTGCTGATGACGAACCTGCTCAGCGGTGGCCCTGCGCTGCTTTATACCGTTCACGTCGCGGCTCCCCACGGCGCAACAACGTATGGATTAATGTTAGCCACCGGGCTGGTTGCCGGGCTTTGCGGCCCTCTGTTTGTCTGGCTGATGGGGTTCACCCATCAACTTTTTTTACGCCTGAAACTCACGCCACCTTTACAGCTCGCGCTGGGTGGGTTGATTGTCGGCCTGCTTTCACTCCTCACGCCCGCTGTTTGGGGAAATGGCTACAGCGTGGTGCAAAACTATCTTCTCGCGCCGCCGGTGTTTGCCCTCATTGGCGGCGTCTTTATCTGCAAATTGCTGGCCGTGCTGGCAAGCAGCGGCTCTGGCGCACCAGGTGGGGTGTTCACCCCAACGCTGTTCGTCGGAATGGCGGTCGGCATGTTGTTTGCCCGAATGTGGGGACTATGGCTGCCGGACGGCAATGAAATGGCCATTTTACTGGGGTTAACCGGCATGGCGACCCTGCTGGCCGCCACGACGCATGCGCCCATTATGTCGACACTGATGATTTGTGAAATGACCGGGCAATATGCCTTGTTGCCCGGTTTGCTGATTTCCAGCGTGGTGGCGTCGGTGCTGTCGCGAACCTTACGCCAGGACTCCATCTACCGTCAGCATGTTGCCGAACATAGCTAAATCAACGTACTGGCCCAATTCACGCTGTTCTGCTCGCGGCAGATAAGGCAGCTCGCCCACTAACGGTGCCGGGATTTTTTTGCTCAGCACATCAATAATTTCAGCATAATGCGCCAGGCCTGGGTTGATGCGGTTCGCCACCCAGCCAATCAACGGCAAGCCATCGTTGGCGATAGCCTGCGCTGTCAGCAGTGCGTGGTTAATGCAGCCTTCCTGAATGCCCACCACCATCACCACCGGCAGCTGTTCCTGCACGACCCATTCAGAGAGTGGACGTAAATCGTTCATCAAACTGCGCCAGCCGCCAGTGCCTTCGACGACCACGTGATCCACGCTGTCGCTGAGCGTGGCCAGACCTTTTGACAGCAGCGTGTAATTAATCTGGCAACTGTGTGCGACGCTACTCTCCTCTTCGCTCAGGGCGATGGGGTTGATAGCGCTGTAAGGCAGTTCAGGGGTAGAAACACTTTGCAGTACCAGCGCATCTTTATTGCGCAGCCCTTCTGGCGTTTCCTTGCTGCCTTTTGCGACAGGTTTGTAGCCCGCCACGCTTTTGCCGTCGGCGGCAAGCGCCTGCAGCAGCGCGCGCGACACCACGGTTTTACCTACCGCTGTATCCGTACCGGTTATAAAGAAACGCTTAAGCATGATGACTCCACAGCTTTGTCGTGAATTTGGACATCGGGGTGATAATTCAGAGCCGTGGAAGTGTACGTGATAGCCTGAAAAGGCGGCTTGCGTTAGCGCAATTTTTGGCTGAACAGTGAGATAATTGTTAACCCTGTAACAATCTGATCAGCAGCGATCCGTTATAGAGCGCATCTTTGACCAGCGCTGCACCGGTCATGGTGCCACGATTGAGGAATTGGGTGCTTTCGACAGCGATATGCTTGCTGTAAGCCGGTAAAGCTTGCTGGCGGATACAGGCGCTAATGGCAGGAAACAGAATGTCGGCCGCCTGATTAAACGGCGATCCGATAAGAATTTTTTGCGGGTTAAATAAATTCACCATAATGGCAAGAATGCGCCCGACGTGGGTCCCCACGCCGCTGATGATATCTTTGGCCAGCAAGTCGCCCTGCAAGGCTGCCTGGCACAGCCATTCCACCGTCAGCGGTTGCTGATGCAGCATTGAACTTATCGACTGCTTCATGCGCACCTGCGCCAGTTCCAGCACGCTCTCCACGCTGGCGATGGTTTCAAGACAGCCATGGTTGCCGCAATAGCAACGCTTACCGTACGGGTCGACCTGGGTATGACCGATTTCGACCAGGCTGCTACTGCCCGCGTGCAGCAAGCGTCCGTCAGTAATGACGCCTGCGCCCACGTTGTGGTCAATCACCACCTGAATCACATCACGTGCGCCGCGCGAAGCACCGAACAACGCTTCCGCCATGGTCCATGCACTGATGTCATGCTGCAGATACACCGGCACGCCGGTGCGTGATTCCAGCGCTTCGCCCAGGGCAACGTCTTTCACGTCGTCATAAAACGGCATGCGATGGATGATGCCATTCTCGGTATCAATGATCCCCGGCAGGGTGATCGCAATGGAGGTGAGGCGTTCCAGCTTTTGCTGATGGCGGATAAAAAAGGCGTCGATGTGTTCGATTACGCGTTCAAGGAAAGGTTTTACGTCCACCAGCGGCAGGGTTTGTTCTTCTTCCACCACCAGTTTGCTGCTTAAATCGCGCAATGCCAGGTTGATTTCACCGCGACTGATGCGCAGCGACAGATAGTGCCAGGCCTCGGTTTCAACCATCAGGCCCACAGCGGGACGGCCACGGCTGCCCGGCTCCTGAATTTCCGTTTCCTGCACCAGATGGGCTTCAAGCATTTCGCGAACAATTTTAGTGATGCTGGCAGGAGCAAGTTGCGCAAGGCGAGAAAGGTCGATTCGCGACACAGGACCGAGCTGATCAATCAGGCGGTAAACCGCGCCCGCGTTGGTCTGCTTAATCTGATCGATATGCCCTGGCTGACTTTCTGCTACCACCGCAGACTCCCTTATTTTCGCGCTTCGAAATAAACTTCTGCTATGGTGAAGCACTTCGACGTAGCTCGTCAAATTTTTACTTAGGCTTGTGATTTACCGCACATTTTTTCACGCTTTTGGCGGTAAAAAGTGACCGTTTACCGCCGCCAATAGCTGTTGGCGAAAACGGGACGCCGCCTGACTCTGCTCGCGGTGTTTTGCCCACACCAGCCACATTTCCGACACGGCCTCAGGATCGGCAATAGGTAACCAACGCATCTCGTTGAGCTGCACCCGTTTAAAGGAGGCCGGAAGGATGGAAACACCCAGCCCGGCTGACACCAGTCCGATAATAGTCATCGCCTCGCCGACTTCCTGAGTAATCGCCGGCGAACCAAAGCGGCGCAGCAGGCCAAGAATATCGTCGTATAGCCCTGTCCCGACGTGCGGATCGAAAAACACCAGCGGTTCGAGAACCAGTTCGGCCAGCGTGACCGACTCTCTTTGTGCCAGAGGATGATCGCGCGGCACCATCGCCAGAAGCGGCTCATGGAGGATAACCTGATGGTCTAATGTGTCGGGAAGATGGGTTTTACGCATCAGCCCTAAATCCAGCGCGCCTTCACTTAACGGCGCAATTTGCTCGCGCGTGTTGCTTTCCCGGGTCTGAATATGCACGTCAGGGTACTGACGACGAAAACGGGAAAGCGTGTCTGACACAGCGGAAATAAAGGGCGCAGAAGAAGTAAACCCGATACGCAACTCCCCGGTTTCCCCCTGATGCAAACGGGCTGCACGGGCAGCGGCATCCTCCACCTGAAGCAGGATTTGCCGACTGTCTGCCAGAAACTGCTTTCCGGCCTCCGTCAGGCTGACGCTGCGGTTGGTTCGGGCAAACAAGCGGGCCTCAATTTGATGCTCAAGGATTTGAATTTGCTGGCTTAACGGTGGCTGCGAGATATTCAGCCTGGCGGCGGCACGCCCAAAATGAAGCTCTTCTGCCACGGCGACGAAATAGCGCAGGTGCCTTAACTCGATATTCATATGTTTTAAGTATCAATTGAGATTATTAATATATTAGACAGAATATTTACAATTTTCTACCCTGAAGATGTGACCTAAGTTGCACTTTACTCAGCCGTTTTCAGCCAAGGACATCCCGTGAGCCGTACGACCACCGTTGACACCGCCCCGGCCAGTGACGTCAGCGAACCCCGATTTGCCGACCCAAACCAGTTCATCCAGCGCGGTACGCCACAGTTTATTCGCGTCACCCTCGCGCTCTTCTCTGCCGGACTTGCCACCTTCGCCCTGCTCTACTGTGTACAGCCTATTTTACCGGTGCTGTCACATGAGTTTGGCATTTCGCCCGCCAGCACCAGTATTTCGCTTTCTGTTTCTACGGCGCTGCTTGCGGTAGGTTTGCTGTTCACCGGGCCACTTTCGGATGCCATTGGGCGCAAGCAAGTGATGGTCACGGCGCTTTTACTGGCCTCGGTGTGTACTCTGCTTTCCACGATGATGACCAGTTGGCACGGCATCCTTATCATGCGAGCCTTGATTGGCCTTTCCTTAAGCGGCGTGGCCGCGGTCGGGATGACTTATCTCAGCGAGGAAATTCACCCGAGCTTTGTGGCGTTTTCGATGGGACTCTACATCAGCGGTAACTCCATTGGCGGCATGAGCGGCCGTTTACTTACCGGTGTGATGACCGATTTCTTTGGCTGGCGCGTAGCCATCGCCATGATTGGCTGCTTCGCCCTTGCCGCCGCGCTGATGTTCTGGCGAATTCTGCCGGAGTCCCGCCATTTCAGAGCATCATCCCTACGCCCCAAATACTTGTTCATTAACTTCCGCATTCACTGGCGCGACCGCGGGTTGCCGCTGCTGTTTGCAGAAGGATTTTTGCTGATGGGCGCGTTTGTCACCCTGTTTAACTACATTGGTTATCGGCTGATGATGTCGCCGTGGTCGCTGAGTCAGGCGGTCGTCGGTTTACTGTCCGTGGCGTATCTTACGGGCACCTGGAGCTCACCAAAAGCAGGCGCCATGACCCAACGCTTCGGGCGTGGCCCGGTGATGGTCGGCTTCACCGCTGTGATGCTCTGCGGTTTGCTGATGACCCTGTTTTCTTCGCTGTGGCTGATTTTCATTGGCATGCTGCTATTTTCTGCTGGCTTCTTCGCCGCTCACTCCGTTGCGAGCAGCTGGATTGGCCCTCGCGCAAAACGCGCACGCGGACAGGCTTCGTCACTGTATTTATTCAGCTACTACCTGGGGTCAAGCATTGCAGGGACGCTAGGCGGCGTGTTCTGGCATAACTGGGGATGGAACGGCGTGGGAGGATTTATCGCAGCAATGCTTGTCCTGGCGCTGATAACAGGCAGTTACCTGCATAAACGCCTGCATTAATTCACCGTGCCCGCCTTCGCGCGGGCCGCTTTTCGACTAGCCAAATAAGGCCGCTAAGCCGCCCATATCCTGCACTGCGCCAATCGACAGCAACGTGATAAACACCCAGATGAACGGATTCATGATTTGCTGCACACTCTGACCTGTGTTAGTGATCAGCATGGTCGAAATACCGTCATTCGCCTCATACTTTCGTCGTATTTTTGACTATCCGCGCAAACTGGCGTCATTCACTCGGATCAAAGCCCATGGAAAAGAACAATTACTCGCAACTCGTCCGTACTTTCCAGCGTTTATCACGCTTCTCTCACCTCTCGGCTATCGCTGGCTGGGATATGGCCGCGATGATGCCCGCCGGTGGCAGCACCGCCCGCGGTGAAGCGCTGGCCGAACTTGGCGTGCTTCGACACCAAATCCTTACCGATTCGCAAGTGGGGAAATGGCTGGACGCGGCAAAACAGGAAGCGCTGAGCGAAGACGAACAGGCAAACCTGCGCGAAATGCGGCTTGCTTATTCGCAGGCAGCGTTGCTGCCAGAAAGCCTGGTGGAGGCCGAATCGCTGGCGGGTAATCGCTGTGAACACGCCTGGCGTACCCAGCGGAAAAATAATGACTGGGAAGGCTTCGCGGTTAACCTGAAAGAAGTGGTTCGTCTGAGCCGTGAAGAAGCCAAAATCCGTGCAGAAGCGGCGGGCAGTTCGCCTTATGACGCCATGCTCAATCTGTACGAACCGGGGATGACCAGCAACCGTCTTGACACGCTGTTCGCCGATCTGAAAAGCTGGCTGCCTGACTTGCTGCAAAATGTGGTGGAAAAGCAGGCCTCGCAAAAGCTCATCGACCCGCAAGGGCCTTTCCCGGTTGAAGCTCAGCGCGAGCTGGGGCTGGAAACCATGGCCCTGCTCGGCTTTGATTTTAACGGCGGGCGCCTGGATGTCAGCACTCACCCGTTCTGCGGCGGCGTACCGGAAGATGTCCGCATCACCACGCGTTACGACGAAAACGATCTGCTCAGCGCGCTGTTTGGCGTGATCCACGAAACCGGCCATGCGCGTTACGAGCAAAACCTGCCGCGTCAATGGGCCGGGCAGCCTGTAGCACACGCCCGTTCCATGGGTGTGCATGAATCCCAAAGCCTGTTCTTTGAGATGCAACTGGGCCGCAGCGCTGCGTTCCTCAAGCATTTATTACCTGGCGTGAAACAGCGTTTTGGCGATCAGCCTGCCTTCACCCTCGACAACTTCATTGCCTGGAGCCAGCGAGTAGAACGTGGCTTTATTCGCGTTGATGCCGACGAAGTGAGCTACCCGGCCCACGTTATTCTGCGCTACGAAATTGAACGTGCGCTGATTGATGGCGACATTGAAGTGGACGACATTCCCGCGCTGTGGGATGAAAAAATGCAGCAGTATCTGGGCTTGTCGACCAAAGGCAACTACCGCAATGGCTGCATGCAGGACATCCACTGGACGGATGGCGGGTTCGGTTACTTCCCGTCTTATACATTGGGCGCAATGTACGCCGCGCAATTGTTCCAGGCAGCACGCAAAGCGTTACCTGCCCTCGATGCTCAGCTTAACGAAGGCAACTTCGCGCCGCTCTTCGGCTGGCTTCAGCAAAACATCTGGCAGCACGGCAGCCGCTACAGCACGTCCGAATTGATAGTGAAAGCCACTGGGGAAGATCTTAACAGCCGTTATTTCCGTGAACATCTGACTGCGCGTTATTTGTAACCCAGACCCGTGTGGCCTGTTGCCCTCTCCCGCGGGGCTGTCTCTTGATCAGATCTCCTGATCAAGAGACTTCGCCAGTTTGTACCCCTCAACGACATCCTGAAGCCTGAACCAGCCTTCCCACATCACTACCCAGCCCGCCCGTCCTGTTCGTTTGCTGTCATACCATCGACCCATTTTCGCCAGTGCCAGATACGCCCATTTCAGGTTCGGCGCCTTCTTTGGCAGGGCTTTTCCTTCCTGTTTTACCCACAGCAGCTTCCATTCTATTGGGCTCAGCACCTGCTCGCAGGGCTCATTCAGCGTTTCCTCACTCAGCCCGCCCTGGCGCAACGCCAGTACCCTCACGGCGATAAACGCGAGGATGACCACCATCCGCTCCAGGTTATCCCGTGTCTGCATACGAAGCGATTCCACACAGGTGCCCCCGCTTTTCCATGCTTTGTGGTATTCCTCTATCAGCCAGCGGCGCTCGTAATAGCTGATGATGATGCGTGCCTGCTCCGCACTCTCCACTTTTTCTGACGTCAGCAGATGCCAGCAGGCCCCACTTTCCTCTTCCTCCCGACAGCAGATATACGTCACCGGCAACTGTTCGCCCGACCCGTCCGGTGCGGCAATATTCACCGCGCTGTAGCTGACGAACATCTGTGCCTGGCGCGCCGCTCTCCCCCCTTTCTGAACCACATTCAGCGTATGACTTCCCGCCTGCGTCAGCCTTTCAGGCAGGTCGAACAGTTTGCCTGCGCCATCCTCCAGTCGCCGGTTTTGCGCGGCCCGGACCACGAAGCGCTGCCCCTGGCTGGTTTTGTAATTCAGGTACTGCCAGATGTCCGCTTCACGGTCACACACAGAGATAACATTTGACTGAATATCGCCCAGGCGCTGCGCCATCAACTGAGATGACAACTGCCATTTAAAGCTCTCTTTTTCTTCATAAGGCCGCTCTTTTCGTTGATGTTTTTTGCCATAGGTGGCGGTCTCCCTGCTCCAACGTTGCTGGTCGATAAGGCCCACCATCCGGGCGCCGTCCGGGGCGTAGAGCAGTACCGAATGGGCAAGCAGGCCGCGTGTTTTCGGGCTGGTGGTGGTGTTGCCCAGTTCATCGCAGGCGCTGGAATGGCTGAAGTTGATGGTCGTTGTATCTTCCAGTGCGAGGAGAAGCGGATGCTCCCGGGCGGCTTTGGCCGTGGCAATAAATCCTGCCTCAGCGATAGCGTCAGGAAAGACGCAGGGGTTACGCAACAGGCGGTAAGCGCCTTCAACTTCGGCGGGAGACAGGGATGATTTCACGATAGAAAGTCCGGGGTGTTGAGTGAGTGAGGCGGCTACAGTCACGAGACGGCGGGTACGCCGCGGGTCACCCAGTTGCGCAAGCCCGAAAGTGTGTTTAGCCCATGAAAAACAATCAGAAAGCACCATACTAAAAACCCGAAAAGAGAGATATCAGAAGAGATCAACAGACGGGAAAATAGTTCAAAAAAATCCCCGACAAATTCGTCAGGGATTTGTGTATAAGAGACAGCCC
>NZ_JBLFJW010000029.1:0-67810 GCF_047713085.1 Pantoea sp. sgz302252
TAATGCCGATCATTTAAGAGTACTTGAACGATCCTGCCAGTGAGAGACAATCCGGGAACAGCCCTCTGCTCCCGGATTTTTTTATGTCTGAACAGGATATGGATTTTGTTGTTGATGCTTTCGCCTCTGAGCTGGATGCTTTTTCTCGCTCCCTTGACCCCCTCTGGATACACCAGGCATTAAGCGCCTGCCAGAAGGCCAGCATTCGCAGGCGTCGCCTCCCTGCTGAGCAGGCTGTCTGGCTTATTCTGATGATGGGGTTGCTGCGTGACTTATCCATTAAAGATGTCTGCCATCATCTCGACATTGTTCTCCAGCCTGAAGACGGTTATCAAAGCCTTGCCCCCAGCGTACTCACTGCCGCACGCCAGCGCCTGGGCGAAGCCCCACTTCGCTACCTTTTTCATGCCTGCAACGAGGCCTGGCAACCTGCGGCACTCGGGCCCGCTACGTTCCATGGCCTCCGGGTTCTGAGCGTTGACGGAACACTTTTTCGCACGCCCGATTCACCTGAGAACGCCGCTGCTTTTGGGTTTATCGAACCGTCCACGGGGACATTCCCGCAGGTACGGATGGTCGGGCTGATGGCAACCCATTCCCATATGTTGCTGGATGCGGCGTTTGGCGGTGTGGCCGAGGGGGAGCTAACGCTGGCGCATCGTCTGATTTCCTCCGCCCCTGACCATACGCTGACCCTGTTCGACCGCTGTTATTTCAGCGCGGCTTTTTTCCTGGAATGGCAGCAGGCCGGAGCCTGCACACACTGGCTCACACCAGTAAAAAGTAAACTCCGCTATGAGGTTATCGAACGATACAGCGATTACGACATGCTGATTGAGATGCCGGTTTCACCTCAGGCTCGCAAGGCTGCGCCTCATCTCCCGGAAGTCTGGCGGGCAAGGATGGTGAGTTATGTCAGCGGTGGCGGTAAAGGGAAAATCACGGGATTTTTAACGTCGCTGACCGATCCGGTCGCCTGGCCAGTCGAAGATTTGCTGCGAATTTACTGGGAACGCTGGGAGATCGAACTAGGCTATGGAGAGCTAAAAAGACGGCAGTTGAAGGGGGAGGTCACACTGCGGAGCCGATTTCCGGAGGGGGTAAAACAGGAGCTGTGGGGGATCCTGGTGTCGTACAACCTGCTGAGAAAGGAAATGGTGGATATTGCAGGAGAGGCCGGCGTTATTCCAACCCGGATAAGTTTCGTGGCGGCATTAAATATTCTGATATCGCAGGTCAGGGTGAGTGGTAAGGGCGCGACGGGGAATATACCTAAGCATCTGAAAGGAATGAGGGAAAATGTAAAAGCCTTTATCCTTCCGGAAAAAAGAAAGCACCGACGATACGAGCGTTCGGTGCTTTATATTCCGCCTAAATATCCGTTCAGCTATAAGTCACGCGAGGCTTAAGTGAACGGCATTAAGTCGAACGACTGGCCTTTCTGATCTTACGGCAGGATTGAAGGCTGATCGGCGCCTTCTTTTTCCACTTTCTGTACCAGCAGGTGCTCACGTTTCATCCCGAGTTTCAGCGCCAGCGCCGAAGCCACGTAGATGGAAGACACCGTACCGATGGAGACACCGATAAGCATGGTCAGCGAGAAGCCTTCCAGCACCGGGCCACCGAACAGGAACAGCATCAGGATAACCATTAAGGTGGTTCCCGAAGTGATCAACGTACGGTGCAGCGTCTGAGTCAGGGACACGTTAAAGATCTCGTAAGGCGTGCCGCGACGAATCTTGCGGAAGTTCTCACGAATACGGTCCGAGACCACGATGCTGTCGTTCAGCGAGTAGCCGATAACCGACATCAGCGACGCCACGATGGTCAGGTCAACCTCGATGTGGAACAGCGAGAGAATGCCCATGGTGATCACCACGTCGTGCGCCAGGGCGATAACCACCCCCGCCGCCAGACGCCATTCGAAGCGGAAGCCCACGTAGACCAGAATCGAGATCAACGCCGCAAGCAGTGCCATCGCCCCGCTCTGCGCCAGGTCTGCCCCGACGCTCGGCCCGACAAACTCAATGCGCTTGATAGCCGCGTTCTGCGAGGTGGATTCGTTGATCACCTCCAGAACTTTGCTGCCCAACTCCTGGCTGCCGCTTTCGGTTTTCACCGGAGGCATGCGCACCATGATGTCGTGGCTGCTACCAAAGTTCTGCACCAGTGGCTCAACGAAGCCCGCTTTTTCCAGCGAGGCACGCGTCTGTTCCATATCCACTGGTTTTTCCAGCGTAATTTCAATCACCGTACCACCGGTGAAATCGAGACCCCAGTTGAAGCCGCGCACGCCAATAATGACGATGGAAGCCACCAACAGCAGGCCCGAGAGCCCAAAGGCCCAGAAGTCCCAGCGCATAAAGTCATGGACTTTACGGCCGTGGTTTAATTGTTCAACAGTATATTCCTGTGCCACAACGCACTCCTCAGATAGACAGCTTGTTGATGCGTTTGCCGCCGTACAACAGGTTTACGATGGCACGGGTGCCGACGATCGCGGTAAACATGGAAGTCGCCACACCGATACCGGTGGTGATGGCGAAGCCTTTAATGGCGCCAGTACCGACTGCATACAGGATCAGGACTTTAATCAGCGTAGTGATGTTCGCATCGAAGATGGAACTAAACGCACCAGCATACCCCTCATGGATGGCCTGCTGGACCGAGCGTCCGTTACTCAACTCTTCTTTGATACGTTCGTTAATCAGTACGTTAGCATCGACCGCGACCGCAAGGGTTAACACGATACCCGCAATCCCCGGCATGCTGAGCGTGGCTCCAGGCAGCAGCGACATGATCCCAACAATCAGCACCAGGTTCGCCAGCAGCGCAGAGGTCGCGATCAGGCCAAACTTCTTATAGAAGAACAGCATGAACAGAATGGAGACCACCAGACCGGCCAGACACGCTTCCAGACCCTGCTTGATGTTTTGCAGACCCAGAGTTGGACCAATGGTCCGTTCTTCGACAATCTGGATTGGCGCAATCAGCGCACCGGCACGCAGCAGCAGCGACAGCTGACGGGCTTCGTTCGGGTTGCTAATACCGGTGATACGGAAGCTGTTACCGAGGCGAGACTGGATGTTGGCGACGTTAATCACCTCTTCCTGCTTCACCAGAACGGCACGGCCATTCGCATCTTTCTTACCGCTATCTTTGTACTCCACGAACAGGGTCGCCATCGGTTTACCGATATTGTCCTTGGTAAAGTTAGACATGATGTTACCACCGGCGCTGTCGAGCGAGATGTTAACCTGCGGCTGGTTGTATTCATCCTGGCTGGAGGTGGAGTCGGTGATATGGTCACCGGTCAGGATCACACGCTTGTACAGCACAATTGGCCGGCCTTCACGGGAATCTTTCACCTCAGAGTCGCCCGGTACGCGGCCAGAAGTGGCGGCAGACTGATCGACATTGGTGTTCACCAGACGGAATTCCAGCGTCGCGGTTGCGCCCAGAATTTCTTTCGCACGCGCGGTGTCCTGAATACCCGGCAGCTCAACCACGATACGATCCGCACCCTGACGCTGTACCACCGGCTCGGCAACGCCCAGCTGGTTGACACGGTTACGCAGGATATTGATGTTCTGCTGAACGGCATATTCGCGCGCTTCTTTCAGGCGCTCATCGGTCATCGTCACCCGCAGCTGGTTGTCGCCCTGGCTGGTGATAACTAAATCACGGTGACGCGGCGTGAGGTAGCTGATAGCCTGGTCACGGGCCGCGCTGTCACTGAATGTGATGCTCAGACCGTAGTTATCGGCTTTCTGTACGGTCTTGTAACCGATGCCTTTCTCACGCAGATCGCTGCGCAGACCATCGATATTTTGTTCCTGCAGTTTGCTCAGCGCGGTATCCATATCCACTTCCATCAGGAAGTGCACGCCACCACGCAAATCAAGACCGAGTTTCATCGGCTCAGCCTGCATCATGGCCAGCCAACGCGGAGTGGCCGGAGCCAGGTTAAGCGCCACGACATACTTGTCACCCAGCACGCTGACCAGCGCTTCACGCGCACGCAACTGGATGTCAGTGGAGTCGAAGCGAGCAAGAATTGCGCCCTCTTCCAGTGCCACAGACTTCGCGGTAATTTTTTCTTCTTTTAAGGTGTTCTGGACCTGGATCAGCGTTTGCTCACTGGCAGCGTTACCACGCACGCCAGTGATTTGAACAGCCGGATCCTCACCATACAGGTTGGGAAGTGCGTAAAGCAGGCCGACGAGTATCACGACGACCAGCATAATGTACTTCCACAAAGGATAACGGTTTAACACGGCAGTTCCCTTTGGGAAAACAGTGGATTACAGCGCCTTCATCGTGCCTTTCGGCAGAACGGCAGCTACGAAGTCACGTTTGATGACCACTTCAGTGGTGTCGTTCAGGGCGATAGCAATGTAGCCAGCTTCAGCTACTTTGGTTACGCGACCGACCAGGCCACCGTTAGTCAGCACTTCATCACCTTTGGCGATGGAGTCCATCAGCTTTTTATGCTCTTTGGTGCGCTTCTGCTGTGGGCGCAGGATCATGAAATAGAAAATCAGACCGAACACCACCAGCATTGGAATCAAAGTCCACTGGCTTTGCCCCGCAGCACCAGCAGCAGGAGCGGCTACCGCATCAGAAATAAAAAAGCTCATTGAATTTCCCTCATTATTAAAATTAATCAACGTTCAACGGTGGGACATCCCGACCCTGACGTTGGTAAAACTCCGTCACAAAGCTCTCTAATTTACCCTCTTCGATAGCCTTGCGTAAACCCGCCATTAAACGCTGATAGTAGCGAAGATTATGGATGGTATTGAGACGCGCGCCCAGAATTTCATTGCAACGGTCAAGATGATGCAAATAAGCGCGTGAATAATGACGACAGGTATAGCAATCGCACTCAGCGTCGAGTGGGCTGGTGTCGCTCTTATGCTTCGCGTTACGGATTTTTACCACGCCATCGGTGACAAACAGGTGTCCGTTACGGGCGTTACGCGTTGGCATTACGCAGTCGAACATGTCGATACCGCGACGCACACCTTCCACCAGATCTTCCGGTTTGCCCACGCCCATCAGGTAGCGTGGTTTGTCTGCCGGGATTTGCGGGCAAACATGCTCCAGAATGCGATGCATGTCTTCCTTTGGCTCCCCGACAGCCAGGCCGCCGACAGCGTAGCCATCAAAGCCAATCTCCACCAGACCTTTGACGGAGATATCGCGTAAATCTTCGTAAACGCTGCCCTGAATAATGCCGAACAGCGCATTTTTGTTTTGCAGGGAATCGAAGCGATCGCGGCTGCGTTTTGCCCAGCGCAAGGACATTTCCATTGAGCGCTTGGCGTAATCCCAGTCCGCCGGGTACGGCGTACATTCGTCGAAAATCATCACGATATCGGAACCGAGATCGTACTGAATCTCCATGGATTTTTCCGGATCGAGGAAAATCGGATCGCCGTTGATCGGGTTGCGGAAATGCACGCCCGCTTCGGTGATTTTACGGATATCACCCAGGCTGAAGACCTGGAAGCCGCCGGAATCGGTCAGGATAGGCCCTTTCCACTGCATGAAGTCATGGAGATCGCCATGCAGCTTCATGATTTCCTGGCCAGGACGCAGCCACAGGTGGAAAGTATTGCCGAGAATAATCTGCGCGCCAGTGGCTTCAACTTCTTCCGGCGTCATCCCTTTTACGGTGCCGTAAGTGCCAACAGGCATAAAGGCTGGCGTTTCAACTACGCCACGATCAAAGACCAGGCGACCGCGGCGTGCGCGACCGTCTGTGGTATCCAGTTCAAATTTCATGTTGACTCCAGCGTCAGAAAGACAGTCTGACGTATTAACCCAACGTTGCGGAATCAGTCCCCAACGCGTTCCTGAATAGCGGACGGATTGTACGTGATGTACATGGCATCCCCGTAGCTAAAAAAGCGATATTTTTGTTCTACCGCAGACTTGTAAGCGTTCATGGTGTGCTGATAACCCGCAAAGGCGGACACCAGCATGATGAGCGTCGACTCTGGCAGGTGGAAGTTGGTCACCAGCGCATCAATGACTTGGTACTGATAGCCTGGGTAGATAAAGATTTGCGTGTCACCGAAGAACGGTTCGATCAGGTCAGTTTTCGCTGCCTGCGCCGCGCTTTCCAGTGAACGAACGGACGTTGTGCCTACCGCGACAACTCGACTTCCTCGCGCTTTTGCCGCCAGCACCGCGTCAACGACGTCCTGCGGCACTTCGGCATATTCGGAGTGCATGATGTGATCTTCGATGCTGTCTACGCGCACCGGCTGGAAGGTTCCCGCGCCCACGTGCAGCGTGACAAACGCCATCTCAATGCCTTTCTCACGCAGTTTCGCCAGCAGCGGTTCATCAAAATGCAGGCCAGCGGTTGGCGCAGCAACCGCGCCTGGTTTTTGGCTGTAGACAGTCTGATACAGCTCGCGGTCAGCGTCTTCATCCGGGCGGTCGATATACGGCGGCAGCGGCATATGGCCGATGGCGTTGAGGATATCGAGCACCGGGCGCTGGTCATTAAATTCAACTTCAAACAGCGCATCGTGGCGGGTAACCATCGTGGCATGAATGCTTTCATCGTCACCGAGCAGCAGCTCTGCGCCCGGTTTCGGCGCTTTGGACGCGCGAATATGTGCCAGAATACGTTTATCGTCGAGCATGCGCTCCACCAGCACTTCAATCTTGCCGCCGCTGGCTTTACGGCCAAACAGACGTGCCGGGATCACCCGGGTGTTGTTAAAGACCAGCAGATCGCCAGGGTTGAGCTTGTCGAGCAGATCGGTGAAAGTACCGTGCGTCAGCTCGCCCGTTGGCCCGTCTAAGGATAACAAACGGCAGCTACTGCGCTCCGGCTGTGGGTAGTGGGCAATCAGGGATTCGGGCAGTTCAAAAGAAAAATCGGCGACGCGCATGACGGTAACTCAGACATAATAAAGAGGCGGGTAGTCTAGTGGCAGGCTGCTTTGGCTGCAACCGGTAAGCCTTTAAATAAGGAAAGCATACAAATGAACTTTCTCGCTCACCTGCATTTAGCGCATCTGGCGGACAGCTCGTTATCGGGCAATTTACTGGCCGATTTTGTGCGCGGCAATCCGGATGAGCTGTATTCCCCGGAGGTCGTGAGCGGGATCTACATGCACCGTCGCATAGACGTGCTGACGGATAGTTTGCCGGAAGTGAAAGCCGCCCGTGACAGGTTTCGCCCTGAAACCCGTCGTGTTGCCCCGATTACGCTGGACGTGATGTGGGATCATTTTCTTTCGCGTCACTGGTCACAGCTTTCGCCAGCCATGTCGTTGCCTGATTTTGTTCGTTACGCGCACGCGCAGGTCGCTGAAATTCTGCCTGAATCGCCACCTCGCTTCGTCAATCTGAATGAATACTTGTGGTCTGAACGCTGGCTTGAGCGTTACCGGGAGATGGATTTTATCCAGCGAGTGCTTAACGGAATGGCAAGCCGTCGTCCACGCCTCGATGCGTTACGCGATTCCTGGCAGGATTTGGACTCACATTACGATCAATTTGAAGAGACCTTCTGGTCTTTTTACCCAGCCATGATGGCGCAGGCACAGGCCAGAGCACTTTAAAACTTGCGCTTCATCACAAAATCGCTAAGCTGACACAGTTGGAAATATAAAGATTGATAGGTAAAACCTGTCTCAACGATTGTCAGTGCCTCTTTGTATCGTTTATTTCCTCTCCCTATACTGGCCCGCGTTGCGTTCCATTAACCTTATAAAATTAGAGGAGAACCTCATGGTTCTGGTCACTCGTCCTGCTCCTGACTTTACTGCCGCTGCTGTACTGGGTAACGGCGAAATCGTTGATAACTTCAACTTCAAACAGCACACCGCTGGCAAAGCGACTGTCCTGTTCTTCTGGCCAATGGACTTCACCTTCGTCTGCCCGTCTGAACTGATCGCGTTCGACAAGCGTTACGAAGAATTCCAGAAGCGTGGCGTAGAAGTGGTTGGCGTTTCTTTTGACTCTGAATTTGTCCATAACGCATGGCGCAACACCCCTGTCGACAAAGGCGGCATCGGTGCAGTGAAATACGCGATGGTTGCGGACATCAAACGTGAAATCCAGCAGGCTTACGGTATCGAACATCCGGACGCTGGCGTGGCTCTGCGTGGTTCTTTCCTGATCGACGCTAACGGCATCGTACGTCACCAGGTTGTGAACGATCTGCCACTGGGTCGTAACATCGACGAAATGCTGCGTATGGTTGACGCGCTGCAGTTCCACGAAGAGCACGGCGAAGTGTGCCCGGCTCAGTGGGAAAAAGGCAAAGAAGGTATGGACGCTTCTCCAGCAGGCGTTGCGAAATACCTGACTGAGAACGTCAACGGCCTGTAATCAGCGCTGATGGATAGATGAAAGGCTCGCGAATGCGGGCCTTTTTTGTGGGTTGAGATCGGCGTTAGCCCCTCTCCCCGACCCTCTCCCAAAGGGAGAGGGAGAAAACCAACTCCGGTCCACTCTCTCCCTCCGCGGGAAAGGGCGAAAACCAGCTCCGAACAGTTCCCTCTCCCTGTGGGAGAGGGCTAGGGAGAGGGGATCAGACAACTCAATAATC
Source organism: Pantoea sp. sgz302252 (assembly GCF_047713085.1). Taxonomy (NCBI): domain Bacteria; kingdom Pseudomonadati; phylum Pseudomonadota; class Gammaproteobacteria; order Enterobacterales; family Erwiniaceae; genus Pantoea; species Pantoea sp. sgz302252. The sequence goes on from NZ_JBLFJW010000029.1 coordinate 8,582, forward strand.
AAAAAGCAAAACAACTGCACCCCAGCACACCCCAGAAGGCCTGGTCATCTGACACTGGAATGCCTGACTTCCTCGCGATATCGTGGGAATGCCCGTGCACACCGCAGCTGCCGATGCACTGGTGCATCTGTACGACTGCGCCCACTTTCCCCATCGCTGGCGGCGCAGAACGGTAATGACCCGGCACTTTCACGACTGGCGACCAGTCTGGAACAACCGGAATCGCTGGCGGCGCAAGCGGTGTGAAATGCCCGGCGGCGTACACCACTTTGCCATCCACAATCGTTAGCACTGACTCAATGCCTTTGATTTCCTCTTCCGGCACGCGGAAGTAGTCTTTTGACAGCACCACCAAATCCGCAAGCTGATCAGTAACAATGCGACCTTTTTTGCCCTGTTCGCTGGAGAACCACGCACTGCCGGCGGTCCACAGCTCCAGTGCCACGTCACGCGGCAGGCGATTGCTATCGTCATACATCGACAAACCGCCGACGGTACGCCCGGACACCAGCCAGTAAAGCGCCGTCCACGGATTGTAGCTCGCGACACGAGTCGCATCGGTACCCAAACCAACCGGCACATCCAGCTCCAGCATTTTCGCCACTGGCGGCGTGTGTTTCACGGCCTCTTTGCCGTATCTGTCGACGAAATACTCGCCCTGAAACGCCATACGGTGCTGCACCGCAATCCCGCCGCCCAGCGCTTTTACGCGTTCGATATTTCGTTCGGTGATGGTTTCGGCATGGTCAAAGAACCAGTGCAGGCCATTGAACGGAATGTCGCGATTCACCTTCTCGAACACATCCAGCATCCGGCTGATGGATTCGTCATAAGTGGCGTGCAGACGGAACGGCCAGCGGTGTTCCACCAGATGGCGTACCACACGCTCCAGCTCGTCTTCCATGCCTTGTGGCAAATCAGGCCGCGGCTGGAGGAAATCTTCGAAATCCGCTGCGGAAAAGACCAGCATTTCCCCTGCCCCATTCGCGCGATAAAAATCAGTGCCCTGGCCTGGCTTGAGCATATCAGTCCAGCGCTCGAAATCTTCCAGCTCTTGTTTCGGCCGTTGGGTAAACAGGTTGTAGGCTATGCGCACAGTCATTTGGTCATTGGCGTGGAGCTGCTCAATGATTTCGTAATCTTCCGGGTAGTTCTGGAAACCGCCGCCCGCGTCGATGGCGCTGGTTAAGCCCAGACGATTCAACTCGCGCATAAACTGACGCGTGGAGTTCACCTGCATCTCCAGCGGCAATTTTGGTCCTTTCGCCAGCGTGGAATAGAGGATCATCGCGTTGGGTTTCGCCACCAGCATGCCTGTCGGGTTACCGTTGCTGTCACGCACGATTTCACCGCCCGCAGGATCAGGCGTTTCTTTGGTGTATCCTACCGCTTTCAGCGCCGCGCGGTTCAGCAGCGCACGGTCATAAAGATGCAGTACAAAAACAGGTGTGTCCGGCGCGGCTTCATTCAGTTCTTCAATTGTCGGCATCCTGCGTTCGGCAAACTGGAACTCACTCCAGCCGCCCACCACGCGCACCCACTGCGGTGACGGCGTGCGATCGGCCTGATCTTTCAGCATTCGCAGCGCATCCGCGAGCGAAGGCACGCCTTCCCAGCGCAGCTCAAGGTTGTAATTCAACCCACCGCGAATCAGGTGCAGGTGCGAGTCATTCAGGCCCGGGATCACCGTGTGGCCTTTAAGATCGACAATCTGCGTGCCGTCAGTGGCATAGCTCATGATTTGATCGTGGCTACCGGTCGCGAGGATTTTACCGTTGGCGATCGCGACCGCTTGCGCGAGAGGGTTTTCCCGATCCAGGGTATGGATTTCGCCATGGGTCAGGATCAATGTGGCTTGTTGAGACATTTCAGACTCCTCAAACCGGCTCAGGCTTTTTTCAGCCAGCCGGCAAAAATTCGGGTAACAATGGGCATCCACAGCCAGACAACCAGCGCCACCACGCAGGCATCGTTAATCAGATGCAGCAGCAACGTGCCTTTCAGGCCAGGAAACAGCAGGCCGGTGATAGCCGGCACCAGGTTGGTGCTCGGGAAAATCACCAGCAGCGTGATGAGAAACTGTTTCCAGCGCCTGGGTTGACGCACATGCGGCGCAGGCGGGGTAAACCAGAAAGCCGCCTCGGTTTTGACTTCAGTATGATCGCCTTCGGCCAGCAGCGGCGTGATTTCATCCACCAGTTGTTTGCGGGTTTCGGATTGTGTCCAGGCGTAGAGGTGTTCGAGCGTGTCGAAGCGAATGATGATATTCCACATGCCCTGCCCGTCCGTGGGACGAATAACGTTAGCCCCCAGATGGCCTGGGAATTCCGCCGCGACCGGCATTATCCTGCCCAGCCACGCTTCGTATTCCCCGCTATCTTCTGACCGCAAAGCGTGGGTGATAACCAGAGTCACATGTTTTTTTTGCGTCATGGCAAAGGTTCCTTGCTGTCGCAAACAGGCGGGCGAACGCCCGCCACCGCGTTACGCTTTACGTTCCGGCGCACCGTGAACCAAAGTGTAGGCGTAATCGACGCCCATGCCGTAAGCGCCACTGTGTTCGCGCACCAAATCCATCACTGCGTCGTAGGTGCCTTTGCGTGACCAGTCGCGCTGGTACTCCAGCAGCACCTGTTGCCAGGTCACAGGTACCGCGCCAGCTTGTACCATGCGGTCGATAGCACGTTCGTGCGCATCAACAGACGTGCCACCGGAGGTATCCGTCACCACGTAAACTTCAAAGCCTTCGTCCAGTGCCATCAGTGCCGGGAAAGTCAGGCACACTTCGGTCCAGAGCGCAGACATGATCAGCTTTTTACGCCCGGTCGCTTTCACGGCATCAACAAACGCCTTATCTTCCCAGGAGTTCATCGATGTGCGTTCAATCGGTTTTACATCAGGGTGCACAGCCAGTAATTCAGGCCAGATATAGCCACTAAAACTTTTGGTTTCGACAGAGGTATAAATCACCGGCACATTAAATATCTTCCCGGCTTTGGCGAGTGCCACGGTATTATTTTTCAGCGTTTGGCGGTCAATATTTGCCACGCCAAAAGACATTTGCGGCTGATGGTCGATAAAAATAAGCGCAGAATTCTGCGGGTCGATCAGTTCCCGAATAGACATAACACACCTTCTTAATTAATAGTTCAAAGGCAACAGCCTGAGTCTGCTATCTACCCTAGATAATTCGAGTTGCAGGTAGGCGGCAAGGGAGCTCATCCCCAGGAGCTTACTTAAGTAAGTGACTGGGGTGAGGGAGTGCAGCCAACACCCCTGCAGCTTGAAGTATGACGGGTAGAAACAGTTGGATCCTGACGGAGAAAGCAGAGTGAGTATAGGCGGAAATTTCTAACGAGTTATTAAAGAAATTTTTCTGTTTTATGACCAGCGAGTTAGAGAATATATTCTGAAAAACTCATTCCCTATGACAACTATTATCAGGCTTAGTCAAAAAATTACGCGCCTGCGTTCTAAATTATTCACTGGCATTGAATAAGCGCTTCAGTAAGACTTTACTTATTCTCCGATCACCGACTTTTTCCGCCATGCGCTTAAATCTTGAAGTGTTGCTTATTCTCGATGCCCTCGATAAGCACGGATCTTTTGCCACCGCAGCTGAATCACTTTTTAAAACGCCTGCGGCGCTCAGCTACATGATCCAGAAACTGGAAAGCGATCTGGACATTACCCTGCTGGATCGCTCCGGTCATCGAGCGAAATTTACCGATACTGGCCGAATGATGCTGGAAAAAGGGCGACTGCTGCTAAACGCCGCGAAAGACCTGGAAAAACAGGCGGTGCAGGTGCAGTCCGGCTGGGAAAAAGAGCTGTCGATTGCGCTGGATGACTCTTTCCCGTTTGCAGCACTTTTACCGCTGATTGACGCGTTCCACGCTCTGAACAAACAAACGCGGCTAAACTTTACCCATCACACGCTGGCCGGTTCATGGGAAGAATTAACCCACCACGGCGCGGACATGATTATAGGGGCGATCAACGAGCCGCCAACCTCCGGCGCGTGGTCGTACAAAATGCTCGGCACGCTGGACAATGTGTTTGTGGTCGCCCCTTCTCACCCGCTCGCGCAGACACAAACGCCGCTTTCCAACGATCAGCTTTGTCTGCATCGAGCCGTGGTCATCAGCGACAGCGCGCGCAGCTGTCAGCCTATCAACAGCAATCTCATGGATGAACAGCCGCAAATACGCGTGGATGATTTTCACTCTAAGCTGATGCTGTTACGCGCGGGAATGGGCTGCGGTTTTCTGCCACGGCACATTGCACGTCCGTGGCTGAAAAATGGCGAGCTGGTGGAAAAAGAAGTGGTGTCATTTCGTGAAAAAGACGTGGCCTATATGGCCTGGCGCAACCACAGCGACGGGCTGGCGCAGCGCTGGTGGCGGGAAGCGTTGTTGAGCGATGACGTTTTGGAGCGTTTGTACCATTGAAGATATGCCGGGTGGCGACCAGTCAACTGTTTATGCGGTCTGATGCCCTCTCCCCCGGCCCCTCTCCCACAGGGCGAGGGGGCAAACACTAAAAATCCTCTCAAGAGAGGATTTTGCTATTTACCTTGCCGCCCAGCACCTCTGGAGCTAATTACCCAACCATACAGAAGCGGAGATAGCAGGCAGCGTCAGCACATCGCCCTGCAACGTGCCTTTACCCTCTTTTAGCAACCACTCTTTGACAGCCAGCAGCGGCGAGGCGTCGAGCACCACTTCACACGGCTCGCCGCGATTTATCGCCACCAGCACGCGCTGTTGCTTCAACACACGCACAAAGACCACGACGTTATCTTCCGCGTAAATCACCTGACAGCCGCCGTGGCGCAAGGCCTGAGAGCGTTGACGAAGCTTCGCCATTCGCTGATACAGGGCAAACAATGTCAGATCCTGTTTTTCTTTCTGCCACGGGAATGGCTTGCGACAGAACGGATCGTTGTTGCCATCAAGCCCCACTTCATCGCCGTAGTAGATGCACGGCACGCCAGGCCAGGTAAACAGCCACACCACCGCCAGCGGCAAACGCGCCACATCTTTGCCAAGCAGCGATTTAAACCGCGCGGTATCGTGGCTGTCGAGTTGGTTAAACATGCGCAGCTGCTGCTGATGCGACAGGCCAGCGCGGTAATTGTCCATCCACGCCATGCAGGTTTGGGCATCAATCATTTGCGGATCGTAAGAGATATCGGTATTCGCCAGGAATCCCCACAGCGGGAAAGTAAACCCGCGATAGTTCATCGCCGCGTCCTCAGCATCGGCCTGCAGCCACTGACGCGCATCGCCGAAATGTTCACCCAGAATATAGGCTTCCGGCTGCGTTTCTTTGGCCGCTTTGGTGATCCCCGCGATATGCTGAAGATTGTTCCGCGCCCCGCCCGCTTCCCCCAACATATGCACCACGTCGAGCCGCCAGCCGTCCATACTCCACGGCGTTTTAAGCCAGTGGCGCACAATGCTGTCTTCCCCGCGATAGATTTCGTTGATCAGCGTTTCAGAGCTGAAATCAAGCTTCGGCAAGCTGGCGTAGCCCAGCCAGTCCAGCGCTTTGCCTTCCTCTGAAAAACTGTACCAGTCGCGCCAATGCGATGAAGGATTGTGGCATGCGCCATCGGTGCCGCGGTTATGCCTGTCAAACCAGCCGTGCGAATCTCCGCTGTGGTTAAACACGCCGTCGAGAATAAGCTTCATGCCTTCACGGCGAGTGTTGTGTCGCAACCTTAATAACGCCTGATCGCCGCCAAACTGCGGATCAACGTGACGATAATCTTCAGTGTCGTATTTGTGCACGCTCGGGGCGACAAAAACGGGGTTGAGATACAGCGCGGTGACGCCGAGCTTTTTCAGGTACGGCAGCTTTTCGCTGATACCGACCAGATCGCCGCCGTAAAAAGTGGAGCCGCCCGCTTCGGCCGTCAGCGGTTCATCCCACTCGCGTAGCACGATGTCGCGCCCGGCAGCGTGGTGATAATAGACATTGTCCTGCTCCGCCGAACGAGGCTCAGTGCGGGCAAAACGATCGGGGAAAATCTGATAGAACACCTGATCGGCCACCCACTGCGGGCCGATATCTGGCACATCCACCGCAAACTGTTCAAGGCGTGCTGGCGGGAAACGGCTAAATCCTTGTGGCGTAAACCAGCGCTGGCGATTTTCCCACAGCAGTTTGAAACTGTAACGGCGACGCGGTTGCCCGCTTGCCAACGGGATCTCCGCCCGCCATGCCGTCACACCCGGCTGCGGTTCGCTGCGCAAGCGGTGCATCGGCAACGCAATCTCTTCGTTGTCTTCCTCTGCTCGTAACGTCACGCGCAGCGGCGGCACTTCACCGCTCAGCCATAGCGTGATCGCCAGCCGGTCCTGTTGCTGTTTAATGAACGGTGCAACAGGCAGATGCCATGCCTTCAACATCATTTTTCCCCTTTGTCCAAAATGCGTTCACCTTGCCACAGTCTGGCTACATATCACTCATCATTATGCGGCGAATTGGGGGAGGATAAAGGGGGAGGAGAGTCGGGTTATGATTTATGGCCTGATCCGAATGCAGTAGGCCGTTTGCTGCCCGTTGACCTGCCGTTCTTCAGCGATGTTCTCCCGCACCAGCGCCCGTAGATCAGTTCTGGCGGTGTTGTCTGATACCCCCAGCTTTTCACTTACCTGTGCTGCGGTCACGCTTTCTCCCGGCTCCGCCAGCATAATGTTCACCAGCATAACCTGCCGTTGGGTGAGCCGCGCAAGCGCGCCGGAGTCGAAAAGCAGGCGATCAACCGCGGCCCGACGCATCACTATCGCATCGATATGTTCCTCAAATTTATCCAGCGCTCTATGGAGGATACGAGCCTGGTAGTCGAGAAAATACGTCAGGTCCATGCCATCGGTTTCGGTGTATTGAAAGCTGTGGGCGTATTTCACCGGAGCGGCATAAATCAGACTGCTGATCGAGATATAACGAAATGCCTCATAGCCCTTTTTCAGCATATACCAGTAAAACAGCGCCCGACTGGTGCGCCCGTTACCGTCCCTGAAGGGGTGTTCATGGGCGATCATAAAGTGAAGGACAGAGGCACGTATCAGAGGGTGAACATACTGATCCTCGCTGGCATTCACCCATGCGCAAACCTGATGAAGGCGATCTGCAATATATTCTGCGGCAGGCGGCTGGTGGACGATGTTGCCATCGTAATCGGCGATCACAATGTCATCGGAGAGGCGAAACTCACCGGGCGTATATTTCCCGTCATCAATGCCTCCCATCCCCACGGCATGAAAGTGCCGGATCAAGCTTATTGTCAGAGGTTCATCAAGATGATCGACTATCTCTGCCATAAGCCGGGCATTCCCCACAATCATCTGCTCGCTCTCGGTACGCGGCTTGCGCCCGGTTCTCAACATATTCAGCGCCACCCGCGTTGTGGTATTTGCGCCCTCAAGCTGTGAACTGGTGATCGCCTCTTCATGCTGGAACTGGCTTAGCGCCGCGCCTATGCCCTGTATCCGCTCCCGCTGCCGGCTGAGCGCCTGTCCGGTAGCGTACTTATCTACCCGCTCACAGATTTCAGACAGTGCGGGAAGGGTATTCAACCCTGCTTGCTGGCCTTGTTCGTTTGAATAGTCAATAAACTGTATCGCTGCATTTCGGGCTCGACGGGTAAAGCCCCAGGCCAGTACAGGATCGTCGCCCTTTTCAACACGATACTGAAATTGATCCCACGGCAAATAGCGGCCCTTATCGTCCAGCAGCCTGGCATAGTGTTGATAGTGTTCATGTTGCATCCCTGTGATTTGGCTCAATGGGATCAAAGCAGGAGGAGCTTTAGTGGACATGCAAACTATCTCAAAAAAAGAAAATATTGAGATAGTTTAGCGTAAGAGAGGAAGGAAAGAAAACCCGGCGCTCGGCCGGGTTTGAGAGCGTTACTGCACAAGCGCTCGTTGGCGGTCGCGGCGGGCTTTGAATTGCCAGCCAATCAGCAGCAGGGCAATCCACGCGAAACCAACGTACAGAGAAATGCGGGTGTCCGGGTGCCAGCCAATCAGTACGATGATAAACACCAGGAACAGCAGGCCCACAATCGTGGTGAAGACACCGCCCGGCACTTTAAATTTCAGCGCTTTGACTTCTTCCGGCGGCAGACGACGACGGAACGCAATCTGTGACAGCAGGATCATGATCCACACCCACACAGTGGCGAAGGTCGCCAGCGAAGCAATCACCAGGAACACGTTTTCCGGCATGATGTAGTTCAGATACACCGCCAGCAGCAGCGCGACTGTCATGACCGCCACCGTCACCCACGGCACACCGCGGCGTGAGGTTTTAGCGAAAATCTTCGGCGCACTGCCCTGCTCGGCCATGCCGTGCAGCATACGCCCTACGCCAAAGACGTCGGAGTTAATCGCTGAAAGCGAGGCCGTCAGCACCACAAAGTTAAGAATGCTGGCCGCAAAAGTGATGCCCAGATGCTGGAACGTCATCACGAATGGGCTGCCGTTAGTGCCGACCTGGTTCCACGGGTAGATGGACATGATGACGAACAGCGTGCCCACATAAAACACCAGAATGCGCATCGGCACGGAGTTAATCGCACGCGGAATGGATTTCTCCGGGTCTTTCGCTTCACCGGCTGTAATGCCGATGATTTCAATGCCGCCGTAGGCAAACATCACCATTTGCAGCGACATCACCATGCCAAGCCAGCCGTTACTGAAGAAGCCACCGTTGCTCCACAAATTGTGAATGCCGGTTGGCTGACCGCCGTTGCCGATACCCCAGATGATGATGCCAAAGCCCGCCGCAATCATCACAATGATGGTGGCGACCTTGAAGAAGGAGAACCAGAACTCCAGTTCGCCAAACACCTTCACACTCATCAGGTTGATGGCGCAGATGATGAGCACCACGCTCAGCACCCAAATCCAGTGCGGCACTGCCGGGAACCAGACGCCCATGTAGATGCCAAACGCGGTCACGTCGGCAATCGCCACAATCAGGATTTCAAAGCAGTACGTCCAGCCGGTGATGTAGCCCGCGAGAGGGCCTAAGTTATCCTGCGCGTAGCGGGAGAAGGAGCTGGCAGACGGGTTGTGCACGGACATTTCGCCGAGCGCACGCATGATGATGTAAGCGGCAACACCGCCGATGATATAAGCCAGCAACACGCTGGGACCGGCCATTTTGATGGCGTCTGCCGAGCCATAAAAAAGACCGGTGCCGATAGCCGACCCGAGCGCCATAAAGCGAATGTGACGGGTACTTAGCCCGCGTTTTAGTTTGTTCTCTGTTTCCATGAATTCCACTGCCTTACCAAAAAACAAAACCACGGAGCCTGTAGCCCCGTGGTTAATTTTACTTCTGGAACGCTAATTAATGCGCGCTTGAAGTCACCTGACGGCCTGCTGCGCGATCCCAGCCAATGGCCAGCACGGCGGCCACGATGGTCGGCATCAGCCAGGCCAGGCCTTGCTCTGCCAGCGGCAGATGCGAAGTCCATGCCGGAAGGATGTCCGCGAAGGCGGAAGCTTTAACGCCATCCAGCAGACCAAACACCAGGCTGATAAACATCGCCGGGGCAATCACGCGGCTCGAATTATGCCACCAACTGCGGGTAAAACTTAATACCACGAGTGCGATACAAGGCGGATAAATTGCCGTCAGCACCGGAATGGACACCTGAATCAGGTGGCTCAGACCCAGATTCGACACCACCATCGAGAACAGACCGAGGATAAACACCAGCGAACGGTAAGACAGCGGCAGGTACTGAGAGAAGAACTCTGCACAAGCGGTGGTCAGGCCAACGGCGGTCACCATACAGGCGATGAAAATCAGGGCTGCCAGCAGGAAGCTCCCTGCGCCACCAAAGGTGTGCTGCACATAAGCGTGCAGGATGGCTGCGCCATTGGCATTTTGATCCACCAGCGTGGCACTGTCAGAACCCAGACGGAACAGCGCCAGATACAGCAGCGTCAGACCAACGCCAGCCATCAGGCCAGCCCAGACGGTGTAACGGGTCAGCAAGCGCGCTTCCGTCACGCCACGAGAACGCGCGGCGTTAACGATAACGATACCGAAGACCATTGCGCCCAGCGTATCCATGGTCAGATACCCGTTCACGAAACCGTTAGAAAACGGTGCAGTCTGGTAGGCTTCCAGCGCATGGCTGATAGAGCCTGCTGGCCACATAACGGCGGCAACAGACAGCACAATCAGCGCGAGAATTTTCAATGGTGCAAGGAAGTTGCCCACGGTATCCAGCAGTTTGCCCGGATAGAGCGACACCAGAATCACCAGTGCAAAATAGATAACGCTGTAAATCAGCAGCGGCAGCGCACCGTCACCCGTCAGCGGCGCAATGCCCACCTCAAAGGAGACTGTTGCAGTACGCGGGGTCGCGAACAGCGGACCAACGGCCAGATAGCAGACCACTGCCAGCAGAATACCGGCGACTTTACCGATAGGCGTGCTCAGGCTGTCCACGCCGCCGCCCACTTTTGCCAAAGCAATAATGGTCAACACAGGCAGGCCCACTGCGGTTATCAGGAAACCAATCGCCGCAGTCCAGACGTGCTCGCCTGCCTGTAAGCCAACCATTGGAGGGAAGATGATGTTGCCAGCGCCAACGAACAACGCAAAGGTCATAAAGCCCAGGGCGATGATGTCGCGTGATTTTAACTGATGGGTCATAAACTCTTTACTGCCTGTGGATGTGGTGTTGAAAAAATAAAACGTCGCGCTTATCCCTGCGGAACAGAACAACGGTAAGAGCGTAATCGTTAGTGGGATATTCTCCCGATGTTCGCGTGGAAAGAATTGTTATTGGGTTTACCACGCGAAAGCAGTCAGACTGCGACTGCAACGTGGGCAATTTAAACGCTTATAACGTTTTAAAGCAATATGGGATCGCAAAACCAGAGGATTATATCAACATGAAAACCCATACCAGCATGAATAACCAGTTATAAGAAAAACCCATGGCTTATCATGCGAACAAAAAAGCATCAGACGTTTGCTCATTATCCGCCGTTTGGTTAACTGGAAAGCAAAAAAGCCGGCTTTCGCCGGTTTCAGACTGCTGACAAAGAAGGAAAAAGCGTGGTTTTCCCTTCTTTGTGGTGAGCAGCCGAAAATCAATAAATTGATTTTCCTTGTTTTTTTATTCGGTACCCTATGACAAATCTCATTCGTTAGAGGTTTGTCATCACTCTCAGACCGGCTATCGCCGGTTTGTGTCAATCTTTCCTGCCAGTCCTGAAATCAGGCGCTTTTTTTGGCAATCAAACGTTCCGGCAGCAAGAAGCTAAAGCGCGTCATTTTGCCTGGCTGGCTCTCGATATCGAGCCGGCTTTCGTGGTGATTCACCGCATGCTTAACAATGGCTAACCCAAGACCGCTGCCACCTGTCTGGCGTGAACGGGCTTTGTCGACACGATAGAAGCGCTCAGTCAGACGCGGAATGTGTTCAGGCGCAATACCTGGGCCATCATCTTCCACGCTAAATAGCGCGCCGTGTGGCGCTCGCTGCCAGCGCACGGTAATGGTCGTGCCTTCAGGCGTATGATTCACTGCGTTATAAACAAGGTTCGACATCGCACTACGTAACTGTTCTTCACTGCCCAGTACCGTGAGCGAATCATCTATCTCGAAATGCAGCGTATGCTTTTTCTGGCTGAGCGTTTGCGCTTCCCGCTCGACGACTCGCAGCATCATTGGCACGTCGATACGTTCATTCAACGCCGCAAGCGGTGCCGCTTCGATGCGTGAGAGCGTCAGTAGCTGGCGCACCAGCCCTTCCATTCGCTGCGTTTGTTCGCGCATGGTGTGCAGCGCTTTTTCACGCGGTGCCCCTTCCAGGGTTTGCTCCTGCATCATTTCCAGATAGCCCTGCAACACTGTGAGCGGCGTGCGTAGCTCGTGGCTCACGTTGGCAAAGAAGTTGCGTCGAGCGCCTTCCAGTTGGTGCATTTGCGTGACATCACGCGCCACCAGCAACAGCTGTTTGTCGGTGTAAGGCATCACGCGAATTTCCAGATGCCGCCCGGTGTTGAGCACCAGATTGAGCGGCTTCGTGAAGTCGCGGGTTTTCAGGTAACGGGAGAATTCGGGATAGCGCAACAGGTTGAGAATGTTCTGGCCGTTATCGTCCGGCCAGCGCAGATTCAGCATTTGCTGCGCCAGGCCATTACACCAGAACATCGCCCCTTCTTCGGTGGTCAGCACCACCGCATCCGGCAAGGACTCTGCCCCACTGCGAAAGCGTTTGATCAGGCTGCCCAACTCGCGACGGCGCTTTTTATTACGCATCTGCATCTGGTGAAGCCCGTACAGCAAGGGCTCCCAGCTGCCGCTGCCCGGCGGGGGCGTCATGCTTCGGTCAACCCACAGCCACCAGGAGAGGCGCAGCAGGTTCCAGAAATGCCACACCAGCAGCCCGGTCACCGCCACCAGTAAAAACCAGGGCAAGTAACCGAAAATTGCCCCGAGGATCAGGGCCGGGATACAACAGAGGATCAGCTCGAAAACCAGCCTTTTCCATGACAACCGTTCAAGCACGGGTCACACTCCAGTCAATTGTCAGAAACGGGCAGAGAAACGATAGCCCGTGCCGCGAACGGTTTGCACCATCCGATCGTGACCACTGTGTTCCAGCGCTTTACGCAGGCGGCGAATGTGCACATCGACCGTCCTGTCTTCCACATAAACGTTGGTTCCCCAGACATTGTTCAGCAGCTGTTCGCGGCTATAAACACGTTCCGGGTGAGTCATAAAGAAGTGCAGCAGTTTAAATTCCGTTGGCCCCATGTCCAGCGGATTTTCGCCGGTCATCACGCGGTGCGAAGACGGATCGAGGCTTAATCCCTGCATCTCGATAACTTCTTCCACGGCCATCGGCGAAATACGACGCATGACCGCTTTAATACGTGCCACCAGCTCTTTCGGTGAGAAAGGCTTGGTGATGTAATCATCTGCGCCTGTTTCCAGACCGCGAACCCTGTCTTCTTCTTCGCCACGCGCCGTCAGCATCACGACCGGAATGTCGCGGGTCAGCGCTTCGCGTTTCAGGTGCTTGATAAACTGGATCCCGGAACCGCCCGGCAGCATCCAGTCCAGCAGAACCAGATCGGGCCAGGGCTCATTCATCTGGTTAACGGCACTGTCATAATCTTCAGCTTCTAAAGGCTGGAAGCCATTTTGCTCCAGGACGAAGCACACCATCTCGCGGATCGGCGCTTCATCTTCAACGACCAGAATACGTCTCGCCATTATTTGTCCCGTGTTATTAGTCATATGTATGCAATGCGGCGCTAGTATGCGTCAGTTTTATGACAGATTTATGATAGCGATTTTTTGATTATGACACCGAATCCGCGCAGTCATCGCCCTGTTATCGTTAAATGTTTATACTTGCTGCCACGCTTTCACGCCATGGACTGATTATGCGCATCCTACACACCTCTGACTGGCATCTCGGCCAGAATTTTTACAGCAAAAGCCGCGCCGCCGAACATCAAGCTTTTCTTGACTGGCTGCTGGCGACCGCCGAAGCGCAGCAGGTGGATGCCATTATTGTGGCGGGCGACATTTTTGATACCGGTTCGCCGCCAAGTTATGCCCGCGAGCTGTACAACCGTTTTGTCGTTCAGCTTCAGCAAACAGGCTGTCAGTTGGTCGTGCTGGCGGGAAACCATGATTCTGTGGCCACGCTGAATGAATCACGCGATATTCTCGCCTTTCTGAATACAAAAGTTGTCGCGGGCAGCGGCACGCCCCCGTGTGAATTAATGCTTCGGGATGGCACGCCAGGTGCCATTCTTTGCCCAGTCCCCTTTTTACGCCCGCGTGATGTGATTGTTAGCCAGGCTGGTGCCTCTGCGGGTGAAAAGCAGCAGCATTTATTACAGGCCATCACCGGGTATTATCAGCAGCAGTACAGCCAGGCATGCGACCTGCGCGGCGAGCGCACGTTGCCGATCATTGCCACCGGGCATCTGACCACCGTGGGCGCCAGCAAAAGTGACGCAGTACGTGACATCTATATCGGCACGCTGGATGCCTTCCCGGCGCAGAACTTCCCGCCTGCGGATTACATCGCCCTTGGGCATATTCACCGCGCACAGAAGATTGGCGGCACCGAGCACATTCGCTACTGCGGCTCCCCAATTTCCCTAAGCTTTGATGAAACAGGCAAAACCAAAACCGTCAATCTGGTGAGTTTTGAGGCCGGAAAACTGGCGGAAGTCCTGCCGCTGGAGGTGCCAGTCACTCAGCCACTGGCGGTATTAAAAGGGGATTTTGGCAGCATCAGTACGCAGCTTGAACAGTGGCGAGAGGCCGATAACAGCCAGCCGGTGTGGCTCGACATCGAAATGACCAGCGACGAATACCTGCACGATATCCAACGCAAAATTCAAACCCTGACCGAAACGCTGCCCGTCGAAGTGCTGCTGGTGCGTCGCAGCCGCGAACAACGCGAGCGCATCATGGCAAGCGAGCATCGGGAAACGCTGAGCGAACTGAAAGTAGAAGAAGTGTTTGAACGCCGTCTGGCGCTGGAAACCTTAGAAGAACCGCAACAACAACGCCTCCATCAGCTCTTCAACGAAACCCTGAGCGCCCTGTCCAGCGAGGAACAGCCATGAAAATTTTAAGTCTGCGGCTGAAAAATCTGAACTCGCTGAAGGGCGAATGGAAAATCGATTTCACCCAGGAGCCCTTCGCCAGCAACGGGTTGTTTGCTATCACTGGCCCCACTGGAGCCGGGAAAACCACGCTGCTGGATGCCATCTGTCTGGCGCTGTATCACGAGACACCGAGACTCAGCACGCTGTCGCAATCGCAAAATGATTTGATGACCCGCGATACCGCCGAATGTCTGGCCGAAGTTGAGTTTGAAGTGAAGGGCACCGCCTATCGCGCTTTCTGGAGCCAAAACCGGGCACGAAATCAGCCAGACGGTAACCTCCAGGCGCCGCGAGTGGAACTCTCACGCTGCGACACGGGCGAAATCCTTGCCGAGAAAGTGAAAGAAAAGCTGGATCTTACCGCCTCGCTCACCGGGCTGGATTACGGCCGTTTTACCCGTTCGATGATGCTCTCTCAGGGCCAGTTCGCCGCGTTCCTGAATGCCAAACCGAAAGAGCGAGCAGAGCTGCTTGAAGAACTGACCGGCACAGAAATCTACGGTCAGATTTCCGCGATGGTGTTTGAGAAGCACAAAGAAGCCAAAATCAGTCTGGAAAAGCTACAGGCTCAGGCATCGGGCATGGTGTTGCTAAGCGACGAACAACAGCAGGCTTTGCAGCAACGTTTGCAGGCACTCACTGACGAAGAAAAGCAGCAACAGAGCACGCAGCTTCGCATTCAGGGCTGGCAACAATGGCTCACCCGAGAGGCTGAAATGCGCGAAGCACATCAGCGTTCGCAAGCAGCCCTCGCAAGTGCACAGCAAGCACTGAGCGACGCACAGCCGCAACTGGCAGCATTGGCGCTTGCCCAGCCAGCCGACCAGCTGCGCCCGCTTTGGGTTCGTCTTCAGGATCAGCAAGCCGCTTATGCTCAAACGCATCAACAGGCTGAAGAAGTAAATACTCGCTTACAGCGTCAACTGGCGCAGCGGGCGGTTTTACGCCTGACTGCGGATGCGCAATATCAGCAGTTGAACACCCAACAAAAAACCCTTAGCGAGTGGCTAAAAACAAACGACCGCTTCCGTCTTTTAGGCCGCGAGCTCGCGGGCTGGCGAGCGACGTTTAACCAGCAAACACGCGACGCATCGCAGGTGCAAAACCTGACGCAACGCGAAGCGGAGCTGATTCGTCAATCGAATGCCCTGCCCGCCAGCACGCTGGAGCTGGACGACAAGCAAGTTACCGCCGCCATCGAAAAACACACGGCAGCCCGGCCTTTGCGTCAGTTGCTCAACACGCTGCAAAACCGTTTCCAGCCGCTCAGCAAGCGCCGCCAGCAGCTTCAGCCGCTGCTTGTGCAGCGTCAGCAGGAGCTGGAAAAAGGGGAAGCAGAGCTCGTGACGCGCCGTCAGCACTATAAAGAGAAGCTGCAGCAGTTTAACGATGTGAAGACGCTGTGCGAGCAGGAAAAAATCATCGCGAAGCTGACCGATGAACGCGCTCGCTTACAGCCGGGCGGCCCTTGCCCGCTGTGCGGTTCGACGGAACATCCGGCCGTAGCGGAGTATCAGGCGCTCAAACCCGGCGTAAATGAAGCCCGCCGTGATCAGCTTGAAAAAGAAGTGAAGCAACTGGGCGAAGCCGGAGCCAGCCTGCGAGGGCAGCTTGATGGGTTGCAGAAGCAGTTACAGGCCGAGCAAAGCGAGCTGCTATCGATCGCCGGGGAGGAGCAAGCACTCACCTCACAATGGCAGGAAACCGTCACCGCGCTGACGATTTCACTGACGCCTGAAGACGATATCGGCGGCTGGCTCAATGAGCAGGAAAGCTGGGAACAGCAGCTGTATCAACACAGTCAGCGCCTTAACCTGCAAAAACAGCATCTTGATTTGCAAGCCCAGCGTACCGCGCTTGAGCAGGAGATGGCCGCTCGTCAGAACAGCTTAAGTGAGGCCCTCAGCAGCTTCAATTTAGCGCTTCCGACTACCGGGGAAGAAGCTGCGTGGCTTGCTGAGCGTGAAGCCGAAAGCCAGCAGTGGCAAACGCAAACCGAACAGCTTCAGTCGGTTGAGCAGAAGCTTCTTCACCTGCAACCGCTGCGGGAAACGCTGCCTGAAGTGCCGCCATCAGACGACTTCACGCCCGTGCCACTGGAAGGCTGGCAGCAGGTTCATCACGATTGTGTGTCGCTGCAAAGTCAGTGGCAAACGCTGCAACAGCAAAAAGAGCAGACTGAGCAAACAAGGCTTGCGGCCCAACAAGCGTTTGAAAGCGCGTTGGCCAACAGCCAGTTTGCCGATCAGCAGGCGTTTCTGGCCGCCTTGCTCGACGATCAGACGCGCCAGCGCCTGGAACAGTTAAAGCAACAGCTCGAAAGCCAGCTTCAGCAACAACAGGCGCTGGCGACGCAGGCTCAAACGGCACAGGCCAGCCATCAACAACAGCGTCCTGAAGATTTATCCGCTGAGATCCAACCTGAACAAGTGCAGTTCCAGTTAGCAGAGCTGACGCAGAAGCTGCGGGAAAACAGTTCTGCCCAGGGCGAAATCCGTCAGCAGATAAAGCAAGACGCCGATAATCGCCAACAGCAGCAAGCGTTGATGGCCCAAATGGAAACCGCCAGCCAGACGCTGGAAGACTGGGGTTGGCTGAATGCCCTGATCGGCTCGAAAGAGGGCGATAAATTCCGCAAATTCGCGCAGGGGCTGACGCTCGATAATCTGGTGTGGCTGGCAAACGAGCAGTTAAGCCGTCTGCATGGGCGCTATCTGCTGAAACGTAAAGCCAGCGAAGCGCTCGAACTGGAAGTGATGGACACCTGGCAGGCCGATGCCGTGCGAGACACCCGCACGCTTTCGGGCGGAGAAAGCTTCCTGGTGAGCCTGGCGCTGGCGCTGGCCCTGTCGGATCTGGTGAGCCATAAAACCAGAATTGACTCCCTTTTCCTGGACGAAGGTTTCGGCACTCTGGACAGCGAAACGCTGGACACCGCGCTCGATGCTCTGGACGCGCTGAATGCGAGCGGCAAAGTCATCGGCGTGATAAGCCATGTGGAAGCGATGAAAGAGAGAATTCCGGTGCAGATCCGCGTTAAGAAGATCAACGGGCTGGGGTATAGCAGGCTGGATAAGGTTTTTGCGGTGGAGTGAAGAGAGCAGGCGATGGCTGAAGAAGAGCGCTCTCATCCGGGAAAATTCGCTACGGCAGAGAGATTCAGAGGGGGCGGCTCCTTTATTCTGCCTGCAGAAATATTTTATATGAGCGATACCACAATTCAGATCGGTGATGCCTCTAATTAGTTGAATTGATGTATAATACTCACTTTGAGGTTCCCTCATGGCCACCGCTTAACCAGCGATGACTGGGGCAGTTATGCCCGAGAAGTGCCGAATAGAGAAGCATCTGACCGGTAAAATATTGACTCAGCGTATTGAGCGTAACAATCTGACGCTAAGAACCCGCATCAAGCGCCTGGTCCGAAAAACAATCTGCTTCTCACGCTCTGTCGAGCTGCATGAAAAGGTCATCGGGGCCTTCATTGAAAAATACATGTTCTACTAATTGGACGCATCACCGGCGAAACCATCGGGATGGCTGGTCATGTATGCACCACAAGCGAATACGGTCTTTATCTAACAGGATAGCTCATCCATGGATAAGGTGCATGATTCATTGATATTCATCAAATAAACTCATTAATATCAATACTTTAATGGAAGTTTATTGATATTAATAAGAACGCCTTTTTCCAGTGAGATATATCCCGCATTGCGAAGATCGCTAATGATGCGCATTATTCCACTGCGTGACAGATACGTTCTTTCTTTAACGTAATTGGCCGCAGTGATGTTAGCCCGAAAGAAAGGAGACTCGAGCATAAGTTGATTGAGTTGGTATTTCACAATGTCATAAGATGACATTTGGGAAATCATCGTGCAATGCTCGTATACCCGAGATGCTGTATAAACGAGCAACGCACATACATGTTCCCAAAGCACAAATTTATCAATAAGAAGATTGAAACGCTCTAGTGGCAAGCGAATAAGAGTGGAGTGTTCAAGAGCTCGAATATAAAGCTTATCCCCACTTGAAAATTGATTACTGATACCCATGATAAACGGACTATGTTCACTATTAATGATCATCCCGTCGCCACGGCGATTAAGGCTGGCACTACCACGCATAAGCAAATAGCAAAAACGCTTCCCATTCAGTTGATAACGCAGGATTTCGCTCTTACAAATCTCTATTTCTTCACCATATGGGACTATATACTCTAACAATTTACCTATATTCTGAGTTGGTTTTTTAGAAACAATCGATGTCATGCAATCGGATAATTCACTATCAATACTATTATGATTCATATCACTAACAATCTCTGTAAATACTGTTTTCAAGACGCCTGAAATATTTGATTATCCTCCTGAATGGTGGTATTTAAAATAGGAAAACAGTCCTTTCCTGGACCATTTGATTAACATTCATACAACAAAACAACCAAAAACACCCTCCGTAAACAGGAATACCTCACAACAAAAATCGTTAAAAATCTTACAAACACATCAAGATCCTCGTTAAATGTTAAATAACTGATACAAAAGAAGTCCAAAAATATTGCAAATAACAATTGCCCCATCAATAGCGTTCCCATTACTTTCTAATTAGCAGGACGCATCCACCTCCCAATTTAAATTTAATATATTGGGCGCTAGCAAAGGGAAATAGATAGATATCTGCAACTTGACAAAGGGCATATAAAACAGAGTTAACCCTTGATCTCGTAGTTTACATGAAAAAAACGCCCCAGAATAAAATGAATATTTAAGGAAAGAGTAATGAAAAAGAACCTGATTACTATTGTGTTTGCTGCCACAGCAATTTTATCTGCAGCTTCCGCTTACGCTGATAACACCATCAAGTTCCAGGGAGAAATTGCAGATCAGACATGTGCTGTCAATGTCAACGGCAGTACCTCTTCTCCACTGGTTTTATTGCCAACAGTACCGGCAACTTCTCTGGCAAGTTCTGGCATGACTGCAGGTAACACCAACTTCACCATCAACCTGACAGGCTGTACAGCATCAACCTCCGCAACCGCTATCAAAACTGTTTTTGTTGGAAACAGTCTGACCAGCAACGGGCGTATGGGCAACACCGGTACGGCGACTAACGTCTCTCTGCAGCTGATCGACCCGGCTGCACCGACTACGCCTCTGGATCTCACTGGTCAAACTGGGGCTCCGGGTCTGAACCTGGCAGCGAATGCAACATCCGCATCTCACGATTTTGCAGTTCAGTACTATGCAGAAGGCACCGCTACAGCGGGTTCTGTATTGGGTAGTGTGCAATACGCCGTTTCCTATCAGTAATAGTTCCCCCCCCCCTTCCGATTCTCCGGAAGGGGTTATTTAGACGAGAAATTAAGATGACTTCCAAAGTATTCAGTCAACTAGCCACTTTTACCCTTGCCTCTATTTTGATGCTAACCTCACCAGCCATGGCAAGCGTTGTCATGCTTAACACTCGGGTAATTTATCCGGCAGATGCCCAGTCACAAACGCTTCAATTTACCAATAACGGCAATCTCCCGTATGTTATGCAGGTATGGTCTGATATTAACGACCCGGCTTCAACACCAGATACCGCTAATGCGCCATTTATGGCTGTTCCAGCGCTGTTTCGTGTCGAGCCCAATACAGGACAATCCGTTCGCCTCGTGTTTACAGGTAAAGATTTACCGAAAGACCGTGAGTCTATTTTTTATCTTAACTCCGTTCAGATCCCACCTAAAAATACTGTACAAAGCAATCAAAACCAGATGGCGGTGATTCTTCGTAATCGTGTAAAAATATTCTATCGGCCAAAAGAAATTGTCGGTAACCCTGATAAAGTCCCACAACAGATCCATTTCTCATTAAAAGAAGAAAGTGGCCGCTGGGTATTAATTGCTGAGAACACATCCGGCTATTACGCCTCGGTGATTTCAGCCGCAGTGGTTGTGGATAAGAACGATGTCTTATTCCCCGTCAATATGATTCCACCAAAATCCACGGCACGTTGGATGTTAAATAAAACAGGAAAATCGCTGTCTGGTGCCAGGATCGTAAAATTTACACTGGTGAATGATTACGGTGGCCAAATCCGTGCAGAAGCAGATCTTGCCAAATAGAGTTTATGGATCGCCAGTGTTTTCTAATAGCAGGGGGCGGAAATGTGCACGGCTAATAAAAATGATTCCCAAGACAATATCCTCCGCCTGGAAAATGCTGTTATACCAGGAAGTATCCCAGGATGTAAAACACAGCTTAAACCACTGGCTTTCGCGCTGTGGCTGATTTCTCCATTGGCAATTTCAGCCACTAACGAACCAACACCGACCTCCACCACAGAGCAGTATGAGTTTGATAGCAGCATGCTGGTAGGCTCGGCCAAAGATCAAAAAAGCATTGCCCGTTTTAATAAAGTGAACGCGATAGAACCCGGTCAATATCAGGTTGATATTTTCGTCAACGGTAATTTTTATAATCGTCAGTCACTGGTATTCACCACTGGAAAACAGGATGATGTATACCCCTGTTTTTCTCGCGACCTCCTCATTTCTATCGGGATCCTGCCGGGCAGTATTCAGGCAAAAGACAACAACGATACATGTCTGAATCTGGCAAACCAGGTGAAAGGCTCCAGCGCACAATTTGATTTTGCCCGCCTGCGCCTGGATGTACTTGTTCCTCAGGCATTGATGGCACGCACTGCACGCGGTGCGGTACCGCTGGAAAATCTTTCTGCCGGTGAAACAGCGCTGTTTGCCAATTACGACACTAACTTTTATCGCACTCAGGCCAGCGGTAATTACAACAGCGACTCGACATACCTGAGTCTGAATTCCGGGCTAAACCTCGGCCTGTGGCAATTACGCCAGCAGTCCAGTTATACGCGTTATACGACGAATAATGGCCCGGATAACAGCCACTGGACATCAATCCGGACCTATCTTCAACGACCTCTTCCGGGAGTGAATAGCCAACTGATCCTTGGTGATAACTATACCTCTGGCAGCCAGTTCAGCAGCATCGGCTTTCGCGGAATAGGCCTGGAGACGGATGACCGTATGATACCCGAATCGCAGCGCGGTTACGCACCAACGATCCGTGGCATTGCTTCGACGACAGCGAAGGTCACGGTTAGTCAGTCCGGCACACAGATCTACCAAACCACCGTAGCTCCCGGCGCTTTTGTTATCGACGATCTTTACCCGACCAGCTACGAAGGCGATCTGGTCGTTGAAGTTCAGGAAGCTGACGGTCGAACCTCCTCGTTTACCGTGCCGTTCGCTGCAGTGCCGGGTTCCATGCGCCCAGGGCGTTCACACATCAGCGTTGCCGCAGGCCAGGTACGTGATATTGGCAACAGTGATGATATGTTCGCCGATCTGACTTACCAGACTGGCTTAACTAACGCCATCACTGTCAACACCGGTACCCGTATTTCAGACGGTTACCAGGCACTTCTGGGTGGGATGGTCCTCGCCAGCCAATGGGGGGCTTTAGGCGTCAACGCAGTGTATTCGCACGCCAATATGTTCGGCGATTATCTCAACGGCTGGCGATTTGGTACAACCTACAGCCGTACGTTCACCCCAACGGCCACAACCCTGGCGCTGGCGGGTTATCGCTATTCCACTGAGGGATACCGTGATTTGAGCGATGTGCTGGGCATACGCGATGCCGCTGAACAGGGTAATACCTGGACATCAAGCACCTACGAACAGAGAAACCAATTTGTTGCCACGGTAAGCCAGGGACTGGGCAATTTGGGTCAAGTCTATGTGTCGGGGTCCACCAGTACCTACCGGGGTGGGCGTAGCCGAGATACGCAGTATCAAATGGGCTATTCACACAACTACGGCACATTGAGCTACAACCTGTCTCTGAGTCGGCAGCAGACTGGAAGCACAAATTATAACGGACAAGCTGGCAACAATACCGTTGACAACAGCAACAGCAACAGCAGAACTGAAAACATTGTCATGTTCTCGGTCTCCCTTCCGTTGGGTGAAGGATCTAAGTCACCGATCCTATCGTCCGGGTACAGCCATCGATCAGGTAATGAGGGAGGCGACAGCTATCAGACGTCGCTTACTGGCACACTGGGAGAAGAGCAGAACACCACATATAGCCTGAACGGTGCTTACGGCTCCGATGGAAACGGCCTTGGTGAAGGTGCCAGCCTCACGCAGCAACTGCCGTTCGTCACGCTCGGGGGGAACCTTTCCCACAGTAAGGATTACACACAATACGGCGCGAACGCCCGTGGTGCAGTGGTAGTACATTCCGGTGGGGTGACTCTTGGCCCCTATCTGGCAGATACCTTTGCGCTGGTTGAAGCAGATGGCGCCAGCGGAGCTGCAGTGAATGGCGGTATGGGCTCGAAAATCAATAGTTCAGGTTATGCCATTGTCCCGTCACTGATCCCTTATAGCTATAACGACGTGACTCTGGATGCAAAAAACATCAGCAATCCGAACGCAGAGCTTGTTGAGAACCAACAGCGTGTCGCACCTTACTCTGGGGCAATAGTGAAAATGCGCTTTAAGACCCTTGAGGGTTACGCGTTGTTAATCAAACTGATTCCGGGAGCAAACGGCAATCTGCCGCTGGGCGCCAACGTCTATGACAGCAAAAACGACGTTATTGGCCTTGTGGGCCAGGGGAACCAGGTGTACGCACGCGCAAACAATAAGCAAGGCTCGCTGAAGGTGAAATGGGGAGATTCCGCTGCGGAACAATGCACTCTGAACTATGACCTGAAAGAGCAAAAAATGAATCAGTCAATATATCGCCTGACGCTGCCATGTCGCGGCAATTAACGTGGATAACCGCTCATGAAAAAATACCTACACGCAGCATCCCTCCTCGTGATCGGTTCCGTACTATCGGCACCGACATGGGCGACTTGTTACCGAATCACGACCACGACGACCTCCACGACATCGTCCTACTACACCGAGCCGGGTAAAGGCACCGCGGCGAGCTGGTCGGGCGCGTCTGATGGAGGAGGGTCGATCGGCACCCTCCCCACCGTGGTCAATCTCAATAACAGCACCTTCCAGCCGGATGGTACGCTGTTAGCGACAGGAATTGTCCCTCTTGTGGGGGCGGAGACTTATAACGCAGAACAGATCCTGTTTCGCTGCCAGGCAAGTGATGCGGGCAGCCTCTATGAATACTACGCAACGAACGGGGATTCAACTTACGCCGGGATGACGGAGGTCGGCACCGCCGCAGGCCTACCGCAAAGCTACCAGACCTATGTCCCAGGAATGGCGCTACGCGCAACCAACATGTCGACAGGGCAGTATTACAGCCGCTATTGGCAGGCCCGGCAGTTGACAGGTCTTGATACTGATTCACAGGGCTGGCTGCTGGTTAAGGCCAAAAACTTCAGCACCACCAAAGTGGAGCTTTTCCGTCTTAGCAACAGTGTCGGTGGCTGGGGGGCAACCGCCACAGGAATTTATCCGCTGTCCCAGCCGGCAACGTACATTGCCTTTCAGGGCGGCGGTTTTTCTTCTGGATTGAGCGTCGGCGCGGACTCAGCGACCAAATACGATGGCTTCTACAGCGCCTGGCCTGGTGCCGTCAACCTCTATAACCGTCTCTATATCCGTCGCTCGGCAGCATGTATGGTCAATAATGTCACGCCGTTAGTCGTTTTCCCGATAGCAACCGTCGCTCAGATGCGAGGAGGAGCAACGCTCCAAAAACCGATCAGCATCTCCTTCAGTTGCCAGACGGGGAGCCCGGCGAATACAGGGCTAACCGCGTTGACCAGTGGCGTAGCAGCCAACCAGACAGCGATGGGCATTCTGGTCAATGCGGCGAATGCGGCCAAAGCAACCTCGCTGGGATTTGGTACGTCGGGTTCCGGAGTCACCTATCTGCTTTCAGATAACTATGGTGTGGATCCTTCCGTTGCCACCGGGGTGGGCATTCAAATCAGCAGAACCAACGGAACACCGCTTAATTTACTGAGTTCGCTCAGCGGTACAGTGCTAGGGGGCAACCTGGCGGGCTGGTATCCGGTGCTGGATGATGCGGTTAGCGGTGGCGTGGTCAGTGGCGTTACGACCTATACCAAAACGCTGAACGCGACGCTAAAAGCGCTGCCGGGGCAAACAGTGACCGCGGGGACGGTGAGCGCATCCGCACAGATTATTATTCAGGTGCAATAATGAGAAAAGTCAGCGTACTGGTAGCCACTTTGCTCCTGCTGAGTCTGAGGGCATCGGCAGGTGTCATGGTCGAATCCTCCCGGGTCATTTTTTCTGCAGGCGATCGAGAACGTTCGTTAATGTTATCCAATAATAACGATTACCCGGTGATTGTTCAGGCCTGGGTCGATAACGGCGCACCTGATGGCACGCCTGAAAACGCAGCAGATGTCCCGGTAATCCCCCTGCCGGGAATTTTTCGGCTTGAACCGGGGGAAAAAAAATACCTCCGGTTGCTGGCAACGCAGGTAAAACAGCCTCTGGATCGTGAATCACTGTACTGGCTGAATATTTACGAAATTCCGCCAACAGATGCTCACCTGCCGGCAAATGTCTCAGCAGTAAAGGTGGCGATACGTCTGCAACTAAAAATGTTCTGGCGCCCCACGAACCTCACTCCGTCGGTGGATGACGTGGTGAAAAAACTGCAATTCACCCTGCTCAGACAACCCGGCACACTGCAACTGAAGGTGACCAATCCTACGCCGTATTATGCAACCTTCAATGCCGCTGATATCAAGAATAACGCGGCGTCGCATACGCTGGCGATTGACATGCTTGCCCCCTTTAGCAGTAAAACACTGCCGTTAGATACCCACAGAGAAGAGCAACCGAAAAGCATTCATTATGCACTGATCAATGATGACGGAAATAGTGTCGAAAATGAAGTTTCCTTTAAGGCCGGAAAATGAAGAGAAGCGATTCATATTTCACAAAAAAAAATGTATTAAAGATTAATTAACTATCATGACATAGATAAAACTTGTCATATATTAAATGGTGAAATTCATGATCTGCGTTCTGATTAAAGATGACGATGTATTCTATCGTCATAGATTTGAGATGTTTTTAGGTTCTTTATTATCAGAGAAATATAGTGAAACAGTGTTATTTCTTTATGCGTTCAATACCAAGAACATCATCTGCGCCGATATTATCATTCTGGACTTGTGTGCCGGGGAGGTCTTCTCCTGTTTCCCTGAATTAAAAATGAGACACCAGGCGCTACTGATTGGCCTGATGGAACAGAAAATTGAAACCCCAGCGATGCTCCCGAAATGTCTGAGTAATATAGTCATTATAGCGCGTAACGAACCGTTGAGTTCGAGCTATGATAAGATTCTCAGCGTGGTGAAAAGAAAACTTACCACCTGCGAGCCCCTGTTCAGCGCGGATTGTACTACATGTAAGTGTAAGCACTTATCTCAGCAACAGATATATATAATGCAGAGTTTGTATAATGGAACGCCCCCTTCTCAGATGGCCAGGCGATGATGAATCGCCTGCTCTGAGCGCAGAACGAAGCAATCGTGACAAAGAATGATTTTGCTACAACGGCCACAACCACGCCGCGCCACGCACGCCGCTTGAATCACCGTGAACCGCTTTGCGAATGGGCGTTTCACATTCACCGCCAAACACAAAATTCGTCACCAGGCCGGGAACCGTTTTGTACAACCGTTCGACGTTGCTCATGCCGCCGCCGAGCACGACAACGTCCGGATCCAGAATATTCACCACGTGTGCCAGTGATTTTGCCAGACGCAGTTCATAGCGACTTAACGCCAGTTCCGCCACCGCGTCCTGTTCTTCAACCAAGCGCATGATCTCATTGCCTTTCAGCGGCTTGCCGCTAAGACGATGGTAATCTGTCGCAAAGCCCGTGCCAGAGATAAAGGTTTCAATACAGCCTTGTTTTCCGCAATAGCACGGCACTTCTTCGCGATAGCACAGCTCGTCTTCGTCCATCCACGGTAAAGGGTTATGCCCCCACTCACCCGCCGTGCCGTTACCGCCAATGTGCGCCCGGCCACCGAGGGCCACACCAGCACCACAGCCGGTGCCGATAATGACGGCAAAAACGGTTTGCGCCCCGGCCGCTGCACCATCAATGGCTTCAGAAACGGCCAGACAGTTAGCATCATTCGCCAGCCGAACTTCTCGATTGAGGCGTTTGCTTAAATCTTTATCAAAAGGCTGACCGTTGAGCCAGGTGGAGTTGGCGTTTTTCACCACGCCGGTATAAGGCGAAATGGAGCCTGGAATGCCCATGCCGACCGTGCCCGTTTGCCCCGTTTCCTTCTCAGCCATCGCGACCAGCGTGGCAATGGTTTCTATCGTTTGCTGATAATCGTCGCGCGGTGTCGGCAGACGATGACGGAACAGCTGCTCACCTCGATCGCTAAGCGCGATGACCTCTGTTTTTGTGCCACCCAGATCGATTCCTATACGCACCGTAGCCTCTCCCCTTCCTGATTAACAATGCAAGCATAGCGACAATTCGCTATCATGCGTCCTGGATTTAACGACAAAGCCGTGGAAATTATCATGCTGTGGTTCAAAAATTTAATGGTTTACCGTCTTAGCCGCGACATTTCTTTGCGTGCCGATGAGATGGAAAAACAGTTAGCCGCGCTGGCGTTTACCCCCTGCGGCAGTCAGGATATGGCGAAAACCGGTTGGGTGTCGCCTATGGGCTCGCACAGTGACGCGTTCACGCACGAAGCGAACGGCCAGATTCTGGTCTGCGCCCGCAAGGAAGAAAAAATTATCCCTGCACCGGTTATCAAACAGGCGCTGGAAGCGAAAATTCTGAAACTGGAAGCCGATCAGGGTCGTAAGCTTAAAAAGACCGAAAAAGATTCCCTGAAAGATGAAGTGCTGCACTCGCTTCTGCCGCGTGCTTTCAGCCGTTTCAGCCAGACAATGCTGTGGATTGACACCGTAAACGAGCTGATCATGGTGGATTGCGCCAGTGCGAAGAAAGGCGAAGACACGCTCGCACTGCTGCGTAAAACGCTCGGCTCGCTGCCGGTGGTTCCGATGGCGCTGGAAAATCCTATCGAGCTGACGCTGACCGAGTGGGTTCGCTCCGGCACTGTCGCACAAGGCTTCCAGTTGCTGGATGAAGCCGAGCTGAAAGCCATTCTGGAAGACGGTGGCGTTATCCGTGCCAAGAAGCAGGAACTGGTTAGCGACGAAATCGCCGTGCATATTGAAGCGGGCAAAGTGGTCACTAAACTGGCTCTGGACTGGCAGCAGCGCATTCAGTTTATGGTTTGCGAAGATGCGTCCATTAAGCGCCTGAAGTTCTGCGACGAACTGCGCGATCAGAACGAAGATATCGAACGGGAAAATTACGATCAGCGCTTTGACGCTGACTTTATCCTGATGACCGGGGAGCTGGCAGCCTTGATTGCCCAACTGGTTGAAGGCCTGGGCGGCGAAGCCCAGCGCTGAGTAAAAAGCCTTCCGTCAGGAAGGCTTGAGAGTGATGACAAACCTCTAACGAATGAGATTTGCCATAAGTGACCGAAAAAAAAACAAGGAAAATCAATTCATTGATTTTCGGCTGATAACCACAAAGAAGGAAAAACCACGTTTTTTCCTTCTTTGTCAGCAATCTGAAAGCCTTCCGTCAGGAAGGCTTTTTACTTACAGGTAGCGGCAGAGGTAAGAGGTTGGCTCTGCAACCTGAAGATGAAATTCACTGTGGCCTGGCACGTTGAAGACCTGCCCGGCAGTGTAGGATTTCCATTCTGTTTCGCCCGCCAGTAAGACGTTCAGCGCGCCGCTGACAACCGTCATTTCTTCCGGCTGCGCCGTGCCAAAGGTATACTCCCCTTCAGCCATAACGCCCACGCTGGCGCGGCCAGTGCTGCTGCTGGTAAACCCGATGGACTTCACTTTCCCGTCAAAGTATTCATTGCTTTGAAGCATAACTGGCCCTTATTGGTTTCGTTGTTGTATACCAACCCAATATAGGGGGCGTGACAGCAAGCTGTCACGCAAAAAATCCGTCAGACCAACAGTTCTGCCGCCAGGCGAGCCACCAGCACATTCGACAACAACACGGGCACATCCAGCGCTTTTTGTAATACGTCGCGGTGATGTTGATGGAAACCCAGACAGTCGAGCATTAACACATCGGCACCCTCGCTCATCAGCGTTTTCCCGGCGGAGATTAAGTCCTCATCGCTGCCGTGAACAGGATTTGCCAACGCGTAGAGCGGGGAATTTTGCAACACTTGCCATTTGACCCGCTGGTTTTTCATCAGCTCAGGGATCGGCACAATCACCCCGACCTGATGGCCGTCGACAATGGAATTCACTAAGGGCGGGATAATACGTTGCGGTTCGATAAGCATCGCTTTACGGGCCACCAGGCCGCTGATCGGCGCCGTGCTCATCAGCAGGATAACGTCATAATCCTGATTATCGAGCACCTCAACGAGCGCCTGTAGGTTGTGTTCAACCTTCTGACGGGAGATTTCCACCATGCGATTGTCGTTGAGAAGGGCAATAAGAACATCTTCTCCTGGCCCCACCGCATACGCGTCCATGACGGCTTCGCAAGTCATTTTTCCCAACAAACTGACGTGGGTTATCTGATCTTCCCTGATGTGCTCTGTTAATAGCGGCAACACCTCACGCAACGGAACGACGCCGATGGTAAGAATCGCTAAAGTCGCACTCATGTTATTTACCTTTTATTACGACAACCACTGCTTCGACACAGGCTTACGACTCGATGACAGCCCCCCTGATGGCTAACAATTCAACCGTTCAGAAGCGTAGCAGCTACGCTCCGGCGCAGTTTGTAAAGATTCCAGAAGACTCCGACACACTCCAGTAATATCTTGAGGTTAACGTTTTATTAACAATGAGTTTAGCTAAAAAGTGTGACTTACGCCCACTCAAGGCAGGCGTTGCGCAACAGGAAGGATTTGATTCAGGACTTGCCGGGGTCTTCATAACGGCGTTTGGCATCGAGGGCTTCAGCCTCAGTCGGATGCTCACTGATCAGCGAATCAGGTTTGAGGTGATCGGCACACAGTTCATACCAGGTAACACTGGTGCCCGGCTCGCCTTTTTCTACGGCAACAATCCGGGCTTGTCCTGGATACGGGGGATTAGAGGCATAGCTCTTCCTCTTTTGAGTCAGAGCCTTAAGTATAGGCGTTAGCCCGCCGTTGCCGAATTTGCCTGAATACAGGCCGCTGATGGCGCGTTGATCGCGGACAGAATTTGCGCAACGACGTCGTCAGGATCGCACGCGGCATCGACAACGTGATGTGCGGTTTCCCGATACAGCGCATCGCGTTGGGCTAAAATTTCCCTGACCTCTTCGCTGATCGGTTTTCCGGTTAACGTGGGGCGTTGGGATTCTTCCGGAAACGCTTCAAGGCGACCAGCAAGGACTGCCACAGGCGCTTTCAGGTAGATAACGATGCCGTTTTTACGCAGAAATTCGCGGTTCACGGGAGCCAGAATAATGCCGCCACCTGTTGCAATAACCGACTGAGGCACGGTGACCGATTGCAACGTTTGTGTTTCACGACTGCGAAAGGCGGGCCAGCCCTCTTTTGCCACGATATCGGCAATGCTTCTGCCTTCACGTTGCTGAAGGATCTGATCGGTATCGAGGAAATCAAATTGACAGGCCTGCGCCAGCTTTTGTCCGACTGTGGTTTTTCCGCAGCCACGGGCGCCGATAAGAAAAATAGGCTCTGTTGTCACCTGGAAATCCCCCTGGTACTGCAGCAATGCAGGCTGTGCGTGTGAGCGAGAAAGAATACCATCAAACTAGTACGCAAGTAAGTGTAAATTAATAATTACAACCCTGATAATCCGTCAATCTCTTTGCCGGGAATAAAGGGGTCTGCAAATCATGAGGGTGTAAAGAAATAGTGTCACCGAGTGTTGCGGCAACCTTACATGAAAGCATGGCCTTTTGACAACCCTGGGCAGGTGCAAAAGGTAACACATCTATGCACAGCTTTACCTGGCGTATATTTACAGTATGAATGTTTCAGACAAACTATGCCGTACAGCATTCGTATGACCGAGGACTCACCCATGCAATCTGAAGAACAACGCCTTATCGATGGCCTTTTCTCTCGTCTGAAACAAGCCGAGGAGCAAAGTTCGCCGCGCGATGCTAACGCCGGGAGCGTGATTGCGCAACATATCCAGGCGCAACCGACAGCGCCTTACAATGATTTCGGCGGCGGCGACAGCTGGGTTTAGTTCTGCCCGCGCTGTACTGCCAGCAACCACTTATCGAGTTCCGCAGCAAATTGCTGTCTGTCGCGCTGTGATAAACTGTCGGGGCCACCGGTCTGAATGCCGCTGGCCCGCAGCGTATCCATAAAATCACGCATGGTTAGCCTTTCACGAATGGTCGCTTCACTGTAGCGCTCGCCGCGAGGGTTGAGCGCTGCGCCGCCTTTGGCTAACACTTCTGCCGCCAGAGGAATGTCGGCGGTGATGACCAGATCGCCCGGCTGGCACTGGCGAACAATTTCGTTATCCGCCACGTCAAAGCCAGCAGGCACACGCAATGCGCGAATAAAGCGCGACGGCGGCACGCGCAGGTTCTGGTTGGCGACGAGCGTCACCTGTGTTTGTGTTCTGTCTGCTGCGCGAAACAGGATTTCTTTAATCACGTTCGGACACGCATCGGCATCCACCCAAATCGACATATTCACTCCTGTAATAAATAACTGCGCTATTGTCGCCTGCTTTCCCCTGTCGGCATAGCCACAAGATGATAAGCTAATACGCATTATCAAAAAAACGCTGAGGGAGAGACAGAATGGATAAGAAAATCGGATTCATCGGCTGCGGTAATATGGGTAAGGCCATTCTTGGTGGGCTTATCGCCAGTGGGCAAGTGCAGCCTGGCCAAATTTGGGTTTATACGCCCTCGCCGGACAAAGTCGCCGCCCTGCAAGAAAAGTATGGCATTAACGCGGCACAGAGCGCGCAGGAAGTGGCGCAAATCGCCGATATCGTCTTCGGTGCGGTGAAACCCGCCATCATGACCAAAGTGCTGAGCGAAGTGGCCTCCAGCTTCAATAAAGAGACGCTGGTGGTGTCGATTGCTGCTGGCGTGACGCTCGACCAGCTCGCCCGTGCGCTGGGACATGACCGTAAAATCGTTCGCGCGATGCCAAACACCCCATCGCTGGTGAATGCCGGAATGACCTCCGTGACGCCAAATGCGCTGGTCACCAGTGAAGATACGGCCGATGTACTGACCATTTTCCGCAGCTTTGGCGAAGCCGAAGTGATTGCTGAACCGATGATCCACCCGGTAGTGGGCGTCAGCGGTTCCGCACCTGCTTATGTCTTTATGTTTATTGAAGCGATGGCGGATGCTGCGGTACTGGGCGGAATGCCACGTGCGCAGGCGTATAAATTCGCGGCACAAGCGGTGATGGGTTCAGCCAGGATGGTGCTGGAAACCGGGATTCATCCGGGCGAGCTGAAAGATATGGTGTGTTCACCGGGGGGCACGACTATTGAAGCCGTTCGCGTGCTGGAAGAAAAAGGGTTCCGCTCTGCCGTGATTGAAGCCATGGTCAGTTGCATGGAAAAATCAGAGAAGCTCAGCAAAGCCTGATAACAACGGGTGAGCCGCGAGACGGTTCACCCGTTTTATTAGCGCGTGGTGTTACCCCGTTTTTTTCAGGCAGGCGCTCATGAATTTCTTACGATCGTCACCTTTCAGCGATTGCTGAGTCGCCGTGGCATTACACTCACCCATTTTTTGCTGCTGTGGGGTCATGCTTTTCTCTGCAGGCTTTGAGCTGCTGTTTTTCAGGCAGTCACTCATATAGGTTTTTCTTGCATCCCCCTTCAGCGTTTGAGCCGTTGCCTGTTGGTTACAGGTCGTCATTCGCTGCTGTTGCGGGGTCATTGTTTTTTCCGCTGCTTCCACCGTTGTGAGAAACACCAGGCCGAACAGTAAAGCCATCAGTAATGTTATTTTCATTGCACCATCCTTCTGTGAGAGTCTCTCAGTAAGTCTGGTCGTTTAAACGAGAAAAACCACTTAACGGGTAAAAAAAGAGTGATACCACGTGTCTGGACGGGAAGGTATTAATACTTTATCAGCGACGATAAAACAGCAATCGTCGCGCCTGAATTCGGCACTCGCCTTAACTACGCGGATGCCGTAATAGCTTTTTTATATATTGATTTAATAATTCCGCATCGCGATCGGGCACCTGAGATTCCGGTTTGGCTTCGTCTAATGCAGATTCAATATCGGTAATCAGAGCTTGTTGTTCCGGCTGCCGCATATGACGTAATAGCGCCGTGACCACAATCTCCAGGGCTTCAACCTGAACCACTAACTCCTTTGATTCTTCTTCCTTTTCCGCAAGCTTAACCAACAGTTCTGCAATCAGATTTTTCATGACGAGACTTCCTTATGAGAATGCCTGAGACGGTAGCACTGATGATCCCTAACGCCTAGTCGGTATAAGAATTATTTTATAAATTCCAATTTATGCAAATTGAATTGGTAGCGAAACGTTTCTCTCGCCGGATTATTACCCAAAATTTGAAGGGGTGGATATTTCATACTCTCCCTTGAGAATTAGCTGGCTAAATTAGGCTTGCTGTTGGCGACGGCGGAGCATTATGGCTAACTGCACTAAATTAATCAGCACGACGATGGCCGTGGCGACAAATACCCAGCGGAAACCGGCCATCGCGGAGATGGAAGCCCCAATCAGCGGCCCGGCGACATTACCAGGCGAGAACAGGACCGACAGACCCCTTACACAGCTGAATAACCATCGTGGTGAAAAACAAACTGATAACCAGGTCCGGATAGGTGAGCGAAGCAAATGCGGCCTTTCCGCTAAGGCGGCCGGCCTTGCTAATCTGCGGACGCACGCCTTCTTTACTCCTTTATGTGACCAATATCACGAAGAGTCCCCTCTTCCGCAGAGGGTTATGCTCACTCTCTTTCGACAGCCTAAAACCCCAACCGGGCATCCAGGATTTTGCACAAGCGGCGGGTCGGCGTGCTATGGTATTGGCTTTGTGTGTTTTCGGATGGGTACAGAAATGGCT
This sequence comes from Pantoea sp. sgz302252, assembly GCF_047713085.1. Classification (NCBI taxonomy): domain Bacteria; kingdom Pseudomonadati; phylum Pseudomonadota; class Gammaproteobacteria; order Enterobacterales; family Erwiniaceae; genus Pantoea; species Pantoea sp. sgz302252. Next base: position 42,356 of record NZ_JBLFJW010000029.1, read on the forward strand.
AAGTTGCGGGTTGGGATCGTTTTTGGTGGGAAGTCTGCTGAGCATGAAGTCTCTTTACAGTCAGCCAAAAACATTGTTGAAGCGATGGATAAAACACGTTTCGATGTGGTGCTGCTGGGAATTGATAAGCAAGGGCAATGGCACGTTAACGATGCCACTCACTATTTGCTCAATCCTCAGGATCCGGCCCGAATCGCCCTTCGCCCGTCAGAGATAACGCTGGCGCAAATCCCGGGTAAAACCTCGCAGCAGTTGATCAACGCCGAAGACGGTGGACCGCTGGCCGACATTGATGTGATTTTCCCCATTGTGCACGGCACGCTTGGGGAAGACGGTTCTCTTCAGGGCATGCTGCGAATGGCTAATCTGCCTTTCGTCGGTTCAGACGTGCTGAGCTCTGCGGCCTGTATGGACAAAGACGTGACTAAACGTTTGCTGCGCGACGCAGGTCTGGCTGTTGCCCCGTTCATCACGCTCACGCGTTCAAACCGCAACACCCACTCTTTTGCGCAAGTGAAGGAAAAACTCGGCTTACCGCTGTTCGTTAAACCGGCCAACCAGGGCTCATCGGTTGGCGTCAGTAAAGTCAAAACAGCAGAAGAGTATGAGCGCGCCGTTGCGCTGGCGTTCGAGTTTGACCATAAAGTTGTGGTCGAAACCGGGATCGTGGGGAGAGAAATTGAATGTGCAGTGTTGGGCAACGACGAACCACAGGCCAGTACCTGTGGCGAAATTGTGCTTAACAGCGAGTTTTATGCCTACGACACCAAATATATCGATGACAATGGCGCGAAAGTGGTGGTTCCAGCGGCTATCGATCCTGCCATTAACGACAAGATTCGCCAGGTTGCCGTTGAAGCGTATCAAGCGCTGGGATGCAGTGGAATGGCGCGCGTGGATGTTTTCCTGACAACAGAAAATGAAGTGGTGATCAACGAAATCAATACGCTGCCGGGCTTCACCAATATCAGTATGTACCCGAAACTCTGGCAGGCGAGCGGTCTGGATTACACCAGCCTTATCACTCGCCTGATTGAACTTGCGATGGAGCGCCATCAAACGAATCTGGCGCTGAAAACCTCGATGAACGGGTAGCTGTTATGGGCCGGGCATCTATAGGGATGTCCGGTCAGGCTTCAGAACTTTTTTCTTCTTCGATATCGACCGGACGACGGCGTATCACCAGCCCCGCCAGCCAGAAGCTTATCACCCAGGTCACCAGACCGACCGCATAGGTCTGCCACCCTTTCGCTTCAAAACCTAACAGCCCGACCACGCCGTTAAGAATAAAAATCAGGCCGATGGCAAAGGCATAGTAATGCCAGTCGCGGCGAATTTTATCAGGCAGTTTCATAACAACTCCGCAAGTGAAAACCCTATCCTCGCACATTCCTGTGACAGCGTCTGCGTGACGCTTAGCAAATTCTTAACATGCACTGATTTCACTTAAGGAGAGACTTTGTGACGCAGAGCGTAAAAGCCAACTTTAGGAGTCTTCCCTGAGTGAAATTACCACGAATCTGATATTGACAACGGCGATCCCCTGTCAAACTTACCCACGTAATTCTGGCGCAGGCCAGCTTATAACAAGGTCTGACAGAATTGGCGCTAAGCAGTCTCAGGAGGTTCTCATGGCTGATTTCACATTCTCAAAACCCATTATTGCCGGGAAAGGAAGAGCCCCCTCCACGAAGGGGAATATCGCTTATGCGCTGTTCGTTCTGCTCTGCTTCTGGGCCGGTGCACAGGTGCTAAACCTGGTGGTGCATGCGCCAGGCGTTTTCGAGCATCTGATGCAAATTCAGGATAGCGGTCGCCCACGCGTTGAAATGGGGATTGCCGTCGGCACCTTGTTTGGCCTGGTCCCCTTCCTTGCTGGCTGCGCAATATTGGGCGTTTTGGCCCTGGTGTTACGCTGGCGACACTACTTCTGACCTGGCGCCATACACTTCGCCCGGCGCTCATCCACGCGTTTTGCAAACCAGGCGGTGGTCAAATTGCGGGTAATTTTCGGGCTTTCCAGTTGGATTCCAGGCAACATCTCTCGCACTAGCGGTTTACCGGTTTTCGCTTCTGCCAGTTTATAAACGCCTTTGTAGAGCGTCGTGCTTTCAAAATCCTGACTGTCCCCTTTCTGTAACTGACGATGGATGTCACTGTCGCTCATCGAGAGCTTGCTTGCCAGTTTACGAACGGCCAGTTCTGTTTTCCCCGCTTCGTCGCTGCCGTAACGAATCAGATCGCCATCCAGGGCCAGTTTTACCCCGCTCGCTTTGCTAACGGCATTCTGGAAGGCAGCATTTCGGCTGGCGTACCAACCAGCATTAAAGTCAGCAAATCGATACAGAGGAGCCGTGTAGCTGGCCGGATAGTTCAGCAGATGATAGGTTCCAAACCACAGCCCGCCTCGCAGGGTGAACACTTCCTGACGGACAGTGCCTTCCATTTTCCACGGGTATCCGCGCTCATGTGCCTGAGCAAAAGCAATGCTGACCTGCATTGGGCCACCGGTATGAACAGGGTTTAACGAGCCGAACAACGTTTGTCCCATTGGTACCATATCGATAAAGTCATCGAAAATCGCGCTTAGCTGCTTCTCGGTCTGGACGGTATCCAGCCGCTCGCTGTAGGTTTTGCCATTGGGTGATTTGATTTTCAGCGCCGTGTGGACCAGAAAAACGGGCACGTGCATGTTCTGGGCTCGTCTGTCTATCTCCTGCCAGGCAATTTTGCTCAGCCCTGGAACCGCTGGATCGGCCTGATAATTGGATTCCTGCTGCGCGACAGCCAGCACCGAGCAGACATTTTCTTCTGTCGGGGCCAGTTTTTGACTTTCAAAGGCTTTCGCGATGCTTTGCGCCCAGGCCTCTCTGTCCTTCACGCTGGCGGGCATTTTTTGCTTCACCACCGTGGCGACATCCACGGGTTTTTCACCGGGTTTTAGCTCCGCTTGCTGGCTAGTACAGCCCGCCAGGATGACACCAGCGAGCAGCGTCAAAGAGGGTGAGATCTTGCGAATAGTCGCCATCGTACTTCCCTGTGTTAGCTAAAAGTTTGCGTCACTTCCTGTTCCGGAAGGTTATCCAGTTCGCGCTCGAAGCTGCGCAGACGCTTGTAGATGGACATCAGTTCGACCAGCGTCGTCCAGGAATTTATCAAATATTGGAATGAATTGCTCACCTGCCCGAAAGCGCCGAGGATTTGGTTCATGATCCCCAAAGTGATGGCTCCTGCCGCAATGGACGGAAACAACAGGAAGAGCCCGAACACCGTATCAGCCTGCAGGTACAAAATACGGGCAATGTTGAAATACATGTAGTGAAAATACAGACGGAAGTAGTTGCGACGCACGGCACTGAACAACTCACGCACCGTCGGTGGCGCGGCCCGATTTGGATCGTCTTCGCCATACACCAGTTCTTTACGGTAGGCTGCTTCCACTCGCTGATTTTTAAAGTTAAGACCTGGCAGTTTGATCCCTACAACCGCCAGCATCCCTGTGCCCATAAGCGACCAGACTATCGCGGCAATCACCAGACCATAAGGAATATGACCAATGATCGGCAACGCCTGGATTTTGGGGGATACCGCAATAAGAACCGGCAAAAACGCAATCAGCGTCATCACGGAATTGATCAGACTGACGCCCATGTTCTCAAGGGTGGAGGAAAAACGCATGGTGTCTTCCTGCACACGCTGGGCGGCACCTTCGATATGACGCAGGCGCTGCCAGTTATCCATATAATATTCGTTCATGGCCGCACGCCACCGGAAAACATAGTGGCTGACGAAGAAGAGATTCAGCACCCCAACCACCACCGCAATCAGCGCAATCGTCAGAAAAATACTGGTTTCAGAATAGAGCTGAGCAATGGACACGCTGCCAGGTTTGCTCAGGGCGCTCTGAATTAGATCCCAGAAAGGCACATACCAGGCGTTGATCGCAACGCTGACTTCCACACTAAACCAAGTGACGAAAATAATCAGCGAGGTGCCCAGAATTGACCAGTACTGCCAGCGATGCGGGGAGTACACAAACCAGAACGCGGCAAAGAGAGCCACGCAAAACAGATAGTAGACATAAAAGGCAAAGAAGTTCAGCGACCAGAAGCGGGCGGCGCTTACAGGAACCGTGGCGGAAGCTCCAATGGCGTGTTGTAGCCAGGCATTCCCCCCCACCTGCCAGAAGATCACCGCGATCAGTGCCCAAAGGGCAGCCGAGAGGAAAAAAGGCCCCGGCTTTGGGAAAAAAGACTTAAACATAACTGCTCTCCTGCTGAATTCTTATCGTTTTGAGGTTGCTGTGTACCACAAAAAAAATGTGCGGCATTCACCGCGACAAAAGGTGGTGCTGTACCTGGACTTACCCTCTGACCTACGGGAAAACGCTTAGTTCGTTTGCCATTGCGCAACAATTGTTTCGACGGGTTTCACACTCACCGGATTACCCGGTACAGTTAATGTGCGCCAGACTTCGTTGTAATGCGCAATCAGCGTTTCGGCCTGGGCCGCCGGGCGGTTAGCGGTGGTATGAGCATCCTCTGCAACCGTAATGCCGTAGCCCTTACTTGCGCCAATTTTCAGCGTGGTGTCCACGCAGTAATCTGTCGCACAGCCGCAAATGACAAATTTACTGATACTCTTCTCAGCCAGAACTCGCTCAAGCTGGGTTTGATAGAACGCATCACAGGCCGTTTTGGTGACATAAAGCGCATCGGCTGGCTGCTCAAGTTCTGACAACAAAGCGAAGCCCTCACTCCCCTCCTCCAGCCCACCGTCTTCACTGTGCTGAATGAAGATGACACTGTCGGCTGCGCCAATTAAACGGTTGATTTTTGCGACACATTCCTGCCGTTGGCGGCGAGGTGTCGCGAAGACACCATTTTGCATATCAATCACCATGACAACACGTTTCTCTGACATCATTTGCTCCGTAACTGACTGTGAAGGTTGAGAGTATCATACGCGCGAGTTCACAAAAGCGCGTAAAGGCGTGCAGAAAAATCGTCCTGTTTACCCGTCGTTACGTTTTTCTTACGCAAAACGGGACTCAAGGCGCTTTGCAAGCGGCCGTATTATCGTTTTAATAAGCATTAACCTTCCCTTTCACTTCACGGATGCCTTCCTTGAAACGTAGTCTGCTTTTTATTGCAGCGCTGTGTGCTGCTTCGCTGCCAGTGGCTCAGGCCGCTCAAACTTCTCCGGATCCGGTTTTTGCCTCAGATATCGTTGACCGTTACGCCAACCACATTTACTACGGCAGTGGTGCGACGGGCATGGCTCTTGTTGTCATTGATGGCAATCAACGCGTCTTTCGCAGCTTCGGCGAAACCCGCCCTGGCAGCAACGTGCATCCGCAACTGGATTCGGTGATTCGTATTGCATCCTTAAGCAAGCTGATGACCAGCGAGATGCTGGTGAAAATGCTCGATCAGGGTGTCGTTCAACTCAACGATCCGCTGAGCAAGTATGCGCCGCCGGGTGCCAAAGTCCCTACGTATCAGGGTACGCCGATTACGCTGGTGAACCTTGCCACACATACCAGCAGCCTGCCGCGTGAGCAGCCAGGCGGTGCGGCACACCGTCCGGTGTTTGTCTGGCCGACCTATAATCAGCGCTGGAGCTGGCTCAGCACCGCCACGCTGAAAACCACACCAGGATCACAGGCCGCGTATTCAAATCTGGCGTTTGATTTATTGGCCGATGCGTTGAGTAAAGCGGCAGGTAAACCTTACCCTCAGCTGTTTGAAGAGCAGATAACCCGCCCGTTAGGCATGAAAGACACCACCTTTACGCCGTCACCCGATCAGTGTCAGCGTCTGATGGTCGCGGAAAAAGGTGCCAGCCCTTGCGATAATACGCTGGCAGCCATTGGCAGCGGTGGCGTCTATTCCACCCCGGGCGACATGATGCGCTGGATGCAACAGTTCCTTTCCTCTGATTTTTATACGCGCAATCAGCAGGCCGACAGAATGCAAACGTTGATTTATCAACGTAGTCAGTTAACCAAAGTCATTGGTATGGATGTGCCTGGAAAGGCAGACGCACTGGGTCTGGGATGGGTTTATATGGCACCGAAAAATGGTCACCCCGGCATTATTCAAAAAACCGGTGGGGGTGGCGGGTTCATTACCTATATGGCGATGATCCCGCAGCATAACATCGGCGCATTTGTCGTGGTGACTCGCTCTCCTCTCACGCGTTTCGTCAACATGAGTGATGGGATCAACGGGCTGGTGACGGAACTTAGCGGTAACAAACCACTGGTGATTCCTGAGTCCTGATTTTAATACTCCAGGGGCAAACGGTGTACGGTGATGAGTTTGCCCTTATCCATTTCGATGTATTTTCCTGCCCGTAATGCCGCCAATACCTCAGCAATAACAGAACGCGAAATGTGCGTGCGCTGTTGGATATAATTCATTACGCCAATTTTGGCTCGTAGCGCTGGGTCCCAGCGCGACATATGTTGCAGCGTGGCTCTGATCTGGCTGTATGAGCTCTTACCGATCAAGTGCACATCTCGTTGTTCCAGTACCCGATACAGCCAACTCACCCACTCGAAGGCTTCACGCCATAGCTGGTGTTTATCCAATAAAGCCTGGCATTCCGCCATATCCAACTGATAAACCTCGCAGGGCGTTAGCGCGGTTATCTGATAAATCTCATGACCCGTCAGGTGCACACCGGGCAAATCAATGATGGTGGGAGCGGGAGAAATAGAAACCAGAAGTTCTTCCTGAGTACGATCAATTTTAATGATCCCCTGACGAACGATCGTCACCTTAGGTGATTCCGTGTTCAGGATGAGTTTCTCAGAAACTGAAAGTGTAATTGGAGCTGCGATAGGTGAAAAAACCTTATCAAGAACAGCAAATGCGGACAAGGGTTTTACGGCAAACATACGACGTCACTTCCTGTGTCAGTTCCTTACTTAAAAAAAAGCAGGGAACGTATTCCCTGCTTTTATTCAGTGGGCTATTACCAGGTGTATTTCACACCTACGTTAGCGCCCCAGTTCTGGTCGACGTCGCCGCCCCCCAGATAGCTGGCATCAGTGTATGCGCTGAACTTCTTAGTGAAGTTGAACTCTGCACCGGCACCTACGCGAACTGCGGAACCTTTAACACCGTTATCGATGTTATCGCCGTTCACGTGAGCATCGTTACCCGCGTCATCATAGACGTAAGCGAGTTTGAAGTACGGGGTCAGCGCCTGATCTTCGCTGTAAGTGAAGGTATAACCTGTGTCCATACCCAACTCATAACGCATGCTGTCGTAAGACTGGCTGTCTACACGCATTTCATTGCTGAGACGGTAGTCATCACCAGACTGGAACAGGCCAGAAATTGCCGCGTAAGGGGTGACGTAACCCGCTACGTTGTATTTCCAGTCATAACCCAGTTTCAGGTTGAAGCCCCAGGCGTCGTTAGTGGTGTCGCCATCAACATACTGACCGTTGCTCATGGTTGCTGAGAGGTCATTGCTGAAGCGGCTGTAGCTCAGGTTACCGTCGAGGAAGACATCGTTCGCCCAACGAGCAGAGGTGTAGACGTAGGCAGACTGGCTATCTTGATCAACCTGACCAGAACGGTCGCTGATATCACCTTTCGCAAAGCCTGCTGCCCCGCCGACGATCCACTTCGCGTAGTTACCGTCAATCTGAGTATCCAGACCGACCATGATGCCGCTAACGTCTTGATCATAATGGATCACGCCGTTATCGCCATCAAAGTTACCACCGAAGTAGTTCACCCACACACCGCCGTCGTCGACCAGACCGTGACGTGCGTTGGTCAGACGGTTAGCCAGCGTATCCTGTTGCAGGTTCCAGATATTGGTGTTTGCAGAAGGAATGCTCAGCGCCATGTTGGCATAGTCGGTCAGCTCACGCTGTTCCAGCACAACGGTGTCACCCACTTGCTTAGCCTGATAGGTGTAAGCACCCAGGTCAGCTTTGTTTGCTGCTGAGAAGGTGGCAACAGTATCCGCCTGATTGTTGTAAATACGGATAATTTCGTTGTTGTTGTAATCAGCAACAGAACCCGCACCGGTCGCATTATCAATGCGAACTTTGTAGTTACCCGCAACATCACCGTTCACGGCCAGGTGACCATCGGAGTTAGCTGCAACAACACCATAACCGTAGTTAGATTGAGACTCATCGTTGGTGTGGCCGTTGGTCATATCACCGTTCAGCACATAATCACGGCTGGCGATATTGAAAGTACCGCCATTGGTGAGTTTCAGATCTGCGGTATCCACCTGGCCCAAGCCCAGGTTCAGCTGTGCATTGCCGTCTACGTTGATAGTATTGGCATACAGCTCACCCAGTTCTTCGGTCAGGGTCAGGGTTGAGCCACTGTTCAGGCTCACGCTGTCTGCCGCCACATAACCCTGGTCACCGATGTTCATGTCGGATGCGTTGTTCAGGGTGATGCTGTCAGAAATCAGCGTTGAATTTTCAACGTTAACCTGAGAACCGTTGTTCACCGTCAGGGTATCGATCAGCGAAGATTTACGCGTATCCCACTCTGAACCATGATCCAGGGTCACGTTAAACAGACCGCTCTGGTAAACTTCGTTGCCGACAACATGGCCCGCTTCGTTATAGGCGGTATCGGTATTATCAACACCGTAAGTTGAGCTCGGCCACAGGCTGTTGGCTTCAATGTCATACAGCGTTGCTGTTGCATCAGTGCCTGCTGCGTAGCCATCGAGAACGCCATCACCATCACTATCAACCTGATGGACAGACATTGCAGCACCGACCCACTTGCTACCGTTGTCCAGTGTCAGATCCAGACGATCGGTACCATCCCAACCATTGGTGTCTGGGTTGGAATCAGTATCGCGATAGGAATCCGCACCGTTAGGGAAGAAGTTTTGATCGAAGTTGCTGGAGAACAGCACGTCACCAGTCAGCGTAGAGTTGCTGAAGGTTGCCGTGGTCTGCATCGCGTTATCTGCGGATGGATTCGCAATAACAGCCAATGCGACATCTTCCATACCGGCATTTACGTCATTCGCATAGTCGCTGGCATTGTCAGTACGACCAAACCAGCCGCTGGTGCCTTCGTCACTCCAGGAGCCAGACGTCACAACAGAATCTTTCACCACGATGGTGTTATTAAAGACTTCAGAACTGTCGACACCCGTGCTGACGGTTTTATCGTCAGTATCTGGCCATTGATAACCCTGAGTCAGCGTAATTCCCGCAACGTGTGAATTATTCTGGATGGTCAGGTCAACTTCCTGATCCAGCGTGATAGCGGTGCCGAGATTATAAACATCGACAACATGAGTATCCGCAGTTTTATCGCTGTTGGTACCGTTGTAAGTATAATGTTCGTAATTATCGTCAATGGTTGAGTTATCGACATCTAAAGTCAGACGATCGTAGATATACCCGGTGGTATCACGGTTAGTACACTCTTCCGTCATACATTGGGAGGTAATCATACCGTGAATCGTACTATTTTTGATACTCAGCGAGTTAGTGTTGGTATTGGTAGACAACCCGTCATCGAGGTAATAAGTGGAGATAACGCCGTTAACGGTGGCGTTATTAATAACAGGATAAATATCGCCGTTATAAGCACTGTCCGTGCCGTAGTTGTTCCAACCTGCATAACCCTGATAGTAAACGCCATCTGCATAGGTTGCATCGTTGTAATGAACAAAGGTTTCATAGGTGTTGTTAGAGACATCCGTGCCTGCATTTGCCTGAGAAGCGATTGCTAATGCGCAGGCTACGGCCAATTGTGATACGACTAGTTTATTTTTCCACGAGTGCATTCGTCATCCCTCCTCAGGGACGTAATTATGTTGATCCATCAAGGCAAAATTAATTTGCCACGGAATTATGCGTGTCCGCTGTACATTAGTTCAATTAATCTCTTTTAAAAGTTTGAATGCGGACAATCCATGCAGCTGGAAAGACAAAATCAGAATGAGTGACCCACATCACTGTTTAAATTATATATTAACCGCCACCACATTAATAATTCAGACAACAAATGCAAAGTGGGAAATATTCTTAAATAAAACGGCCGTTTCGTTATCAAATCGAATAAAAACATTTGATAAAATAATAATTAAGGTTACAGTGAAAAGTCCTAAACATAACCACCACTATAGTGAAACACTTCATCCATAATTCAGGTAAACTTATCGGATGTTCCCTTACTCTCAGGCTTATCATGACCGATTTGATCACTCGCCCTCGCCGTCTGCGCAAATCCGCTGCGTTGCGCGCTATGTTTGAAGAGACATCACTGACCCTCAACGACCTGGTGTTGCCTGTCTTCGTTGAAGAAGACATTGACGACTTCAAAGCCATTGAAGCCATGCCTGGCGTCATGCGCATTCCTGAAAAACACCTTGCCCGCGAGATTGAGCGCATCGCCAATGCGGGCATTCGTTCGGTGATGACCTTCGGTATTTCGCATCACACGGATGCCACCGGCAGCGATGCCTGGAAGGAAGATGGCCTGGTGGCACGCATGTCCCGCATCTGTAAGCAAACCGTGCCTGAAATGATTGTGATGTCAGACACCTGTTTCTGCGAGTACACCTCTCATGGTCATTGTGGCGTGCTGTGCGATCACGGCGTAGATAATGATGCAACCCTGCTAAATCTGGGCAAACAAGCTGTGGTTGCAGCGGCAGCTGGGGCTGATTTTATCGCCCCTTCTGCGGCAATGGACGGTCAGGTTCAGGCCATTCGCCAGGCACTGGATGCCGCCGGATTCACTGACACCGCAATTATGTCTTACTCCACCAAATTCGCCTCTTCCTTCTACGGCCCCTTCCGTGAAGCCGCAGGCACCGCGCTGAAAGGCGACCGTAAGACGTATCAAATGAACCCCTTGAACCGCCGCGAAGCGATTCGTGAGTCGTTACTTGATGAGGCTCAAGGCGCAGATTGCCTGATGGTAAAACCGGCGGGAGCGTATCTGGATATTCTGCGGGATATTCGTGAACGTACCGAGCTGCCGATTGGTGCCTATCAGGTGAGCGGCGAGTACGCGATGATCAAATTCGCCGCTCAGGCGGGTGCTATAGACGAAGAGAAAGTCGTTCTTGAAAGTCTGGGTGCTATCAAGCGTGCGGGCGCTGATTTGATTTTCAGCTACTTCGCGCTGGATCTTGCAGAGAAGAAAATTCTGCGTTGATCTTAACGCCCGGCGGCTTTTGCTGCCGGGCGTCTCCTTTTTTCTTATCCCGCCCGATAAAAAGGCTTATCGCCTAAGATGGTTGCCCGGTGCATGACTCGCCGCTGTGGCAAATAATCTGCATTGGCATAATGCTGCGTCACCCGGTTATCCCAAATGGCGATATCACCCTGCTGCCACCGCCAGCGCACCTGGAACTCAGGTTTGGTCACGTGAGCGAACAGAAAACCGAGCAGCGCTTCGCTCTCTTTATCGGTGACATCCACGATTCGGGTCGTAAACCCTTCATTCACAAACAGCGCTTGCTTGCCCGTTACCGGATGCGTGCGGATCACTGGATGCAACAATGGCGGGTGTTTTGCGACGGCATCCAGCCAGCGCTGGTGCTCTTCCTCAGAATGACGGTGCTTATATTCCGGGAAGGATTTTCGGAAATCATGTTCAGCCTTCAGCCCACTCAGCAGAGCTTTAAGTGGCGCAGAGAGCGCTTCCCAGGCCGCAACACCGCTGGTCCAGAGCGTATCACCGCCCGTTTCCGGCAGCTGTTTCGCCGCCAGAATTGCCCCGGCCGGAGGCGTCTCAATGAAGGTCACGTCGGTATGCCAGTTATCGTTGTCTGGCGGATTATCGTTATGCGTATCCAGCACGATAATTTCCTCCACACCCTCAGCGTGCGGATAAACCGGATGGATATGCAAATCGCCAAAACGCAAAGCCAGCCCGCGCTGTTGTTGAGGCGTAATATCTTGTTCACGAAGGAAAACAACCTGATGGCGTAGCACCGCATGATACAGCTGCTCAAATTGGTTATCGCTGAGCGGCCGACTCACGTCCAGCCCGGAAACCTGCGCCCCAATAAACGGCCCCAGCGGGGTAATACTCAGACGTTCACTCATGCTCTTTCTCCATGCCACGGCGTCAGGCGGCACTGCAATGCGCGCAAACCCAGCTCTAAAACGAAAGCGATAATGGCAATCACCGCGATCCCGGCCAACACGACGTCGGTGGCCAGGAATTCTCCCGCGGACTGCACCATAAACCCTAAACCGCGGGTAGCAGCGATCAGTTCAGCCGCCACCAGCGTTGACCAACCTACACCCAGCCCGATACGCAACCCGGTCAGGATCTCCGGCAGTGCGCCGGGCAAAATAACAAACCATAAAATCTGTGCTTTGGAAGCGCCCAGCGATTGCGCTGCCCGCAGTCGCACCTGTTGTGCACTTTTCACGCCAGCCAGCGCCGACATCGCCACAGGGGCAAAAATCGCCAGATAGATAAGCAGGATCTTCGACGTTTCGCCGATGCCAAACCAGATAACCATCAGCGGCAAATAAGCCAGCGGCGGGATCGGGCGGTAGAGTTCAATCAACGGATCGAGTATCCCTCGCACTGTCGGGCTAAGCCCCATCGCAATCCCCACCGGGATGCCGATGATAACTGCCGCCAGCAAAGCGATCAGAATACGTGTCAAACTGGCTGCCAGATGCTGCCACAGCGTGGCATCCATAAAACCTTCTGGCCCGGCTATAGTGATTAACTTGTGTAAAACCAAAGCTGGCGGGGGTAAGAACAGCGGAGCAATCAGATGCAGCGCGGTAACCAGCCACCACACAGCCAGAAGCACAACGAGCGTCGCGATGCTCAGGGTCAGTTGACGAGAAAGCGGCCAGCGCCAGTTTGTCCGTTGACGACGCGGTTTATCGGTGACGAGAATGCTCATGAGAAGGCCTCCCGGTGTTCAAACACGCGGCTCAGCACATATTCACGCTGGGCGATAAACTGCGGATCGGATTTAATGCTGCGGCAAGATTCACCCGCCACAAAACGGTGCGCAAAATCGAGCGACAGGCGTTCAGTGACCCGACCCGGCCCTGAGGAAACCAAGACCAGATCCGTCGCCATGAAAATCGCTTCTTCTATGTCATGAGTGATCAGCAGAACCTGCTTACCCGTTTCGTGCCACAAACGCAGCAACAGCGTTTGCATCTGTTCGCGAGTAAAAGCATCCAGTGCACCGAAGGGCTCATCCAGTAACAGAAGTTGGGGATCAGCCGCCAGTGCGCGGGCAATGCCCACACGCTGACGTTGCCCACCGGAGAGTTGCCAGATGAAGCGCTTCTCTGCGCCTTCAAGCCCCACTTTTTTCAGCATCTGACGAGCTATTTCGTTACGGGCTTCCTTATTCATCCCCGCGAGCTGCAGCCCAAAAGCCACATTGTCCTGGACGTTACGCCAGGGCAGCAGCCCTTCATTCTGGAACACCACGCCACGCTCAGCGCCCGGCCCGCGCACGGGCTGATTGTTCAGCGTAATGCTGCCGGATTCGTAAGGCATAAATCCGGCGACCAGGTTCAGCAGTGTGGTTTTTCCGCTCCCCGAAGGTCCGAGAACCACTAACAGCTCTCTTCGGTCAACGCTTAACGAGATGTCGTCCAGAACGGGCTTGCCACCGTAATCGACGCTCAGATGAGAGATTTGCAGCATGCTTATCTCCCCTACTTCACAAATTTGTCAGTCACGTACTGACTGTAATCAGCCGCAACCGCAGGCACTTTGCCTTGTTCCTTCAGGAACTGAGCCGTGTCAACAATCGCTTTATTGACCGGGCCATTGAGCTGTTCAGACTGTTGTGCTGCCGTCAGATAGGTATTCCCTTTCACCAGCCCCGGGACGTCAGCTTCCGGCACCCCGCTCAGTTTCGACAGTTTTTGCAGATTTTCTGATTTTGTCAGCCAGCTGTCAGGATTGTCGATATAGGGACGTTGAGCCTCAATGGCGCTGCGGGCAAAAGCTTTAACGATATCAGGATGTTGCTGGGCAAAATCTTTGCGCACCACCCAAACATCCAGGGTTGGCGCTCCCCACTGCCCGACTTTGGAAGAGTCCGTCAACACCGTGCCGTCTTTTTCCAGCTCATTCACGGCGGGTGCCCAAACATACGCCCCATCAATATCTCCTCGCTGCCAGGCGGCGATGATGGCCGGTGGCTGCAGGTTCACAATCTGTACCTGACCGGGCTTGATACCCCAGTGTTTCAGTGCGGCCAACAGGCTGTAATGGGTCGTTGAAATAAACGGCACCGCGATGCGTTTACCTGGCAAATCCTCAGGCTTGCTGATGCTCTTCTTCACCACCAGCGCTTCGGAGTTTCCGAGCTGTGAGGCCAGCAAAAATACTTCAATAGGAACCTGTTGGCTTGCCGCAACCGCCAGCGGACTGGAACCGATGTTGCCAATCTGCACATCGCCGGAGGCCAGCGCACGAACCACGCTCGCGCCGCTGTCGAACTTGCGCCAGTCGACCGTCGCCCCACTCTCTTTTGCGAAGGTGTTGTCAGCCTGTGCCACTTTGGCCGGTTCAGCGGAGGTTTGATACGCCACGGTGACGTTCACCGCCTGCGCCTGAAAAGTGATAAAGGCCAATGTGGCCAGGAAAGATAAGTGCGATGTGCGTGCCATGGTGTCTGCTCCCCTTGTTGTCATGGGCGCAGTATTTCCGGCAGCATCAATTTGATAAAGGAATTAAAACGTCTGGCTAATACCGATCTGTTTTTAGAAAAAAATCGGAAAAGCTTCGTGAATTCCCGCGCAAAAGTACGTTATCGGACCAACGTGAGTCGTCCACGGCGATGCGAAAGCTGCGGATATTGCGTGGTAATCAGAAATAGAAAAGGTCGCCAGGCCATTGTGTCCTCCTGTTTATCTCTCCTTTCAGCATGTCCCTGCCCGGCCCGTTCTTCCGTCAGGCAAAAGCCTGATCGTCCTGCTAAAAATCACCCTTTCGTCTCAGTTTGCGCTAAATCCACACCACAAATAGGTAAATTTCCTGCAACACATAATTCATGCGAATATTTCCCTCGCATGCTGTGCACTCTCCTGGCTCATTCGTGAACTGAAAAGATAATCCGCCGGGTTTAAGCGCTATCACTTTATTAATCACTAATTAGCAAGCCGTCTGGATGGGTGAGAATGAACGTGAAACCGTCTCCATTGACGGTTCGCGTAACGCCCCCCCAGCTAAAGCTGGGCGTACGCCATCCCTTAATCACTGGGGCGGCACTGCTGCACAACAGCTACAGTGATACTTCTGCCATGTCCGGCGTGAAATGCCGCTTTTAATTGTACTGAACGCCTTCCTTATGGAGTAATGCCGTTCACTTAAGCCAATGAATCAGGGGAAACTCCGGGATTTGGTTCCCGGAGGGACGTCAAACCCGGTGGTCGCCCCGGATATCTCGGTCTTAAACTAACGGTGTTACTCTTCGGAGGGAATTTTTTATGCTCTTTCTGGCAACCCGCAAATACGATCCCGGCCGCTGTTTTTGGCTTGATACAGCGCCGCATCGGCTTCAGCAAGGACTTCACTCAATTCACGTTTCCACCCGGAAGCCACGCCAAAACTGGCGGTGATCGTAAAGGGCTCCCCTTTCGGCCCTTCAAAGCGCAATCGGCGAATTTCGTTCTGAATACGAGTGGTATACCCCGTCACATCCTCAGAATCAGGCGTGCGGAACATCACCGCAAACTCTTCGCCGCCAAGACGCCCAATCACATCCCCTGGACGACTGAATTTTTTCAGCGTTGTCGCCAACTGAACCAGGACCTTATCGCCCGTTGGATGGCCCCAGGTGTCGTTGATCGCTTTAAAATGATCGACATCCATCATGATAAGCCAGGCCGGAAAGTCACGGTTGGCCTGCTGTAACAGGTTGCCCGCCATCACATCAAACGCCCGGCGGTTCGACAGGTACGTCAGGGGATCTTCTTCCGACTGACGTTTGAGTTTCTTACTCAGGCGAGTTTGCTCTCGCAGCTGGTTGCCAAGGGTGCCAAGCGAAGAAAAGAGCTCCTGGACTTCCTCTGCCGTGCTGTCATCCATCAGGGTATCCTGATGATCGCCTGCGATTATCCCGGTCGCTATCTGATTTAGTCTGAGAATGGGTTGCAGCACACGGGAACGCACGTAGTAAATCAGCCCGGTCGTCAGCAGGCAGAGCGCTATCAGGATGATAATGACCAGCAGCAGGTGAACCGCCGCTTGCTTCTCAGACTCGATGTAATGTTTTTTAACACCGGTCAGATAGGTATTGAGCAGCTCATCAAACGTATTCAGACTGTCGTGATAACGCACAGCAAAGCTATCGGCATCGACACTGTAAACCTCGCCCTTCTCACTTTCGGTTTGCAGCGTCTTAATGAGGGAAATTCCATGCAGCTCAAACTGCTGGCGGGTATTGCCCAGCAATTGGGTAAAGCCTGGTAAGTAACCGGCTTCATCACCCTGCGTACGCAGCAGCCACCACAGCACACTAATGCGTTCCATGCCGCGGCTAATCGCTTCGGTGTTATGCAAAGGAATGGGCGTTTGTGTCGCCAGAGGAATAAGTAACTGAGAGCCCAGCCTTCCGGTGGCATCGCGCAGTTCGCCTAATGCCTGAGCGCGCAAAATTGGGCCGAGTGCCGAAGGTTCCAGCATCAGGAATTCTGAGGTGTGGCGAAATAACGCTTCGTGATAAAAATCCGTCGCCGTCACCATCGCATTGATCGCGCGCTGCGCTTCAATCGGATCGTGCAACACTCGTTCGCGATACAAATCAATGTGCTGTCGCGATCGTTCTAGTTGATCAATCGTGGCCGTCAGCAGCGCCAGCGAGAGCATATTCGCGGGGATCTTTTTTAAATCACGATTGGTCAGCAGGCGGCTGGCTTCCAGTTTTCGCCAGGCCTCTGCCTTACCTGACGCAGGGCTCAACACCAATTCGTTCGCATACGCTCGTTCGCTGGCAAGATTGTTCGACACCTGCAGCACAAGGTAGAAATTATCAAACTGAATCACGTCGTTACGCGCTGTGTGCCATGCATTCCACGAGTCAGAAAGCAGCCACCAGGAGAGAATAGAGGTCAACACAATCGTCGCCGCCGCCGATCCCCACAGATAGCGCAGCACATTTGAGGGTGAGGCCGATTTCATGTTTTTTTTCATTGCGTAAGAGGGCCGTCACAGGTCAAGAAGATGAACATCCGATGAAGTAAGTCTATCTCAGTCCGGGAACGTCGGACCACCACAGCAGGTTCTTTTTCCGTTCATTTTATGACAACGAGAATGAGGCGTAAGAAAAAATCAACGATGAACCTGAGAATGACCGATTTGATGTCAATTTTTCAAATTACATCACACGAATGCAAAGATTGGCGGCACCAAACCTAACACGAAAAGAAGATGGAATCTGGGTAGAGCGCCCGTCAGATACACCAGAGGTAATCAGGTATGCTTTAACGATTGAGGAGTTCAATGCATTGTTTGATCACCCTACGGGTGATTACACAGTTCCCGCGCTCGCCATTCCTTGCTCCCTTGAAGAGTTTATGGTCGATTACAACCAACGCTTTGCCAAAGCGCCCTGGCATGACGTTGATATACACAGACCACTTGAAGCAGTTGACGTTAATGTTTTGTTATATTTATTACTTATACAAAGTGTATCTCAGCGAATGATATTAACCTTCAAAATCCATCTAATAGGAATGCGGTAATTTCCCCAAATCAATCAATTTTCCCATCACGATCTTTAAATACCCTCCTTTTCTTAGATCGGACAGCACTCTCATAATTTGCGCACGAGATAGTCCGCTCCTGCGTTGAATAAACTTTTCAACACTTATTTGTGTTCGATAATTTTCAGGATATATCCATAGTTCACTGAGCAGTGCGCGTACGGTTGTGTATGAATTTACTCCCACTATTTCACCTTCTCGTGCACTCATAACCATTAAGCGATGAGCCAAAATCCGCGATATATCATGCCATAGGTTAAATTGGTCTGCACATTTCAAAAAAATATTTATTGGTACTAGATACCCCACACATTCAGTTTCCGCAAAAATATAATGCTGAGGACGACGCTCGACATTGTAGTACAAGCCATAGCCATCAATGAAACCTATTACCCCAGGAGAAAAACCTGTCGCGACATACAGATCGCTTTCCGCATGGCATAACGAGTAGATGCCATCCGTCATCAAAATTATTGCTGACTCATTTTCATTTTGACTTAGTAAATAGGTGTGATCTGCTGGCAAAATGAATGGGGAACTGTAGGGGATAAGCTTCTCATGCAGCAAAGCAACAGATGAAAAAGGATACGTTTTTTTCGAAAAGTCATAAGCATGTAATGGGCTATTTTTTTTCATACTGATTCTTCAGCTCAAGGAGAGATGGGTTCATTATAGTTGAATTATCCAATAGTACCGCCCTCTTAGAGGGTATTTTTCCACGGCACAATTAACTTACAAAAAATGGTGAGATTAATAATAATCAATGACGCCAGGAGATAAACAGCCTGGCGTCAAAGTTCATATCTCAATAAAAGAAATTATTGCAAGGTATCTAAATTGTAACTCACCGTTCCGGTCGATTGCTGTAATGTTGTTGGATTTACGGCAGTAGCTGTAGCGGTACCCTCCAGGCTACCAGACGTTTCTGGTTGCAGGCCCAGAACCTCCCCACTTGGTACGGTAAAGATTACAGATTTCCCGACTTCCTGAGATGTCACGGTGTGAACAGGGAAAGTATGGTCTGTCATTGGAATAGTGGAAGTACTAGCCGCCTGACCTGTTACTTTAAAGTTAACCGTCAACTGATCTCCAGCCGCCATTCCAGGATAAGAGTAAACCGTAACATCTAATCCATTTTGAACCAACGAAACATTGATACTTGGATTGCCGGTTTTAGTATGCTCTGTGTCAACTGTCACGGGTCCAAACGCCGCCGACACAAATGTGGCCGTCGTTTGTCCGCTTTTACCTCCGACATTGGCTGTTACAGTCACCCCTTCTCCTACTGTATCAGTAAGGCTTAGATTAGCCTTGCCGTTGTCATCCGTTGAGATAGTTAAGGATGAGACGGCTTCCGCGGTAGTGCTACCGGTAATCACCCAAGTAACAGGTACATTTTTTATAGGCTGATTATTTGCGTCCAAAACTACCGCCTGTGCAACATCTACAGCGGTACCATTCCCTGACACGTTATTGGTTAGCATACTGACATTTACCGTTCCCACGGCGGCAGCGGTAAAGACAACTGAGCCTGTATCTTCCTTCGCTTCAGCGTGCGCTGTCGCTGTTACAGTCTCTACGGCTGAGTCGACTAATTTCAGGATTGCGATCCCGTTACCATCCGTCGTGACCGTCAGTGGGCTTGTAGCTGTTGCTGAGGATCCGCTTGCTATACTCCAGGTCACACTCGCATTAGGCACAACCTGCCCTTTAGCATCCGTCAGTGTTGCCTGAAGGATATTCTCAGAGGCGTTATCCGCCGCTGCATTATTGGTTTGTACTGTCACAGTTACCGCAGCAATTTGCGGAATAAAGGAAATGGTTGCCTGAGCACTTTTGCCATTGGCAGTGGCGGTAATGACAACATTACTTTCAGCCACCAAATCGGTCACGCTTAGCAGTGCTTCACCTTGCGAGTTTGTACTGACGTCCAACGGTGAAGAAGCATGTGCTGTTGTTGAACCGCTGAGACTCCATGTCACACTCTCTCCGGAAATCGGCTGCCCCGAACTATCGCGTACAATAACCTTTGTTTGATTAGTATCAACGCCATCTGCAAATGCATTGTTTCGTTCTACTGTAACGACGAGAGTACCGACAGGGACACTCGTAAAGTTCATCACAGCAGAATTCTCAATCTGGTCAGCATTTGCCATGACCGTAACAGACTCAGCCACAGCATCCTTAACGCTCACCGACGTTTTACCTTCTTGATCAGTGTAACTAATAGCTTCTGATGCAATTTCTGCAGAGGAAATTCCGGACAAACTCCAGTTTACAGCCATATTCGCAATAGGTTTCCCCCCGCTATCAGTCACAGTAGCCTGAGCAGTATTGAGATCCGTGTTGTTCGCTACACTATTGTCTTTAGTTATTTTCACAACGATATTCTTCGCCACGACAGTCGTGAAAGTTGCCGTAGTAGAACTTGTTTTAGTACCCGATGTCGCCGTCACCGTGACAGGCTCTGAGACAGAATCTTTCAGAGAGACTTTGGCTATCCCGGAATTATCAGTGGTCGCCGTGGTCGCCGTGGTCAGAATCGCTGTAGTGCTACCAGAGAGACTCCAGGTGACAGTCACCCCCTGTAATGGTTGACCATTACTATCAGTAACAACTGCCTGTGCCTCGTTAATCGTGGCATTATCTGCTGGCGAGTTATTTGTCACCATACTCACCACGATATTACTCACTGAAACCGGCGTAAATACAGCCGTGACTGGTGAGGACAGGCCTGCGCCTGATGCCGTTAGCGTAACACTTTCCGCTACAGAATCTTTAAGAGATACCGTGACAATACCATTGTCATCGGTATTTCCCGATGGGTCGCTCGTCAGGTTAGCGGTTGTACTACCTGAGAGACTCCAGGTGACAGGAATACCCTTAACAGGTTGACCATTCGCGTCAGTTATCCGGGCCTGTGCCTTATTGGTTGTCAAATTATCAGCTGGGGAATTATTGGTCGTCATACTGACAGCAAGATTATTCACCGAAACAATCGAGAAGGATGCTGTGTCAGTATCGGATAAACCACTACTGGTTGCGGTGATCGTGACTTGCTCCGCTGCGCTATCTGCTACCGTCACCATCGCAATACCCTGTGCATTCGTTTGAACGCTGGACGGACTGGTCATTTTTGCCGTAGTACTGCCGCTAATGCTCCAGTTCACTACAGCAGAAGGCACTGGTTGACCGTTGCCATCTTCGACTATCGCCTGAAAAGTATCCGCAGCTTTTCCATCAGCTGGTGCATTATTCACTTTAGCCGTAACATCAATGCTCGTAGCGGCTTGAGAAACAAAACTCGAATTGGCTGAGGCTGATTTTCCTGAAGAGCTGGCAGTAACAGTGACAGAACCCGCGATACTGCTTGAAAAGTTAACATTCGCTTCACCCTTCTCATTAGTAAGGCTATCGTTTTCGCCAATAAATGCCTTGTTACTCACTTGCCAGGACACAGGCATGTTTGGCATCGGCTGCCCATTAGCATCTTTAATTAGCACGGTGCCACTATTATCGCTTTTACCATCCGCAACACTTTTATCCTTGGTAATTTTAAGGTCCATTGCCGATATAGATTTGGCAAAGGTTGTGGTTGTGTTGCGGCTTATCCCAGAAGATGTGGCCTGGATAACCACTTGTTCGGCTGATTTATCTGTAATCGTAATGGTCGAATGACCATTGTCATCCGTTACGCTACTTGTATTACTCAAATTAGCCTGGCCAGTGCTAGTCCAACTAATGACTGCGTTACGTGCTGGAGAACCGTCTTGAGTCGTTGCGGTAATCGTTGCCGAGTTTGCTGTTACGCCATCCGCAGGGCTGTTATCTTTAGTCAGGATCAGCGCCATATTGGATAATACGTTGCTGGTTTTCTTTTTCTGATACTGCAAAACAATCTCATTATTACGCTCAACAAGGTCATAACGAGCCCCCGCCAGGCTACGAAGATTAACCACTTGCGCAGGAGAAATTTGATCTTCAAACTTCTGTCCTAATGTATAGCGGAAGTTAATGCCGAACTGCGTTTCATCCATCGAATCCTGCCCCCGTTTATAATCCATGGAGGCAGTGATTAACGGAAATGGCGTATAGTTAAGGCCTAAAGTCACTGCCGAAGGATTTGACTGAAGATGATCTTTATCGAATAACGCAACCTTGTCGCCATAGTACTGTTCGTACATCAATTTTGCGCCCAGTTGCGGTAACTCAGGAAGATATGCTTCGGCTCGAATATCGTAACCATCTGCTGGTTTTTCATTATAGTCGTCAAAATCATCTGACGAATGCCACTCGGTAGTGCCCAGATAAACGTTAGCAGACAGTTTAAGATTATCCGTCCAGGCTTCTGCGCCTAAACCAATTCGCTTATTTCCCCCGGCAATATCATCGTCAAAGAAGACGTTCGCACCATACATCCATTTGGGATTATAAAAGGTACGAACGCCCATTCCGATATTGCTCGTCGTGCGACCGTCAGGCGCTCGTACGCCTAGTTGAGTGAAAAGCAAGGCTTTTTTTCCATCATATAGTGGGGCCAGAAAATCGAAAGAACTATTATCCCAATTGCCATTCTGATCAACATTAAGTTGAACGCGAGCCGTTCCATATCCCGCTAACCATTTCTGAACAGCATCAGAGGCATAACCTGTCGTCGCATTGACCGCCATCTCTTTTATCCCTTCAGCTCCTGAAGAGGAAAGCGAGCCGGCAACACCGCTCATCGTACTTTCGTAAGGCAGTGGTGTTGCGGTTTTATCCGTGTTCAGATGGTCTGAAGAAAATGGCGAGTCTGACACATTAGATGTTGAGTTTTCATTGGCCCTTACGACCGCAGGAACAAAAGTAATTATGGGAAAAATGATCTGGATAAATATTTGCAACCACGTAATGACATTAATAATGCCATGCCGGCAACAAGATTTGTTGGTATATTTCTTTTTCATTGAAATGGTCACCACATCTAAAACAACACGAGCATCATTACACGCGTAATTTATTGGTTATAAACAAGATATCGCCTATAGCAGGCCTTGAGAACTAATTAGTTGTAACAACTGAAATATTTTTGAGAGTCTCATCATCCTCATTCTGGATTATGACATGACGAGTGCAAACAAGTAACGATAGCGGTAAGCTCCCCTCTAATTTTTATCTTTAGCGACTTTAATCTTTTCAGACATTACTTTATTTAAGAAATTATTCTTGCTAAGTGAAGTGAGATTGTACATAATAAATTTAATATTAATTTAAACATCCTAATTACTTAATTATATCGACACTATTGATAGTGTATTTCACCATATACATTGGTGAAATACTTACATAAAGGTCGACAATAAACAGGGTTTAGGATAAATCCAGGAGACAGCAAGTTCCAATGTTATTTCTGTCTCAATTGAGACAAGAGATCTTTCTCCAGCAAAGATAATGATACGCAAGATCGATATAATCGCCCTCGCCCTTAAATCTAAACCGCATTCAGGGATTAAGAATTGAATATTTTGAACATCACAAATAGTTAATCTTGATAATTTTATGCGCCTGATATTCTTCGTTATCCCTGCCCCAGACTTCCCTGGAACAGCACTCTCCATGGATATCCATCCGAATGAAATCAGGATGGTATTCGTTTTCGGCGAAACCGTCGGTGAGAAGTATGCTGGATACCTGGCCTTCCCTGACCCGTTTTTCCTCAACATCCTCTTCATGTGCTGATTCAAGCGGAATCCAGCGATCGCTCACCACCACCAGGCAGACCGCCCTGATCATCGCCAGCTGATATTTTATCCTGCGTGAGAAACGTGGATACCCGGTTTATCGGGATACTTACTCTCTATTAAGACCCGTCAGCAAGTTTTTTTCGCTCAAATTCAGGAGGAAAATAAGTCAATGATGAGAAATTAGCCTGACATCATAAGGGTTACTACCGGCTTGAAAGCCCGGGGAGGCTGACATTTATGCTGCCATAGCAGTAAGTAAGAACTTCAAAACTTGAACTGGAGAAAAAGATGAATTTCAAAAGTGAAATTATCCCCCTGTTGCGACAGGAGGAAGGGATCCGTTACAGCCCGTATCTTGATAGCCTTGGTTACCCCACTACGGGAGTTGGTTTCAGATTAGGGCCACAGGGAGCTCCGCTTAGCCATTACACATTCAAGTTATCGGATAACACGATCAACGCCTGGTTGCGGGATAATATTAATGCTATCCACTCCAACATGCAGACCTGTTACGAGATTACTGCGGCGCTACATGTCTGTAATATGCCACGGCATGATATTCTCACTTCAATGGCCTACCAGATGGGGGTTGGTGGTCTTGTTAAGTTTCACAATATGCTTCAAGCCATTGTTGAAGAAGAATGGAGTGAAGCCGCTAGCCAAATGCTTGATAGCACCTGGGCAAAACAGACGCCTCAGCGTGCACAGCGTCACGCAAATGTTATGGCATCAGGGGAATGGTTTCCGACTTATGAATTCTGAATATCCAGCCGTTGTTGGTTCGGTAAAAAGGTCAATTTCATGGCAAAAATGATATTTCTCGCGTTTGCGTGTGTTCTGGTATGTTCTGTGTCGGCGTGCTCCAGCACTTGGTTTACAAAGGTCACAATGCCTGGTGGTGCTACGGTAACCCACGGAAATATTGATAAAGGCACAATGGTTACCCGTGATGAAAAAGGAGGATTTACGATTGACACTCGATCTGAGTCTGTAAAACAGACTTCAAAGGCATCTGCGCAGTAATAATTTCAGTGCAGCGACAGCTGGATGATGATCGGTTAAAAAACTGGCCGTAGATATATAGCGCCGTCTCAGCATCGTCTGGCGATCCTGAAATTCCAGACAGGATAGTGGACACCCACAGTGGTGGACACTATCCATGACATTACTCTCTCCGGCTCGTAAGAAAGCGCCAATTATTTCGTTGAGTTCAAAATCAAAATGGTCTCGCCGCTTGCCCGTGATCTATACCGGGCAATTGGTCGCTCCCGTCGTTATACAGGAATAGGGGAACGCTTATATATATCGGACAGACGCTCAGCCCCTGAATCCCCACTCGGGTGAAATTGCGGCTTTCCCAGACCACATTCAGCAAGCCTTTTCGTGACTGACTTTTCATTTGTTTTTTTCGATAATTTCTCTCCTCAGGCAAAAAACACCCACTGCCGGGGTGCATTTGGGACAATGCGACAGCCCCGCCGTGCCTATGCTGCTCCTGCCTTCATCATTAACCTGATTACAGAGAGCCCATCATGAATCCTGAGAGCCTGCAGACCAGCCCGCTGGTTTTTTACCCGCTTCCCAATTTTGCCGGAAACCCGCAACCCGTGGCACACGGGCAGTCGGGGATTGTGGCCAGCAGCAGCACCGACTGGTCGCTGCAGTCCGTGTCGGTGGGAGACACCATCACCCATGCCTATATCTGGAGCGGGGTCGATACCAGCAACCCCGGGCGGAGCTACACCGGACATACCGAGAGCTACGTGAGTGCCAGTGTCCGTGACCTGACGGCCACCTATCCGGCAAGCCAGTACCCGCTGCAGTACCTGGGGCTCGATAACACGCTGGCGGTTCCGGTGACGGTGATGCTGAGCGGCCCGTTCAGCGGCGCGGACACGCTTGCGGCAACCGCGCTGGTTCCGGGGAGTACCGTATCACAGACGACGCTGGCCGCACCGGGTATCCCCGGCGCAATGGGTTTTATCGGTACGGTGGCCGGAA